>CAZQRT010000083.1:0-2981 GCA_964596105.1 uncultured Erysipelotrichales bacterium | reverse complement strand
CAAACTGGCTCATATAAATAGCTTTGCTTTGAGCGTCATGGCGGTCAAAGGTTTCGAGAAAATTGGTAAACAAAACCGCGGCGCGGGAAGGTTTCCAGTCTTTTAAAGAGATATTTGGAAGGTAGCTGTTTTTAAAAAGATAGTCGCGATTTTTTTCGCGGTTGAAGTTTAACTGATACTCTTCATCAAACATCGCCGGTTTCAGTTTCAGGGTGTCGTTGCTGATGAAGGTAAGAGAGCCGCGGGTCTGCAGGGCGGCGAAGCCGATCTTTTTCAGTTTTTCGTTGACCACAAATTTCTCCAGACTTGAGCAGTCATAAAAAGCGCGCTCGTGAATCTCTTCTGTATTATCCGGTAATGTGATTTCTTTTAAGCCGGAATGCTTAAAGGCTTCTTTTGCGATGATTCGTAAATTCTTAGGAAGCCGGATGGTTTTTAGCGACCGGCAGTAGGCGAAGCAGGTTTCCGGGATGGCTTCAAGAGTATCGGGCAAAACGATGTTTTCCAGTCTTTGGCAGTGGTAAAACAGGCTTTTTGGCAGGGTGGTCAGCGGGGCCAAAATGATGACGGAGCGAAGGTTGGGGCACTGGGCCAAGGCGCTTGTCTCGATGCTTTTGACGCTTTCGGGAATGACGATTTGCGTCAGATCAGGACAGGAATAAAAGGCGAAGCGGCCGATGCTTGTGAGGTTTTCGGGCAGGATGAAGGTCTTTAGATTAGACTGGTAATAGGCAAAGGGGGCAATTTCTGTCATGGCATCATCCTTCTTTCGCTACGGGCATTTTAGCATAGATTTAAGGTGACGACACGTCTTTTGATTTGCATAAACTGTCAAAATGTGTTACATTTGTCCTCGCTTAAAGGAGGAAACGTTGTGCGCAAGGAAAAGAATTATACCATTGATATGGTGAATGGACCATTATTGAAAAACATTTTTATTTTTTCAGTGCCTTTGATGTTTACGAACTTTTTGCAGATGCTGTTTAACGCGGCGGATACGATTGTGGTCGGCAAGTTCGCCGGTCAGCAGGCGCTCGCCGCGGTGGGCGCGACGGGATCGATTATTTTCTTGCTGACGGCGGTTTTTAACGGTTTGGGGATGGGCGCGAATGTCGTCATCGCCAAGCTGATGGGCAGTCAGGAGAAAGAGAAGGTCAGTCAGGCGGTTCATACTTCGCTTTGCATCGCGCTTTTCGGGGGCGTTTTTTTAGCGATCGCGGGGCAGTTTTTCTCGCGTTTCATGTTGAATGTGATGTCCACTCCCCAGGATATTATCGGCCTATCCGAGCTGTACATGCGGATCTACTGGATCGGCATGATTTTTGCTTTGATTTATAATTTCAGCTCGGCGGTTCTGCGTTCCAAGGGCGACACCAAGCGGCCTTTGTATTTTCTCACCGTTTCCGGAATTTTGAATGTGGTCCTGAATCTTTTCTTTGTCATTGTCCTGAAACTCAGTGTCGCCGGGGTAGCGCTGGCGACGATGATTTCCCAGGCGGTGGCGGCGTTTCTGGTTCTTTTTGTCTTGATGCGGGAGAAAGATGAGACGCGTTTTGAGTTTCGCAAGTTAAGGATGAACTGGGGGCTGGCTCTGGATATTGTCAAGATCGGTATTCCGGCCGGCATTCAGGGCATGATGTTTTCCATCAGCAATGTGGTGATTCAGTCCTCGATCAACTCGTTTGATTCATCGGTTATTGTCGCCGGCAACAGCGCGGCGGCCAATGTCGAGAACTTTGTATATATCGGAATGATGGCTTTTACCCAGGCGACGATTACTTTTACCAGTCAGAATGTCGGGGCGAAAAACTATCAGGCGATCCGCAAAATTGTCAAAGTCACACTGTTTCTGGTGATTGTGTCCAGCACGGTGCTCGGGGTCGCGGTTTATCTGGCCGGACCTTTGGTGCTGAGCCTTTATACGAATGATCCGGAAGTCATCGATGTCGGCATGACAAGGCTCTTGTATGTGGCGACGATGCTGGTGCTCAATGGCGTGCTGGATGTCTTTGTAAGCTCCCTGAGGGGCATGGGATATTCGACCATGCCGACAATCCTCATGGTTATCGGCATCTGCGGCGTGCGGCTGTTGTGGCTGTGGACGGTATTCCCGGCTCATCGCACCCTGGAGACGATTTACCTGTGCTTCCCGATCAGCTGGATTATAACCTCGGTTATTATGGCGATTCTCTGGCATATCGCGGAACGGAAAATGGTGGCAAGTGCTTCACAGTGAAGCCTTGCCTTTTTTAGTTTACAGGATAAAGAGGGTATAAATTTGATTTGCAAATTATACAGTTTGTGAAAATCATAAATCATAGAAATATTATATTCAAATTGCCCATGGCAAGCCAAAAATATTCATTTTATATCGGGGGGGGGCATCTTGAACCCGAATTGTGAAAGTGATAAAATCAACCCGTAATATTGCTTGGCTTTCATATGTTTTTCACTGCGCGTTTGCGATATTTTTATTGAAATGAGAAGGATATTTCTTTAGAAATGCCCAAAAAGTGGTAAGAAATACATAATTGTCAGGAGTTGATTGTTATGAAAAAATCTGGTTTTCGTAAATGGCTTTTGGTGATCATGTGTTTATGCATGAGTATATCAACGATAGGAGTTCAGGCCAAAGACGGCGAAGCAACTAAAGCGGTCATCAACCGTATCGCTGATCCTAATACCATGGAGACTTACAAGGACAAGCTTTTAAACGATCAGAATGGCTCCCGTTATGCCGGCCGGGTCTGGACGGATAAGAGTGTGGTTGCTTATGATGATAATGATAATAGTATACCGCTAAGTAAGAATTTTGATGGATATGACGGCAGTGTCAGTTTTAATGCTGATTTTGCCCATGTTTATTCTGCCCTGGCCAGCTCCCAGATCATCAATGAGTTCCCGCCTAGTCCCGTTGATTTAGTCATTGTTTTTGATATGTCCGGTTCTATGGGACAGGATACCCGTTACAGCATTGATCA
>CAZQRT010000082.1:0-3175 GCA_964596105.1 uncultured Erysipelotrichales bacterium | reverse complement strand
CATTAATTCATTGACAACAGGATTTTACGATGCTAAAATAGCTATGTTGCAAAACCATGTTTGCAACCGCCCAGTTCCGTGTTTAACGCTTAGCGACCGGAAATGGCGAGTCTAAAACTGGAGGTGTAAAGAAAAAATGTATGCGGTTATTGAAACCGGCGGAAAGCAGTTGAAGGTAGAAGAGGGCGACACGATTTATGTCGAGAAGCTTCCTGTTGAGGCGGGAGCGGATTATACCTTTGACAAGGTGCTTTATATCGGCGGGGAAAACAGTGTGATCGGCACGCCTTATGTTGAGGGAGCCACCGTCACAGCCCGGGTAGAAAAGCAGGGCAAGGCGAAAAAGGTCGTCGTCTTCAAGTACGAGCCGAAAAAGCACTACCACAAGAAATACGGCCATCGTCAGCCTTATACGAAATTGACGATCGAAGCCATTCACGCTTCGGTATGATTCACATTCAGGTGCGCAAAAAAAAAGATGAGATCTTATCCCTGCAGGTTTCCGGCCACGCCGGGTATGCCGAAAAGGGTGAGGATATTGTCTGCGCCGGCGTCAGCGCGATCCTCTTTGGCGGCTTAAACGCCCTCGATGAATTATGCGCGAAAGAATGTGATATCAGAGTGGAAGAAAACCGCGTGACGGTTAACGTCCGCGGCACGAAAGGTAACGAGATCTGTCAGGTGCTGCTCATCCAGCTTGAGACAGTTTCGGAAAAGTATGAGAAATTTGTGAAAATTACCTGTCAGGAGGTGCAATGAACATGAAATACACATTAGACTTACAGTTCTTCGCCAGTAAAAAGGGTGTCGGTTCCACCAAGAACGGCCGTGATTCGCAAGCGAAACGGCTCGGCATGAAACTTTCCGACGGGCAGAAATGCCAGGCGGGAGCCATTATTTTCAGACAGCGGGGAACGAAGATTCATCCCGGCCGCAATGTCGGCAGAGGCGGCGACGATACTTTGTTTGCCTTGACCAGCGGCGTCGTGCGTTACGAGCATATGGGCAAGAAGCGCAAACAGGTTTCCGTTTATCCGGTTGAAGCGTAAAGAAACAACGTGGTGTCGGGCTTTCCGACGCCTTTTTTTTGAAGGGAGGGAGCATATATGCAGTTTGTCGATAAAGCGACGATCCATGTCGAAGCCGGCAATGGCGGGGACGGCATTGTCTCCTTCCGCAAAGAAGCCTATGTCCCGAAAGGCGGCCCGGCGGGCGGTGATGGCGGCAGGGGCGGCAATGTGGTTTTCGTCGCTGTCAATCATCTGTCCACATTGTTAGATTTAAGATACCGCCGCGTCTATAAAGCCGGCCGCGGGCAGAACGGCATGCCGAAAAAGATGACCGGGGCCAGCGCCGATGATCTCGAGATTCGCGTGCCCGTGGGAACGGTGATCAAAGACGCCCGTGATGAACGGGTGCTGGCGGATTTAGTGACCCCCGGGCAGAAAGCGGTCATCGCCAGAGGCGGCCGCGGCGGCAGAGGCAACTGCCGCTTCGCGACCAGCCGCAACCCCGCGCCCCAGATTTGTGAGCGCGGTGAACCGGGAGAAAAAAAAGACCTCATCTGCGAGCTGAAACTGCTGGCGGACGTCGGACTGGTGGGATACCCCTCGGTGGGAAAATCCACCCTGTTATCGGTGGTATCCAAAGCCAGACCGGAAATCGCCGACTACCCCTTTACGACCATGATCCCCAATCTCGGCGTGGTCAGCGCGCCTGACGGCCGCTCCTTTGTCATGGCGGATCTTCCCGGCCTGATCAAAGGGGCCAGCCTGGGCAAAGGGCTGGGGCATCAGTTTTTAAGACATATCGAGCGCTGCCGCGTGATTGTCCATATGGTCGATATGGCGAGCCTGGAAGGGCGCGACCCTTATGATGATTTTGTGACCATCAACCAGGAGCTGGAAGACTACAACCCCGACCTTTTGAAGCGGCCGATGATCATCCTCGCCAACAAGATGGATATGCCGGAAGCCCCGGCGCGCTATGAAGCATTTGTTAAAAAAGTGCAACAGAAAGTTTATCCCGTCTCTGCTTATATGAACGACGGGCTGAAAGAGCCCCTCTACGCGATCGCGGATCTTCTGGACAGCCATCCCGTCTTTACCGAACCCATCGCCGATGAGAAGGTTGTTTACCGCTATGATGAGAAACAGAGCAAAGGCTATGAGATCAATAAAGTTTCTGACGGGGTCTATGAATTAACAGGCGAGCGGGTGGAACGGCTGACGCAGATGACAAGCTTCTCTAGCTACGACGCTTTAAAGCGCTACTCGAAGCGTCTGAAAGATATGGGCATCTTTGAAGCCTTGCGCGAAGCCGGCTGTCAGGACGGGGACACCGTCAGAGTGCTGGACTTTGAGTTTGATTATGAGGAGTGACCGTTATGCTGATCGGTTTAACCGCGGGCCGGGTGCCCACCGGAGCGATGACGCGGGCCGGCACCGATGAACGCTACGTGCGGGCTTTAGACTGCCCCTGCGTGCTTTTGCCGGTTATCACTGATTTCGCGTACCTGCCAGAAATGCTCGCGCCGTTAGACGCCGTCCTTCTGACCGGCGGCGTGGATATCCATCCCTCTTATTATCATGAGAACATGAGCCCTTATTTAGGAAGCTATGATTTTGAGCGTGACGAGTTTGAGATGCGCCTTTTAGAAGAGGCCATGAAACAGGGAAAACCAATTTTTGGCATCTGCCGGGGCATTCAGACCATCAACGTCTATTTCGGCGGTTCCCTCTATCAGGATCTTAGCCATGAACGGGAAGGCGCCCTCATGCACAATCAGCCCGGACCGGTAGGAACCTGGGGTCATGAGCTGTATTTGAGCGCGGACAGCTTTCTCAAAGGGATTTATCAGGACGGCGATTTGGTCAACAGCCATCACCATCAGGGGATCAAGAAACTCGGGGCGCATTTAAAAGTGGCCGCCACCGCCGCTGACGGGGTCATTGAAGCCGTCAGCCATGACAGCTATCCTTTATACGCGGTGCAGTTTCACCCCGAGATGCTGGCGGATAAAGACATCCGGGCCAGGAAGTTTTTCACGTGGCTGAAAAGCGTGATCGGAGGCTGATATGTACCATTATATTACCGGGACGGTGACCGGCATTTTCAAGGATCATATTATTCTCGATCATCACGGCACGGGTTTTATGATCTATGTCGCCAATCC
>CAZQRT010000081.1:0-3547 GCA_964596105.1 uncultured Erysipelotrichales bacterium | reverse complement strand
AGATCATGAAGGGCTGTCTGTCTTATGCCTGTGTGAATCATATGGCTAATGGGTTATCAGCGGAATTAGCCTGTGAGAAGGCGCTGCGCGATTTCGCGCAGGGCATTGGCCGGCCGTTAGGGGCGATATCGCTTTTGGCGGTGGACAAAGAGGGCAGCTTTGGTGTGGCCACGAATGTTGATTTCAGCTTTGTCATCGGCACGGCGGAAAAGGTAACTGTCTATCAGGCATTTGAGCAGGACGGTAAAACGGTTGTGAAAAAGGCTGATCAGGCGTTTATTGATGACTACTACAGCCGGGCTAAAGCATAAGAAAAAGCTCCATTAGGAGCTTTTTTTATTCCCACCAGAAATACCAGAGGCGGGACCGCCACAGGATATCCGCCAGGGCGCCCAGGGTTTGCTCCGCCGGGGCCTGATCGATCACATTCTCACAAAAGCCGTAATGTTCCACGGCAAGGTCGAGGGCCTGGTCTTTTGGGACCGGTTCGGGGAGCAGAAATTCCAGTTCCTCATTAGTCATGACGGCGGGCACCGCCTGGTACTTCTCATACCAGTATTTGGCCACGGCCATCAGATCCGGGGTGTCGGGGCAGTCGTGCCAGTTTCCGAAAGGCAGATACGCGAATATTTCCCAGGGATTTTCCACCGGAATCTTCGCCAGCATGAGGGGATAGGACAGATGCGTTTCATTGTTCCAGCAGCTGAAGGGACGGGACTGGTCAAAGCCGCCCGTCATTTTGCTTATGATTTCTTCGGCCCAGTCAAGCTCATATTCTTCGGCTTGTTGTTTGCGTATCGCGATCCGTTTATCGAGATAGGCTTTTCCGTCTTTGACCGGTTCCTTCAGCATCTTCTCCCGGAACTCTTTGATATTTTTTAAGATCAATAAAGGATTGTCCACTCCCGGGGCAGCGTTGTCGAAAAGGCAGTTTACCAGATCTTCGTCATCGGCCCTGATGAGAACCGGCACATAACCATCCTTTTTTCCCTGGCGGAAGGCGTAACGGTAGGCGGTCAGGAAAGGATCATCATCTTTCATCGCGGGGAAATAGACGCAGTCGCAGTCCAGATAATTTTTCAGCTTGATGGCGGTCTGGTCAGGCAGGAGGGTCTCTTCATCAAAGCGCTGATTCTGCCAGCATTTGTAGCGCAGATCAATCAGCTCTGATATGTTTTTGCGGTAGTCTTCATCAAACGGGATGAGCAGGTATGACTCGTCTTTATACCGCTCAGGTCCGAAATATTTAAAGGCATAATCGTCGATATCGGAAGGATAATAAGGGCTGGCCCGGTATCCGTAGTAGTAGCTGGCAAAAGCGCGGCCCTGGCTGTTAAAAAGCGAACCGGTCAGCTGTCCGTCCAGTTCATCCCGGATGAACTCGCGAAGATCATCTTCGATGATATCACCGTGCTTCTTTTGAAAGTTCTCGCTCATCAAATCATGGGCGATGGCCCAGCTCAGATAGATCGCCATGTGATTAAAGGCCGCGATCTCTTCTACGGGCAGTTTTTTATTTTTGATGGCTTCAAGATGCCAGTATGCGTCATCCATCCGGCCGCTGAAGTTTCTGTTATATAGATTGTTATAGCTGATGGTATCCTTGCGCGCGGGATCCGCGACAAAGCTGATATTCTCCTCATCCATTTTGTCTGTCAGTTCGTCTGTGCCGTGCTTCAGCTTATAGTCCAGCTCATCCTCATAAAGCGGGAACACCTGGTAGAAGTTGAGGATGTCCCCGTGAGGCAAAGAGCATGTTTCGGCTTCGTCCTCGACATTTTGCGGCTCAATCAAAAGGGCGGCGCACAGCCGGGTGTCTTTCGCGTAGGATTCGTGTTCAGGGTTGGGGACCGCGTGGCCCATGTACAGCCAGCTGTTTTTGGTGTTCCTGGCGAGATTTCTCAATAGCCGGAAAGGCCAGTACCACCGTTCGTCCTTTAAGGCCTCCTCGTCCAGTTTCCAGGAGGTCGGCAGGGCGATAACGAGTTCGGCCCGTTCCAGTTCGCGCTCCGCCAGTTCTTTTGGCACAGGCATGCGCTGCGCGCCCATGCCGATGGTGACCAGGGTGTAGTAATTGTGAAGTATATCAGGCGGCAAAATGGCGATGTCGACCGGGGAATCCGGCTCATGGTTCATCTCTTCCAGGGGGCCGAAATACCGGTCAATATGCGCCTTGATGACGGTTAACTCGGCACCGTCGTAGCCGTCCTTTTCCTTTGACTCCTGCCAGCTGATCTTCACGGTCATCTCGTCTTCCGGCTGGTAAACGGCGGGGCTGAAGGTGACGAGGTGCTTTTCGCCCGCGACCGGTGCAACGGTATCGCCGTCGATAAGCTCCAGATCATTTTCCAGGACATCGTCCACGATCCTGGCCAAAAAGTTGCGTAGGTCATCCGGCGTCGTGGCGGCGTTGAGCACCTCCATCTCATCCTTGTCGAACTTTTCCATGCCGCGGGTGAAAGCGTCGAGACTGTCCTGGTTGTGGTGCACGCCTATCCAGACCCAGTTTAAGACAGGCAGTTCGCCCTGCTTCATCACTTCCGCGGCTTTCGCGTAGAACTGCGGCGCAAACACCATATCGCCGGTACAGATGCCGGTGGTATTGGGCTGCTTGCAGCATGCCGCCAGCGCTTTTGTAAACAGCTTGCCCTGCTCCAGGGGGTTATCTTCACTGCTGACTACGGCGATCATGATATGAGCCTGGTGCGCTTTAACTGTTTGCAGGGCCTCGGGCCACAGATCATTGCTTTCGGCTTTTTCTTGTGTGTCGCTTCCGGGAATGGGATAAGGGAAGAGTTTCGCGTCCAGGATCATGCCGTCAGTCCTGATCCTCAGGTCATGACCGCAGTCCAGATTCTCGCCTTCGATACCCCAGTCTGCCTTCAGATCCCGGATAAACTGCTCTGTGTCCCAGGCGGCCTGAGCAAGGAGCACAGATCCGGAAAAGGAACAGTGGAGGTACATTGCGTCACGGGGATGGTTGCGCACTATGATGCTCAGTTCACACTCCCGGACCAGGACTGGAGGAGTGTCATTTTCCGGATCCAGTTCTCCCCAGCGCCGGGCGTATTCAATCGCTTTCTCCTCCTGATCAGGGAGCTGCTGATAAGCGAAGGCCATCTCCTTATTCCACTCCGCCTGGTCCTGCCCTTCCTCGCGGATGGACTCCAGCTCTTCAATCGCCTGGCGGAGGGCTTTCTCCCGCTTGAATTTTCGCATGACCTTGCCGTGGTTGCCGATGATCACGTAAGATACCAGAGCCTGTCCCAGGGCGAAGGAGAGGCGGTAGTCGCGCTCCGGGATGGCCTCGAGCGCTTTGATGGCGCGCGTGAACTCCTCCTGGTCTTTCCACTGCTCAATCTGGCGGAAAAACGCCCCGGCATTTTCGGGATTATAAGAGATGGTATTTTTACTCATGGGGTTTCCTCCTTGTCGTTTGTTCCTATTGTACCTCATCCGGGCTGGTTTTTACTAGCTTTTGTTTACTTCCTCAGGCCCGATTTAGGCGGATAAATGATTGAAAAGGCGGCCCGCAGTGTGTATAATA
>CAZQRT010000080.1:0-3760 GCA_964596105.1 uncultured Erysipelotrichales bacterium | reverse complement strand
TCGGCTGGGAGGCTTATGACCATGCCCTGACGAAGGATGAGATGGCGGAGTTCGAGGCTGAGTGGGAAAGCGAGAGAGAGGCGCGCGGTTTGAAATAAAGGTGTGAGTTTCACACCTTTTTTTCTTGCCTTTCATAAAAAAGATAGGGTATAATGGGGCAAACGTTGATGAGGACAAGTAATCATGTGAGGATGGCAGAGAGAAAAGATCAGCGGCTGCGAGTCTTTTTCATTGGGGCATGATGAAATTCACCTCGGAGTGCGGTCAATCCCCGCCGGGTTACTTCGTTAACAGTAATAAAGCTGCGCGGCTTTTTTGGCCGCGAATTAGGATGGTACCGCGTGAACACGTTCCTAAATGGGGACGTTTTATTTTTGTCAAGGAGGAATCATGATGATTGACAAACTGGAAAGCATCGCTGAGGAAGCGAGAAAGGCGATTGCCGGCTGTCCGGATCTCAACGCCCTGAACGCTTTAAGGGTGCATTATCTGGGCAAAAAGGGCCCGATTCAACAGGTCATGAAGGAATTAAAGAACATGCCGGCGGAGGATCGCGCGAAAATTGGCCAGGTTTCTAACACCACTAAGCAAAACATTACCGCCTGGATTGAGGAGAAGAGAAAAGATTTGGAGAAGGCGGAAATTCAGGCTAAGCTGGAAAGTGAGAAAATCGATATCACGCTGCCCGGCTACCGTATGCCGTCTGGCAGTCTGCATCCTTTAAACCAGGTGATCGAGGAGCTGGAGGATCTTTTTACCGGCATGGGTTATGAGATCGCGGAGGGTCCCGAGGTTGAGCTGGATTATTACAACTTTGAACTGATGAACATCCCGAAGGATCACCCGAGCCGCGATATGCAGGATACTTTCTATATCGATGAGAACACGATGATGAGAACCCAGACCTCGGCGGTGCAAGGGCGCGTCATGCTTGAAAAGCGCGGAAAGGGGCCGATCAAGATTATCTGCCCGGGGAAAACCTACCGCCGCGATGATGATGACGCCACTCATTCGCATCAGTTCATGCAGATGGAGGGTCTGGTGGTTGATGAGCATATCACGATGGGCGATCTGAAGGGCACTTTGGAGTTTTTCGCCCGCGCCATGTTCGGCAAGGACCGCGAGCTGCGTTTCCGGCCGTCGTTTTTCCCGTTTACCGAACCGAGCTGCGAGGTCGATATTTCCTGCTTTAACTGCGGCGGCAAGGGCTGCCCGATCTGCAAGGGCAGCGGCTGGATTGAGGTGCTGGGCGCTGGCATGGTGAACCCGAAGGTGCTCGACATGTGCGGTTTTGACAGCGCGAAGTATCAGGGTTTCGCTTTTGGCATTGGCATTGAGAGAGTCGCGATGCTGCGCTACGGGATTGATAATATTCGTCATTTCTACTGGAATGATGTCCGCTTTCTTGATCAGTTTAAAAAAGGAGTATAAGGGATATGCAATACAGTTTAAACTGGCTCAACCGCTATGTTGATACGGCGGATCTGGATATTTCTGAATTAGTGAAGCAGCTGACGTTTGCCGGCTTTGAGGTGGAGGGCGTCGCGCCGCTTTGTTACGGCACGGATTTAGTGATCGGATATGTGCATTCCTGCGTGATGCATCCTGACAGTGATCATCTTCATGTCTGCCAGGTTGAGGTGAAGCCCGGGGTCATTCATCAGATTGTCTGCGGGGCGCCGAATGTGGATGCCGGCCAGAAGGTCATTGTCGCCATGCCCGGCTGTAAGCTGAAGGGCGGGGAAATCTCGCGTTCCGTGATTCGCGGTGTGGAATCGAATGGCATGATCTGCTCTTTGAGCGAGATCGGTGTGGAGCAGAGGCTGCAAAGCGATGAGGATAAAACCGGTATCGCGGTTTTGCCTGAGGATGCGCCAGTCGGGGCGGAGGCGCTGGCCTATCTTGGTCTGGATGACACGATTCTTGATATCAGCATCACGCCGAACCGCGCCGACACTCTGGCGATCCGCAATATGGCGCTGGAGATGGCCGCGATATTAAATTGCGATATCACGATGGAGACGATTACCCCGGCCGGTGACAAGGAAAGCGGCATGCGGGTATCGATTGACAGTGAGATGTGCGACTGTTTCGGGGTCAAGCTTGTCAAGGGCGTGAAGACGGCGCCGTCGCCGCGCTGGATGCAGTCGCTTTTGATCGCGGAAGGTGTCAAACCGATTAATAATGTCGTCGATATTTCCAATTTTGTCATGCTGGAAACGGGACAGCCGATTCACATGTATGATTATGATAAACTGCGTGACAAGGCTTTTGTCATCAGGCGGGGCATGAGTTTAAAAACCACGCTTTTGGATGGCAAGGAATATGAGATCGTGCCGGATGATTTAATTGTCTCCACGGACGGCAAGGTAGGCTGCATAGCCGGGGTGATGGGTGATGACAGCACGAAGATCGATGACGGGACAACGAATATTGTCATCGAGGCGGCTACTTTTAACGGGGCCTGTTTAAGAAAAACGGCGCGGCGTCTGAATCTGGATACCGATGCCAGCAGCCGCTTTATCAAAAATGCCGTGGATACGACTAGAACCGCGGAGATTCTTGACCGCTGCGCCAATCTTTTGACAGAACTGGCCGGGGCGGAAGAGGTTTACGAGAGCGATATTGTCAATCGTGTCCCTGACCAGAAAGTCACGGTGAAAGTCAGCGCGGACGCGGTTAACCGCCTGTGTGATATGGGGGTCAGCGATGAAGAGGTTCAGGATGTTTTAAAGCGTCTGCGTTTCCCTTATGAGAAAAAGGACGGGGAATATACGGTTGACTTGCCGGGGTACCGGAAGGATATCACGATGACCGCTGATCTCATCGAGGAGGTGGCGCGTTTAGTCGGCTATGACCGCATTCCTAGCACCTTGCCGGCGATGGTGATGACTTTGGGTCATTTGACTGAAAAGCAGAAACTGCGCCGCACCCTCCAGCACTTAATGGCGGGACTCGGACTGCAGGAGGCGATCACGTATTCTTTAACCTCACGGGCGATGGCGGCTGATTTCAACCGTTATCATGATTCCGATGCGGTTGCGCTGATGGCGCCGTTAAGCGAGGAGCATGCCGTGGTGCGCAGGAGTCTGGTACCGGGGCTGCTAGGCGCGGTGAGCTACAATCAGCATCACGGCAATAAGGATGTCATGCTGTATGAGATTGGCAAAACGTACAGCATGGGGCAGGAAAAAGAGGAACTGGCTTTTGTCTTGAGCGGCATTTATCAGAAGACGCGCTGGCAGAAGGTGGAGAAGGCGGCGGATTTCTATGTCGCGAAGGGCATCATGGAAAGCGTCTTTTCAACTCTAGGTATTTCGGGAGTTTCTTACGTGGCGATGGCGGAGAATGAGGAGCTTCATCCCGGCCGCAGCGCTGTGATCAAGATCGGTGAAAAGACGGTCGGCTATCTGGGTGAGACCCATCCGCTATTGGAGAAGCGTTATGATATCACCAGTTCAGTGATCGGTTCGCTGGATCTTTCCGTGCTGGCGGAGATCACGCCGGAAGCGGTGCATTTCACGAAGATTCCGGTTTATCCGAGTGTCACGCGGGATCTCGCGCTGGTCGTTTCGGAAGATGTTTCGGCTGAGGATTTACTGGCTGTTATTACAAAGTCCAAGATCGTGATCAAAGCGGAGGTTTTCGATGTTTATCAGGGTGAGCATATCGCCAAGGGCGCGAAGAGTGTCGCGATCCAGATCACCTTTAATGATCCTGACAAGACGCTGACGGACGGGGAAATTCAAAGCGAACTGGA
>CAZQRT010000079.1:0-3862 GCA_964596105.1 uncultured Erysipelotrichales bacterium | reverse complement strand
TTTGAAACAGCGCGCCAGATCAATCTCATCAGAGACGCTTTCTCTCAGATTGCTCCGGGCGATGCTGTATATGACAGGGACAACCCTAAACTTGCCGCCCCTTGGAGTGATAATCTCAGCGGCATCATTACTTCCTGCGGGAACCTTTATACGACTGCCGATGGAAAAGATCTGCTTTATGAAGTCGTATGCATATTAACTTATGCCCACTACAAAAAGGTGGATGTGTATTCTTTGGAATGGCAGGATGATTAGTTATTTGCCTGCTTCTTTTAAACCACTTAAATTGCTTACCTGGATATCACCAGCATTGTAAAAATGACCTCTCATGCAATGTTGGTGATTGACTTTCTTTTTTCTAATCTCCTAAATGGATATGCGCTTACGTGCATACCCAAAACTAAAAGGACGACTTTCAGTACTATCTTTCTTACTGGAAGTTGTCCTTTTCTATTTGTCCATGAAAATTCTGCTGTTCATCTACATTATCCCTGGTACGGTTTTTTTTGCTGTTTTCGTTTCTGTTTCGGAAAGATTAGGGCGATTCTCTATGAATCGTGCTAGCATAACCTGCGGGGGTTTTAGAATGATAAAATTGATTGCCGCCGATTTAGACGGAACACTTTTAGCCCGTCACCGGGGCTTGAGTGATCGCACAAAAGAAGCCTTAAAAATCGCTGCCCGCCATGGCTGTCACTTTGTCGCTGCCACGGGAAGAGACTTTTACGGAGTCAGAGGTATTTTTGAAGGGATTGGTATTCCTTATTCCGCGATTTTAGGCAATGGCGCCCAGTATTACTCCAGTGACGGACAGTTGATTTATCATGCTTATATGAATCCTGATGTTTTGAAAGATGTATTGGATATTTTCATAAGACTGAATATTTATTTGATGATCTACACCAGTGACGGTTTCTACTCCATTGAGGATCCTGAGATCGTGTGTGAGGCCTTTATTGTTCGCGGCGTGCATAAGTTTCAAGGTGACATCACAGAAAGCCGCATCAGAATGAAAGAAAATCATATGCCCTGCACGCAGCTGGTAGAGATCACCGATCTGGATGCCTGGTTAAAAGCCGGTCATGAAATCATCAAGGTTGAGGCTTTTGATCTTGATGAAAGCAAAATCGACCGCGCTAAAGAGGAACTGAAGAACATCCCCGGTATTGCCTACCTTTCCAGTTTTACCGACAATGTGGAGGTTACTGATTTTGTCGCTCAAAAAGGCACCATGCTGAAAAGAGTTGCCACAGATATGGGCCTGAGTGATGAAGAAGTGGCAGTCTTCGGGGACGGCATGAATGATTTAACTTTATTTACCGAGTTTTCCAACAGCTACGCGGTAGCGAACGCTGTGCCGGAAATCCAGGCCATCGCCTCGCATAAGATCCCCTCCTGTGATGAGGACGGGGTTGCCCAAACGATAGAATTCCTTTTCCTGGACCGCTGACGCGGTCTTTTTCCTTGACGAAACAAGATTAAGTGGCTTATAATAATACCGTACCCCCGGTGGGGGGGATTGGAGTGATAGGTATGGAACAATACAGTATTACCGGGATGAGCTGCGCGGCCTGCGCGACAAGGATTGAGAAAGCTGTCAATGGCGTGGCGGGAGTTTCCTCCTGCGCCGTGAGCCTTCTGACCAATTCCATGAGCGTGGAAGGCACCGCCAGTTCCAAGGATGTGATTCAGGCGGTTCAGAAAGCCGGATACGGGGCCAGTCTTAGGGGCGCCAAACAGGCGGCTGTCGAGGAAGATGAACTGGCTGATCATGAGACCCCGGCTCTGAAAAGAAGACTGATCTGGTCGTTAGTTTTTTTAGCGCCTTTAATGTACTTGTCCATGGGTCATATGATGTGGGGCTGGCCGCTTCCGGCATGGCTGGAGAAAAACATGCTCGGGCAGGGCATCATCCAGATGCTGTTGGCCGGCATTATCATGGTCATTAACCAGAAGTTCTTCATCAGCGGTTTTAAGAGCCTTATGCACCGCTCTCCTAACATGGATACTTTGGTGGCCATGGGCTCGATGGCCAGCTTCGTCTGGAGCGTTTATAATTTACTGATGATGTCGATGGCCATGACTGAGCATAATCATGAACTGGCCATGACTTATATGGAAGATTTCTATTTTGAATCAGCGGCGATGATTTTAACCCTGATTACTGTGGGTAAAATGCTTGAGGCCCGCAGCAAAGGAAAAACCACGGATGCCTTAAAGTCATTAATGAAGATGACCCCGAAAACCGCGGTGGTTGTGCAAGGGGATCAGGAGGTCACAGTGCCGGTGGAGCAGGTTCAGAAGGGCGATCATTTTGTGGTTCGTCCCGGTGAGACCATTCCTGTTGACGGGGTGATTCTTTCCGGTTCCAGCGCGATTAATGAGTCGGCATTAACCGGCGAGAGTGTTCCGGCTGATAAAACGGTCGGGGATCAGGTTTATGCCGCGACCATCAATCAGGCCGGGTTCATGACGTGTGAGGCCGTCAAGGTCGGTGAGGATACCACTTTGTCGCAGATCATCAAAATGGTGCGGGATGCTTCCGCTACCAAGGCGCCGATCGCGAAAGTGGCGGACCGGGTTTCCGGAATCTTTGTTCCGGCCGTGATCGTCATCGCTCTTGTTACTTTCATCGTCTGGATCGCGGCGGGGCAGACTTTGGGCTTCTCCTTAGCAAGGGCTATTTCGGTGCTGGTGATCAGCTGTCCTTGCGCTTTAGGACTGGCGACACCGGTTGCGATTATGGTCGGCAATGGTGTGGCGGCAAAAAATAATATTCTCTTTAAGACCGCGGTCAGTCTGGAGGAAGCGGGCAAGACCCAGATCGTGGTGCTGGATAAAACCGGCACGATTACCAAAGGGGAGCCGAGTGTTGTGGATACCATGGCGCTTGATGAGAATCTCATGAGGTACGCGGCCAGCCTGGAGCAGTACAGCGAGCATCCTTTGGCGAAGGCGGTTATGGCGGCTTATGATGAGCAGGATTTACTGCCTTTGGATGATTTTCAGGCTCTGGTGGGGCACGGCTTAACGGCTCAGTATAAAAATAAACCGCTTTGGGGCGGCAGTTTCACTTACATGAATGAACAGCTGGATCTTCCGCAGTCGTTGAAGGATCAGGCAGAGGCCTGGGCTGATGAGGGCAAAACGCCACTGGTGTTCGCCTATGATGAGAAGGTTCTGGGCATGATTGCGGTCGCGGATGTCATGAAGGAGGAGAGTCCGCAGGCTATTCAGGATTTGAAGAATATGGGCATCCAGGTTGTGATGCTGACGGGTGACAATGAGAAGACCGCGAGGGCGATTGGCAAGCAGGCCGGGGTTGACAAGGTGATCGCGGGCGTGATGCCGGATGGCAAGGAGGCTGTTGTCGCGAAATTAAAGGAATATGGCAAAACGATGATGGTCGGGGATGGCATTAATGACGCGCCGGCTTTAACGAGGGCTGATATCGGTATCGCGATTGGCACGGGCACGGATATTGCTATTGATGCCGCTGATATTGTGGTGATGAAAAGCGGTCTGGATGAGGTTCCGGCTGCGATTCGTCTGAGTAGAGCTACGCTGAGAAATATTTATGAGAATCTTTTCTGGGCTTTCATTTATAACATCATCGGTATTCCGCTGGCGGCCGGGGTCTGGATCCCGCTGTTTGGCTGGACTTTAAACCCGATGTTTGGGGCAGCCGCCATGAGCCTTTCCAGTTTCTGTGTTGTTAGTAACGCTTTAAGGTTGAATCTGGTTAAACCGTTCCAGCGCCGTCATGACAGGAAGATGAAGCATCCGGCGGATTTGTCTGGTTTTGAATGGGATGCGCGTCAGGAGATGACGGTGGAGATCAAGGGCATGATGTGCGAGCATT
>CAZQRT010000078.1:0-4036 GCA_964596105.1 uncultured Erysipelotrichales bacterium | reverse complement strand
CCAGGATCGCGCCATCCATCTGCGCGGCGCCGGTAATCATGTTCTTGATATAGTCGGCATGGCCGGGGCAGTCGACATGGGCATAGTGACGCTTTTCCGTCTCATACTCGATGTGGGCGGTATTGATCGTGATACCGCGCTGCTTCTCTTCCGGAGCGGCATCGATGGCTTCATAATCTGTCTTCTTTGCCATACCCTCTTTGGAAAGTACCAGCGTGATCGCAGCGGTCAGAGTTGTTTTCCCGTGGTCAACGTGACCGATCGTACCAATGTTGACATGCTCTTTGGCACGGTTAAATTTTTCTTTTGCCATTGTGCAATTTCCTCCTATTTCATTTTTCAGCACTTATATTTTATAATAATTCACAATTTAAATCAACTGGAATTAATAGAAACAAACAGCCTCAAAAAGCCCGCTATTTCGCTGAGTTTTTCTTGATAATCTCCTCCGCGATGCTCTTCGGGACCTCCTCGTAATGGTCAAACTGCATGGTGTAGTTGCCGCGGCCCTGGGTAAACGAGCGCAAATCCGTCGCGTACCCGAACATATTGGCCAGCGGGATCAGCGACTGCACGACCACCGCGTTGTTGCGCTCCTCCTGACCCTCGATGCGGCCCCGGCGGCTGGAAACATCGCCCATGACCGAACCCATGTACTCCTGCGGAGCGGTCACTTCAACCGCCATGATCGGCTCGAGAATAACCGGATGGCACTTGGTCGCCGCGGCCTTCAGGGCCAGCCCGGCAGCGACTTTAAAAGCCATTTCGCTGGAATCGACATCATGGTAGGAGCCGTCAAACAGCGTCGCCTTGATATCCAGAACCGGATAGCCGGCGATAATGCCGTTTTTCAAAGCGTCCTCCAGACCGGCCTTGACCGGACCGATATATTCCTTCGGCACCGTGCCGCCGACAATCGCGTCGACAAACTCGAAGCCCTTGCCTTCATTCGGTTCAAAGCGAATCCAGACATCGCCATACTGGCCGTGACCGCCGGTCTGACGCACGAAACGGCCTTCCACTTCCGCGGCCTGCTTGATCGTCTCGCGGTAAGCGACCTGCGGCGCCCCGACATTCGCCTCAACCTTGAACTCGCGGCGCATCCTTTCCACCAGGACATCGAGGTGCAGCTCGCCCATGCCGGCGATAATCGTATCACCGGTATCCTCATCCGTCCAGGTCTTGAAAGTCGGATCCTCTTCCGCCAGTTTCGCCAGAGCCAGACTCATCTTGTCCTGATCGTTTTTCGTCTTCGGCTCAATCGCGACATTGATGACCGGATCCGGGAACTCCATGGACTCGAGAATCACAAAGTGATCCTCATCACAAAGCGTATCACCCGTGGTGGTATTTTTGAAGCCCACCGCCGCCGCGATATCACCGGCATAAACCTCGGTGATCTCCTGGCGCTTGTTCGAGTGCATCTGCAAAATACGGCCGAGACGCTCCTTGGTATCCTTCGTGGAATTCAAAACATAGGAACCGGATGTGATGTGACCCGAATAAACCCGGAAGAAAGTCAGACGGCCGACATAAGGATCTGTCATCACCTTGAAAGCCAAAGCGGCAAACGGCTCATCATCGGAAGCGTGCCGCGCCACCTCTTCGCCGTGCTCATCGGTGCCCTTGATCGAAGGGATATCGGTCGGGGCAGGCAGGTAGTCAATGACGGCATCCAGCATCGGCTGCACGCCCTTGTCCTTGTAAGCCGATCCGCACAAAACCGGGAACAGTTCCACCTGGATCGTGCCCTTGCGGATCGCCCTTTTAATCTCCTGCTCGGTCGGCTCTTCCTCCTCGAGCACCTTCATCATCAGATCATCATCAAAGTTCGCGGCCTTGTCCAGCATGATGCGGCGGTATTCCAGCGCCTGCTCGCGGTACTGCTCAGGGATCTCCCGGTAGATGACATTTTCACCCTTGTCCCCTTCAAAGTAGATCGCCTGCATCTTGATCAGATCAATCACGCCCTCAAAGGAACTCTCCGCCCCGATCGGCAGCTGCACCGCGACGGCATTGGCGCCCAGGCGCTGCCCGATGCTGTTCAAAGACATGATGAAATCCGCGCCGGTGGCATCCATTTTATTGCTGAAAACAATCCGCGGTACTCCGTAAGTGGTCGCCTGACGCCAGACTGTTTCCGTCTGCGGCTCAACCCCGGCCTTGGAATCCAGCACCGTGACGGCGCCGTCCAGGACTCTTAAAGACCGCTCCACCTCGATCGTGAAATCGACATGGCCCGGAGTATCAATAATATTCAGGCGGTAACCGTTCCAGTACGCTGTGGTCGCCGCCGAAGTAATCGTAATGCCGCGTTCCTTCTCCTGGTCCATCCAGTCCATCTGGCTCGCTCCGTCATGAGTTTCACCGATGTTATGAATTTTACCCGTATAGTACAAGACACGCTCCGTGGTCGTCGTCTTGCCGGCGTCGATGTGCGCCATGATACCGATATTACGGGTTTTTTCTAGCGAATACTCGCGTGGCATAAATAATCTCCTTTCCCCCTAAATCACCTGATTATTACCAGCGGAAATGCGCGAACGCCTTGTTGGCCTCAGCCATCCGGTGGGTATCATCACGGCGCTTGACACTGGCGCCGGTGCCGTTCGAGGCATCGATGATCTCATTGGCAAGCCGGTCCACCATCTCGTGCTCATTGCGCAGACGGGCGTAATTGACCAGCCATCTTAAACCTAACGTCGTACGGCGCTCGGGAGAAACCTCCACCGGAACCTGATAGTTCGCGCCGCCGACACGCCTTACCTTTAATTCCAAAACCGGCATAATATTATTTAAAGCCTGTTCAAATACCTCCATCGCGGGGCGGTTTGTCTTGGCCTCCACCTTCTCAAAAGCGCCGTATAAAATGCTCTGCGCGACACCTTTTTTACCATCCAGCATGATATTATTAATCAGTTTGGTAATCAGCTTGGAATTGTAAACCGGATCAGGAAGTACGTCTCTTTTCGCGATATGTCCTCTTCTTGACATGTCACTTTATCCTCCTTTCTATCGTTTGGCCGCTTTCGGCTTCTTGGCGCCGTATAAAGAACGACCCTGCATGCGATCCTTCACGCCGGCACAGTCCATCGTGCCGCGAATGATATGATAACGAACGCCCGGTAAATCCTTTACACGGCCGCCGCGAATCAACACCACGCTATGCTCCTGCAGATTGTGGCCGATGCCGGGAATATAAGCGGTGACTTCCAAGCCGTTGGACAGACGGACACGGGCATATTTGCGCAGTGCCGAGTTCGGCTTTTTCGGCGTCATGGTAGCGACACGGGTGCACACCCCGCGCTTCTGCGGGCTGGAAACCTTCGTGGCCCGCTTTGCTAAAGAGTTATATCCGCGGTTTAACGCCGGCGACTTGCTCTTGCTGGTTTTTTCCTTACGGCCATTTCTTACTAACTGGTTGATTGTTGTCATTCATTGTTCTCCTTTCTTTTGATTTATGCACACAATACCGGGTGTTTCTAACCATAATATTGTATCGTGCCCAAAGGCACGATAAACATTATAGCCAGTGATCCACCCTCTGTCAATGACAAATCAGTCCTAAACAACGCGTTTTTTTTCTTACTCATGAAAGACTGCTTAACAACTAGCCCTTTGCCCGGTCAATTATGCTGTTGACATCCCCGCCAAACTATGGTATGACAGGCTCGGGACTGCCAGAGATGGCAGGCGGTTAGCCCTCTTCGGAGGGACTGTGACCCTCCGTTTACATAGAAACCCGAAAGGGAATTTAATGGAAAGGAGGGAAACGCCTATGTTAACGATTGAAGGACTAATGGCAGTGTTGGGCTTTGCCCTAACCTGCATTGGTTTCGGATTCGCCCTTGGGCGTTGCGAAAACAATCATACACAGAAATAGCCGCCCTATCCTGGAATACTGAGCGACTATTTCTATACTTTATTAATTCCGGGCTAACCGTCTACCGGTAGTCCCAGGGGGCGTCTGTTTTGTGCAGGCGTCCTTCTTTATTGTTATTATATCCTAAATCGGTTCAGAACTCAAAGTTTTTTG
>CAZQRT010000077.1:0-4502 GCA_964596105.1 uncultured Erysipelotrichales bacterium | reverse complement strand
GTTTTGATTACCGGATCATGACCGAGTACAGAGAAGTTTTGGGAAGGCCAAAATTCGGATTCTCAAAAGGCGAGGTCAATTCTTTGCTTGACTGGTTTGAGAGCAGCGGCTGCTCGGTGGTGTCTGACCCTTTGGACGATGTTTTCATTGATGATGTAGACAAAAAGTTTTATGAGATCGCCAAGTTCTGCGGGGCTGTGCTGGTGACAGGAAATCTGAAGCATTTTCCGGAAGATCCGCAGGTGGTGAGCGTAGTGGATATCCTGGAACAAAACAGGAACTGATTGAGGGGTTAAACTCTGAAGAATCGAACGCAGAACTGCCGATCTTAGATATTCATCCGCCAGCCCATTGCGACTGGACTTCCAGAGTAAAAAAGAAACACCACCTACGGAGCATTCGCCCTTTCAGTGGTTCACCTTTTTAATACCATTTTGGAGGGCTGTTGTCAAAGTCAAATCAGAAAATTTTACAGAGTCGCAATAATAAGCTGTGCACGTATGTTGAAACAATTAACAAATGCGTAATGAATTGTTACGCCTTTTTTATTTAATATCTGTAAGCTGTTTTCTTTTTAAAAATACAGACATGTGCGATGTTCTTGAATGAGATTAGGCCTTTTATCCTGTAATGTGATATAATGGCTTTGAGGAGGAATTGTCCTCCTACCCTGTGAAAGGAAGCAGGCAGACCTTTCATGAACAGCAGCATCTTGGAAAGGAGAGTCGAGACTGCCTGCTCGATCAAAAAAGTATGGATCAATTTCTGCGTGATATCTATGTCAGTGTCTTTCGTGAATGGGTGATGGCGCAAAACTACCAGGCGTCTGATAACGAGGACGTTCTGGTGTGCGAAGCGGCCGGGGGAAAAGCCCGGGTGTCCTTTTATCCCGATGATATCGTCGAGTTAAGAGTCACCGACCAGGAAGGAAAAGACGTTTTCTACCTGCATTTTCGCATGACCACTTTAAGGCATGCCGTGAACCTGTTTCAGGAAATGACCGACACCTTGAATAAACTGAAGGTTAAAACCAAAACCCGCGTTTTATTAAGCTGCACGGGCGGCTTTACCACGGGCTTTTTTGCCCAGAAGCTCAATGACGCTGTGGCCCTGCTGGACGGGAAATATGAATTTGACGCCCGCCCCTACAGCGAGCTGTTTCATGACGCCGGTGATTTTGATTTGATATTATTGGCTCCGCAGGTTTCTTACCTGCAGCCTAAGGTGCAGGAAGCCCTGCCCGATCAGCCGGTCTTAAGCATCCCCTCCGCGGTTTTCGCGAGTTACGATGTGACCGGACTGTTAGCCTTTCTGGATGAGGAAAACAAAACCAGACAGGATAAAGAAGCGACCCTGACCCTGCCGAATTTAAAGGTGGACGTCTCGCATGAGGATAAGATCCTTTGCATCGCTTTGATCCGCATGGGCGAAAGGGTGCGCATGGTTTACCGCGTCTATGACCGCGATAACGAGATCAAGGTCGATGACGAGATGCTCAAGAACCACATCACCATGGAAGACATCGCCCAGTTAGCGGACATCATCCTGCATGAGGAACCCGGCATTACCCTGATCTCCATCTCGCGCCCGGGCCACGCCGACAATGATTTATTAGGGGAGTGGCATAACGAGGATGTCTGCCGCTATATGAAGCAGCGCTTTTCCCAGAAAATTGTCGTGACCAAGGACGCCAATGACATCGCTTTAGGCTATTACGCCTGCCAGGATGAAGTGTCCACCCTCTCTTTTGTCTTTCAGCCGGTGATCGGGCACGGCGGATCGGTGGGCACGGTTCATGAAGGCCATCTCATCAACGGCAGTGTCACTACGGCCGGCGAGATTGTCTACAACCGCATCGCCTACAGCGATGATTATGAAAAAAACAAAGCCACGCCGGAAGGCACCGTAGAGTGGCTCGCGAAAAATATCCTGCCGATTATCACCGTGATCAATCCCGAGCTGATTGTGATCTACAGCCCGCTCATGACCGATGTCAAGGAAGTTGAGGACGCCTTGAAGGAAATGATTCCGGAGCGGTATTTGCCTCACCTTATCAAGCTTGAGGGCCTGAAGGAATACTTGCTGATGGGGCAGCTTTTGCAGTGCGCGGGGTATTCCCGGGATCACGCGTAACTTTCTTGTGAAAATTTTAGCACTTTTATTGACAGAGTGCTAAAAGGGTGTATAATAGATTGTGCAAAAGGAGGGAAACGTCATGATAAAACCATTACATGACAATGTTGTATTGAAAAAAGACCCAGTCGACAAAGAAAAGAAATCAGCCGGCGGGATTATTCTAACGGAAAACAAAGAGAATACACCGAGTATGGCGCGCGTTGTAGCCAAAGGTGAAAAGTGTGAGGCAGATTTTGGGGTTGGCGACCAGGTCGTCTATAAAGAGTATTCGGGAACCAAAGTAACGGTAGACGACGAGGAGTACATCATTCTTGAAGAAGAGGATGTTCTGGCTGTCGTAGAAGGAGGAGAGTAAAATGGCTAAGGAAGTACGTTTTTCTAAAGATGTCAGAGACGCGATGCTGAAGGGTGTCAACACCTTAACAGACGCGGTAGCAATTACCTTAGGCCCGAAAGGCCGCAATGTGGTGCTGGAAAGAGAATACGGATCACCGCTGATTACCAATGACGGTGTGACGATCGCGAAAGAGATTGAGCTGGAAGACAAATTTGAGAATATGGGTGCCAAGTTAGTTTACGAGGTTGCCAATAAGACGAATGATGCCGCCGGTGACGGCACGACGACCGCCACAATCCTGGCGCAGCGCATGATTTCCGCCGGTTTACTGCAGGTGCAGAAGGGCGCGAATCCGGTTTTGATGCGTGAAGGTATCGAAAGAGCCAGCCGGGAAATTGCCAACCATATTCTTGAAAAGTCTCATAAGGTAGAAACCAGCGGGGATATCGCCAGTGTCGCCGGTATTTCCAGCGGCGATGAGAAAGTCGGCGAAATTATCGCGGAGGCCATGGAGAAAGTGGGCCGCAACGGTGTCATTTCCGTGGACGAATCCAACGGCTTCGATACCGTCTTAGAGATCAGCGAAGGTATGCAGTTCGACAAGGGCTACGTTTCTCCTTATATGGTCAGCGATCATGAGAAGATGGTGGCGGAATTAGAGAACGCCTACATCCTGATCACGGATCAGAAGATCAACAATGTCCAGGAGATTCTCCCGGTTCTGGAGCAGGTTCTGCAGACCAATAAACCTTTACTGATCATCGCCGATGATTATGAGAATGAGGTAACCAGCACCTTAGTTGTCAATAAGCTGCGCGGCACGTTCAATGTCGTGGCATGCAAGGCCCCTGGCTTTGGTGACAACCAGAAGGATATCCTGAAGGATATGGCGATTCTGACCGGCGCGAATTTCTACGCCAAGGATCTCGCTATGGACTTAAAGGATATGCAGCTCGCTGATTTAGGTGTCGCTGACAAGATCATCATCACCAAGGATAACACGACGATTATCGGCGGAGCCGGCGATAAGGAAGAAATCGCGGCCCGGGCCAGTGAAATTCAGGCTCAGATGGACAACACCGATGCCGATTATGACAAGAAGCGCTATGCCGAGAGGCTGGGCAAGCTGAGCAACGGCGTGGCTATCATCAAGGTTGGCGCCGCTACGGAAAGCGAACTGAAAGAGAAGAAGCTGAGAATTGAGGACGCTTTGAACGCCACCCGGGCAGCGGTCAGCGAGGGTATCGTCATTGGCGGCGGTGCCGCCCTGGTTGAGGCTTACATGGCTTTGAAAGACACCCTGAAATCAGACGTTGTCGATGTGCAAAAGGGTATCAAGGTGGTGCTCGATGCCATCCTGGCGCCAATTGAGCAGATTGCCGAGAATGCCGGATACAACTCCGACGAGATTGTCGAAAAGCAGAAAGTCGCCAAGGAGAATGTCGGCTTTGATGCCCGTGAGGGTGTCTGGGTAGACATGTTTGAGAAGGGCATTATTGATCCGACCATGGTGACGAGAAGTGCCTTGCTGAATGCCGCCAGCATTTCCGCTCTGTTCATCACGACGGAAGCCGGCGTCGCCAGCATCAAAGAGGATAATCCGGCTCCGGATGTACCGGCCAGCCCGATGTATTAATATAGAGGATCGCTTTGATCCTCTTTTTTTTATTCCCTTAAAAAGAAATAATCAATAGATTTGTGTTTTTACGCAGAAGTTGCTAAAATGCCAGAATGAGATAAATGATTCATAAAGACCTGCCGAATTGCCGGATTTCATTTTTGCCTTTTTGTTATCTCCTCAATATGTAACGATGATGAAGAGTATGGGGAGATTACGCGGGAAAACACTGGAGAAAAGATCAGCTGCCGGTTTCTTATCAGGGCAGATAAAAGCCAGTCAATGACGATTAACAGGAAGAAATATTCTAATTATTATAAAAAAACGCCTGGAATCATGAATGAAGAGGAGAGATCGTGATGAAAAAGCACAGCATTATCTGGCAGTATATGTTTCGCTATAAATATCGCT
>CAZQRT010000076.1:0-5545 GCA_964596105.1 uncultured Erysipelotrichales bacterium | reverse complement strand
GAAGTGGTTCACGATTTGTATGATGAACGCCCGCGGCAGGAAATTATAAAGCTTTTGGGTAATGTGGGTTATACCAAAAAGGATCAGAAGTATGTGATTTCGGGGGAGTTTGACAAGAAAAGTGTCGCCATCGGGGTGGCGCTTGATGAGGACAGTGATGATCTTGTCACGGAGTTTTTAGGTTTGTTTTCCAGTCCTTTGGATTTTCTTTTGATCATTAATTTTTTGCGTGCCAAGGATCCTGTCAATGAGGTCTGGGAAGAAGGAGAAGGCGTCTGGATGGTGAATCTTGCCAGCGGGCCGCTGCCCTCTGATGATACCCTGGTTTTCTTTTTGTATACCATTTTGATGGGGCCGAGCAGCACGCGTAATTTGCTGGATGTGCTGGATCGTTATTATGAGATGGAGTTAACGCCAGGACAGACGGAGAAGCTGGCGGCGATCAATCAGTGCTGGGATGATATTGATTTTCTCTTGGCGCCAGATTATGAATCGCTTTACGCGTTTAAAGAAAAAAGTCCTTTTGATGAGGACTTTCCTTTGGTGCTGGCGCTTTATTTAAAAACCGGTGATGTGAATTAAAAAAGCGGCGGAAGTGATTCCGCCGTTTATGCTACTTCGATCAGTTCGTATTCTCTGGTGCCGTAGCCCAGTTTGGCTGCCGCTTCGATGGTGTGTACGCCGTTACGGCTTTCGATGCGCTCAACGAGATGATCGCGTCCGGGATCTTTGGAGTTGTAAACTAAGTCAATGCAGGCCTGATCAATGGCGATCGGATCGGTGGATACGAGGATGCCGATATCGGCCATGCATGGATCTTCGGCTACGGCGCAGCAGTCGCAGTCGACGGACATGTTTTTCATGACGTTGACGTAGAGGATCTTGCCGTGGAAGTATTCGATGACGGAACCAGCGGCATCGGCCATCGCTTCCAGGAAATGATTATGATCCGCGGTCCACATTTCTTCCGGGACTCCGACGCCGTGAATGTAGGCTTTGCCGTAAGAGGACGCGCAGCCGATGGAGAGCTGTTTGAGGGCTCCGCCGTAACCGCCCATCGGGTGTCCTTTAAAGTGAGAGAGCACGAGCATCGAGTCGTATTTGGCCATATTCTTGCCGACATAGTTCTCTTTGATAACGGCTCCGTCAGGAATTTCCAGTTTCATATCCGGACCTTCGGCATCCATGATATCGACATCAAAGTAGCGGCTCCAGCCATGTTTAAGCATGGTCTTCCAGTGTTTTTCGGTGGTGTTGCGCTCGCCGTCATAGGCGGTGTTGCATTCCACCACGGTGCCGTTGACTTTTTCAATGACCGGTTTCCAGAAGTCAGGACGCAGGAAGTTTTGGTTACCAACTTCGCCGGAATGCAGTTTGACTGCGACATGTTCGCCCAGAATTGGATCGAGTTTATCCACCAGCTCGACAACTTTTTCACCGCTGATGGTTTTTGAGAAATAGACTTTTGCAGCCATGATGTTAAACCTCCTTTTTCTTCCCCATTTTAGCATGAAAAAACCAGAAAATAAAGATTGAAGTGGACTCGAACAATTACACTAAAAGCGGTGATTCAATATTTTATTCATATCCGTTACCGACAGGTAGTAAGATGTCAAGGGAAGTCCGGTAAGATCCGCGAGTGATGAGAGGAATGGCGAGAGCCGGGCCATGTTGACGAATTTTCGCTCTGAAATTTTTATGACTCGGAACTCTTCCGCAAAACTTTTAATCTCTTTTGCGTTGAATTTATTATGCAGGACTTTGCTTTGCAGAAGTCTTAACAGCAGCGCGGAAAGATACATGATCAGCAAGCATCCTTTGGCGGCGTCTTCATTTTGGAGATTGGGTATCATGATTTGAAAGGACTCTTTAATTTCCTGTAAGTTATGATACGCGTGATAAATCTCATCCGCGGCCAGATCGGTTTCTGAGGTGATGATCATTTCGTATTCGTCCCGGCTGATATCTTCATCATCCAACTCGCTTGCTTTATTGGGGTTGTAAACGGCAACCCTTTTTTCTGTCAAAGAAGAATCTTCTTTGATCCGGTACAGCTCATTACCGTCAGAATTGTAGTCGCCGATAGAAAGAAGCCATGCTTCTTCGCTGTCTGTAAGCGCGCATTTTTTATAAAGATAGCTGTCCGTATGATCCGCGTTGACGGTTCTGCCGCTGATCTTGTAACGGGCCTTGAGCTCTGTCAATGAGATAGTTTCTTCATTTATTTTCATGCCGGCCGGGATCTGGTTTCTGTCCAGTAAAAGTCCGATACAAAGCGTTTGACTGCTGTTTTCACCAGTATCATAGTAAAAATCGACGCGGTCAAAGTAAAGGCGGGACGTGTCGAAGGAATATTTCTTGGCGATTCTCTGATTGTATATGTCAATGATTTTTTCGTATTCCTGCCCGATATATTCCAGGCCCTCAGCGATCTGGCTTCGGGTAAAGGATGATTCTTCGTACAAATGAGGCAGACTTTGATCATCATTTTCAGAGTCAGAAGGACTGACAAGCAGGGCGTAGGTCAAAGCGGACATCAGCTCGTAAACATTGAACTTGAAGTCAGTTGCGCCTGGCATGAGATCGAGCTGCTTTTTGACATGCATGCCGTCATGGATGTTTTTGAAAGGGAAATAACCGAGGGACCTTTCTGGAGACTCCGCGCCGATCTTCAGGTCCTTTTCTTTTCGCAAGGTTTTTTTCCGCTCCGCGTTCATCCTTTCCACCTCACGCTGATAATAAGAGATGGGATCGTCAATTCCCTGGGCGATGAGTTTTTTCACATAGCCGACCGGTTTGATGGAACGGTGCGCGGAACCCTTGCGGACAGGATCGTAGTAGCTCTCATAAATCTGCAGATAGACATCGTATTTGGTTTTGGTTTTTTTAAGGAAATAGGCCATAAGATCACCCTCTTTTATCATAACACTTTATAAACAAGTGCTGTTAAATATTTGTCAATTCTTTTTTACAGGTAAAAAAATCCTGATAATAAGCTCATTTTTATGATTCATCCGGTGAGAAACTCTTAAAAAATATGGTGCCGTTTATCAAATGAAAACACTTCTTTGTCGAAAAAAAGAAAAAAATGACCGCCGGGGACGCAAACACCAGGGCTGAATATGATATAATAGCCAGGTGAAGAGTCAGTATTAAACTTTTGTCATGTTTGGAAATTTTTTGTGGGAGGAGACGATCATATGAAAATCATCGCATTTACCGGGGCCGGCATCAGCAAGCAGAGCAATATCCCGACTTTTATGGAACAGCCTGAGGTGCGCGATAAACTGTTTCGCAGTTACGCGATGAGCCACCATGAGGAATATAATGAGGTCATCAGGCAGTTAAAAGCCAATATGCAAGGGGCCGAGCCTAACGATGCCCACTATGCTTTGTGTGAGTACGGGGTGGAGATTATCACCATGAACATCGACGGCCTGCATCAGAAAGCCGGCAGTCATCCTCTGGAGCTGCACGGCGGGCTGCCCGATGATGACGAGATGGATATCGCCTGGTCTTTGTACAATAAACCGGTGCTTTATGAAGATCCGGCGCCCAATTACCAGAAAGCCTTTGACCGCGTGGAAACATTAAAGCCCGGGGATGTTTTTCTTGTCATCGGCTGCTCCTATCATACCAGTATCGCCGTGGCCTTGCGTGATGTCGCGCGATCCCGCGGTGCGCAGGTCATCGAAATTCAACAGGACGCGGCCCACGAGGTCAGAAAAGTGCTGGAATCACTTTTGGGGGATCCCAAACATGAATGAAGAAATATTTCAAAGCATTCTCGACGCTTACGTCTATGAGATTGTGTTTGTCGACCGCGATCATATCGTTCGCTACATGAACAAAGCGGCTATTAAGCGCTACGCGGGACGGGTGGTCGTCGGGGAGTCTTTATTTAACTGCCACAATGAAAACTCCCGTCATAAAATCGAGGAATTTTTAAGAAGGGCCGATGCCGGCGAGGAAGAGATGTTTGAGGCCTTGAACAAAAAAACCGGCGAGCGCGAATTCTTTGTTCCGGTTAGAGATTCCAGCGGTAAAGTCATCGGCTATTTTGAAAGACACGAGGCGCGCTGGGACGCCGATCACGCCGACGCTCCGGTCGGCGACTACTGGCTGAACCGGATTTAATATCATACGAGGTGATAGCGATGCAAGATGATATTATCGCGGCCATCGCGACCGCGCGGCAGGAAGCCGCACTGTCCATCATCCGCCTGTCCGGGGAAGGATGCATTCAACTGGTCAACGGCATTTTCACCGGACAGCTGAAAGGAAAACCGAGCCATACCATCACTTACGGATTCATTCACGATCACGGCAAACGCATCGATGAAGTGCTCGTCAGCATTTTCCGCGGACCGGGAACCTTTACCGCGGAAGATATGGTGGAGATTTCCTGTCACGGCGGCATTCATGTCACCCAAAGGGTCCTGCAGCTGTGCTTAAGCCGCGGCGCCCGGCTGGCGCAGCGCGGCGAGTTTTCCAAGCGGGCCTTCTTAAACGGCCGCATCGATTTAACCCAGGCCGAAGCGATCGCCGATCTCGTCTCCGCCAATACCGACCTGTCCATGAATCTGGCCTTAAACGGCGTCAGGGGCAAAGTGTCCGCTTTGATCAAAGACCTCAAAGAAGATCTCATCAAAGTCATCACCGCCATCGAAGTCAATATCGATTATCCGGAATACGAGGACGCCGCTTTGATGGATGATGAAGAAATCAGACAGGCCACCCTGAAATTTAAAGATAAAATCGATGAAATTTTAGAAAGAGCAGTGGGCGGGCAGATGATTAAAGACGGCATCAAAACCGCCATCGTCGGACGCCCGAACGTCGGCAAATCCAGCCTTTTGAACGCCTTTCTGGAAGAGGACAAAGCGATCGTCACCGACATCCCGGGCACGACCAGGGATATCGTCGAAGGAAGGGTCAATCTCGACGGCGTCGTTTTGCGCCTGGTCGACACCGCGGGCATCCGCCACACCGAAGATCAGGTGGAAAGAATCGGCGTCGAGCGCTCCATGAAAGCCATCCAGGACGCCCAGCTCGTGCTGCTCGTGCTCGACCGCTCCGCGCCTTTAACCGCGGAAGACCAGGAACTTTTAGACTTGACCGCTAACAGTAACCGGATTGTGGTATTAAACAAAGCGGACCTGCCTGCGGCCATTGACATGGACGGGGTTCTGGTTTCCGCTTTAAACCAGGATATTGATGATCTGACCCAGGCCATCATCGACCGCTTTGATCTTGGCAGTCTCAAGGAGGACGACGCCGCTTTCCTTTCCAATATCCGCCATATTCAGCTCATGGAACAGTGCCAGAAAGCCATCATTCGAGCTTTAGAGGCGATGGATGAGAAGATGCCGGCGGATTTAGTCGTCATCGATCTCTATGACGCCTGGCACGCTTTAAAAGAAATCCTGGGCGAGGAAGCCAGCCCGGATTTACTGGATGAATTATTCAGCCGCTTTTGTATCGGCAAATAAAAAAAGGACAGCGAATAGCTGTCCTTAAATCCCTAAACTGATGATCAGACCGA
>CAZQRT010000075.1:0-5562 GCA_964596105.1 uncultured Erysipelotrichales bacterium | reverse complement strand
CGTTCTGGGACAAGCTCAAGGCGAGCAACGCCGGCAGTCCGAAAGAGTCTGGGTAAACGGGTGAATCTCGCCAACGGCATGCTTTTATTAAGTCTCGGGGTGCCTTTTTTGCACAGCGGGCAGGAGTTCTGCCGCACCAAGTACGGCGAGCACAATACGTACAACCGCCCCGATACGATCAATCAGATCAACTGGTACCGCAAGGAGCATTATCAGGCCCAGATGAATTATGTCAAGGATCTTATTCAGGTGCGCAAAATGTTTCACTGCTTTCATTACGCTCATAGCGGTGAGGTCAAGGCGAATGTCATGACGCAGGAAATCGACTACCGCATGATCTGGATCACGTACGCCGAACCGGGCGAGGTGTATGATCAGGTGATGGTTTTTGTGAATACTTCGGATAATACGTATCCGGTGAATTTATACGGATCTTATGATTTAATCGCTGACGGCAGCGGGTTGGCTGGTACTGCTGTTAGGGAAAATGTTTTTCAGGTTCAGCCCATCACGCTTTATGTGCTGGCCAGGAGGCGGGGATAGCAACATGAAATTAATTGTCGGACTGGGCAATCCGGGGGAAAAGTACAAGCATACCCGTCATAACTGCGGTTTTATGGTGATTGACAGGATCAGCGAGGCGACGGGTATCGCGTTAAACCGCAAGGGGTTCAGCGGCGTTTACGGCCTGGGCCGCTATCACGACAAGGAGATCATGCTTTTAAAGCCGATGACGTATATGAATCTTTCCGGGAACAGTATCAGCGCGGCGATGCACTATTATCATTTGACTGCCGATGATCTGTTAGTGATTTATGATGATCTGGATATCGCGATCGGGCGCATCCGGCTTCGCCAAACGGGTTCGGCGGGCGGTCACAATGGCATGAAGCATATCATCAACTGCCTGCATACCAAGAATTTTGAGCGTATCCGGGTGGGGATCGGGCGCGATCAGAATGTTTTGATCCTGGATTATGTGTTGAAGATCATCCCGAAAGCGGAACGTCCCGATATCGAGAAGGCGTTTCTTGATGCCCGCGACGCCTGCCTGATGAGTCTGGATGAGGGTTTCGCGAAGGCGATGAACCGTTATAACGCGGGCGTGTCATCATGAGAGAATTATTAGATCTGATCGCGGACAATCCGGCTTTGCGGGTCATGATGAATTTAAAGGGCGAGCTGGTGACAAGCGGAACCGGCGCCGAGGCATTTTTATGCGCGGCGGCCTTTATAAAGGATCACAAGACGCGGATTGTCGTGAAAAGCAATCTTTATGAGGCGCAGCAGTTTTATGAGCATCTTAAGACTTACCTGGGGGATGACTGCGCCTTGTTTATTGTCGATGAGACGTGCCGCTTTGACGCCCTGGCGGAAAGCCCGGAGATGCTGGCGGAGCGGTTAAACGCTTTAGAGGCGCTGACTGGGGGAAAGCCGGTTGTGGTGGTGACGCATACCCATGCCTGTTTGCGTCATATTGTCACGCCTGAGGCTTATTTAAAGGCGCACCGCACCTTGCGCGTGCATGACCAGGTGGATATGAAGGAGCTAGCCGGGTGGCTGACGCAGGTCGGTTACCGCCTGTCTTTAAGCTGTCAGGAGCCGTTTGAATATGCCCGGCGCGGCGGCATTATCGATGTTTACAGCGGGCAGCTGTCTCATCCTGTGCGTTTGGAGTTTTTCGGGGATGAGATTGACTCGATCCGCTATTTTGATGAGAACACGCAGCGCACGATATCGACTTTGGATGAGGTCACGATCATTCCCGCGGTCGATATGCTTTATGATAAAGATGATATCGATTTAAAGCCGCTGTTTTTAAACAGCAGCCAGCGCATGCCAAGTCTCGAAAACCAGGAGGAGCTGTGGCGGGTTTACGAGCAGGATATGGATGCCCTGGACAGCTGGGATTACGCTCCGAAGCTTTATAAATACTACGCGAAAATCACGCCTACCTGCAGCATCCTGGATTATTGTTCCGGGGGTATCGTGCTGTTTAACCGCGCCGATATAAAAGAGAACGCCGGGCTTCTGTTTGAGGAACTGCAGGATTATGTCAGCGAGAGTTTTGACGCGGGCAAGATGCCTTTGGGTCTCGAGTTTTTCTATGAACCGGAGGAGCTTTTCGCGAAGTATGACAGGGTGGTTTCTTCCGAGATTTTTCAAAGCGATCCCCGCCAGGTCATTTTTAACACCCGCGACATATCCGCCGGCAGGGTGAGCACGGAAAAGGATCTCATTGATCTTGTGCAGTCTTATTTGCCGCAGCGGGTGTTTATCGTTTTAGATGAGTATCACTTGAAGCGGGTTTCTGATGTTTTGGGGAATATGTCGGGTATCACATTACTGGCCGGAGAGCTTCGGCAGGGGCTGGAGCTGGGGCTGGAAAAAGCGGTCATCTTGTCGAACCGCGAGATTTTCGGGGAGAAGACGGTACAGAGAAGAACCTTTGTGAAGTATAAAAACGCCAAGGTGCTTTCGCGTTTTGAGGATCTGCAGATCGGTGACTACATCGTTCATGATGTCCACGGTATCGGCCAGTATCAGGGGATCCGGACGCTGGAGGTTGATCACGCCAAGCGCGATTATCTCTATATCGCGTACCGCGGCAATGATGTTTTGTATATTCCGGTTGAGCAGTTTTCCAGTATCCGTAAATATACGTTCCGCGACGGGGCGATCCCGCGGGTGAATAAATTAGGCAGCACGGAATGGGCGAAGACGAAGCGGCGCGTCAAGCAGCGCACGGATGATATCGCCGCCAAGCTGGTGGAGATTTACGCGGCGCGCATGGCCAGTCCGGGTTTTGCTTTTCTTCCTGACAGCGCCGATCAGGTGGCGTTTGAGGAGCAGTTCGGTTATGAGCTGACGCCTGATCAGGAGACGGCGATCGCCGAGATCAAGGAAGATATGGAGAAGCCGCGCCCGATGGACAGGCTGTTATGCGGGGATGTCGGTTTCGGCAAGACGGAGGTCGCTTTGCGGGCGGCTTTCAAGGCGATTTATTCCGGGCGTCAGGTGGCTTTTTTGTGTCCGACGACGATTCTTTCCAGTCAGCATTACCGCACCGCGATCGCGCGTTTTGAGAATTTCCCGGTTAATATCGCGGTTTTAAACCGTTATGTGAGCGGCAAACAGGTCAAGGATATCCTGGCGCGTCTGAAAAGCGGCAGCATTGATTTACTGATCGGGACGCACCGGATTTTAAGCAATGATGTCGAGTTTAAAAATCTCGGGCTATTGATTGTCGATGAGGAGCAGCGCTTCGGGGTCCGGCAGAAGGAAAAGATCAAGGATTACAAGAAGACGATCGATGTTTTGACTTTGACGGCGACGCCGATTCCGCGCACGCTGCAGATGAGTCTGATGGGGATCCGGCAGCTGTCGACGATTGACACGCCGCCGAAAAACCGTTATCCGGTGCAGACTTATGTGGTGGAGAAGAGCCCTTCTTTGGTAAAGCAGGTGATTGAAAGGGAGCTCGCGCGGGGCGGTCAGGTTTTCTATCTGTATAACCGCACCGAGGACATTGACCGCGTCGCCAATGAGCTTGCCTTGCGCATTCCCGGGGCGAAGATCGGGATCGGGCACGGCAAGATGGACAAGAATCAGCTGGAAGGGGTCATGCAGGCGTTTATTGACGGCCGTTTTAATATTCTGGTGTGCACGACGATCATTGAGACGGGGATCGATATTCCCAATGCCAATACGATCCTGGTGGAGAACGCGGATCATTTCGGGCTGGCTCAGCTGTATCAGATTCGCGGCCGGGTGGGGCGCAGTGACCGTCACGCTTACGCTTATTTGATGCACCGGCCGCAGCGGCAGTTAACGGAGGATGCCGTCAAGCGGCTGCGGGCGATTCGCGAGTTTACCGAACTGGGCAGCGGGTATAAGATCGCGGTGCGCGATTTGAGTATTCGCGGCGCCGGGGATATCCTGGGCGGGGAGCAGGCCGGGTTTATCGATTCGGTCGGCTTTGATATGTTCATGAAGATTTTGCAGGAATCGATCGCCGAGAAGATGGGGACAACAGTTGAGACAAAAGAGGTCAAAAGCGTCGCGGTGCATCAGGACGGCTACATTCCTCCTGATTATGTCGAGAGCGATCTGGAGAAGCTGCACTTGTATCAGAAGCTGCAGGGGGTCACCAGTTTAAATCAGCTTGACGCGATGAAGGCGGAGCTGGAGGATCTTTACGGCCATCTGCCCAAGGAGATCCAGGCTTTACTGGATAAGCGGGAGCTGGATATTCTCGCCAGTCAGGATGGTGTGGCGAGTATCCAGGAGGTGGCGGACCGGGTGGTGGTTTCTTTCACCAGCCAGTTTACCAGTCAGATTGACGGCGAGAAGCTGCTGGTGTTTGTCACGGCATTATCCAGGCAGATCAAGATCGCTTACCAGTATGATCACATCGAGGTCGCTTTTCCGAAGCAGAGTGATTTTGCTACGGGCATTAATCTGTTTTTGAAGAGCAGATCGCGTTATATGAAGGTGGAAGAGAATTTTTAAAAAAATTCTCTTTTTTTAGCACTCAAATGTTGACAGTGCTAATAAGGGATGGTATAATACAGGTGTCAAGTGAGGAAGCACTTGATTTAAAAAAGACGTGTGTTAGCACTCTAAGTGATTTAGTGCTAAAAGGAGGAGTTGAGGGATATGCGTCACATGGCAATCGATATTTTAGAAAGAGCACATGATTACGAGATTATGATGGATCTGCCCGGCTTCAACAAGGAAGACATCCAGGTGGATTATGAGAACGGTTATCTCACGATTAGCGCGAAACGCGAAGAGGAACATGGCAGGTTCCTTCGTCAGGAACGCTATACCGGATCTTATGAGAGAAGTTTCTATATCGGCAAGTATCTGAATGAGAATGACATTCACGCCGCTTACAAAAACGGGGTTTTGATCATTACCATTCCGAAGTATGAAACGCAAAAGGGTATCACGATTATTTAGGAGATGAAGGTTTATGAGGTATTATCCAAATTTATGGGGTGACCGGTTTTTCCGGGATTTCTTCGAAGATGATTCTGATTTTGAGAGGATGGCCTGTGATATCAAGGAAAGCGAGCAGGGCTATCAGCTGGTGATGAACCTTCCGGGTTTCAACAAGGAAGATATCACGATGGACTATGAGGACGGCTATCTGACGATCAAGGCGGTGCACAAAGAAACGTCTGATATAGACGGCCGCTGGATCCGTCAGGAAAGGCATTTAGGTTCTTATCAGCGGTCCTTCTACATGGGCAGAGATCTTGATGAAAGCAGAATTCACGCTTCCTACAACAACGGTGTTTTAACGGTGGATGTGCCAAAGACACCGGCTGTGACGACGAAAAAGTCGATTATGATTGAATAGGAGATGGAGTTTTATGAGGTATTATCCAAATTTATGGAGTGATCCGTTTTTCCGCGATTTCTTTGATGACCGTTCCGAGTTTTTGAAGATGGCGTGCGACATTAAGGAAAGCGATCAGGGCTATCAGCTGGTGATGAATCTTCCGGGTTTCAACAAGGAAGATATCACGATGGACTATGAGGACGGCTATCTGA
>CAZQRT010000074.1:0-5599 GCA_964596105.1 uncultured Erysipelotrichales bacterium | reverse complement strand
CTCGAACCGCTGACCCTCTGCTTGTAGGGCAGACGCTCTCCCAACTGAGCTAAGCTCCCTCTTGCTTTCCAAGCATACCATATCTCCCGATCCTCGTCAATGATTTTCGTTACTTCCCTTGTCTGCCGGCGCGTATAAAAAAGGAATTATTTTGATTTCATCAAGATAATTCCTCTAATATCAGTGCTTGATCCGCCTTACGATGATCAGCCCGGCCCAGATAACAACCATACTTCCCAAAAGCAGCTTGCTTTCCCAAGGCAGCGCCTGCTGCTTTCCGCTTTGCGACATCATGGCGCCGTTTTGGGCATTGATCGTATCCAGGTGATACATCGCCGACGTTGAATCATACAACTCATCCAGATAAACATCATCCACCGTCTGTTTTCTTCGCACAGACTTCGCGACATCCTCGATCAGCTGCCCGGCCGCGTCCCTCAGACTCGCCGAACCGTTAAAAACCGGAGTGATGAAAGTATCCGATACATGATCGATCAGTAACTCACTGGCCTGGATCTTAATGCTGTAGTGGGTATCGTTATCAGTGCCGATCGCCTTTAAATAATTCTGATAGGTATCAGAATCAATCGCGCTTTGCGTCACCGGGATATACCCCTCCGTCATCGCGTAAGCCGTCTGGGTCTTATCATTCAACAGGAACTGCATGAAAAGCCATGACGCCAGCACCTTCTGATTATCACCCTTGTTGAAGATGCAGACCGAAGGACCCTGGGAAATCATCTTGGGATTTGCCGGATCAACTTGCGGAATCGGCTTGATGACCGTTTCAAACCGCACCACCTTGTCAGAGTGGATATCCATCAAAGGAGCGTCGCTGCCCATCCAGGTCGCCCCGGCCGTGGAGTCAATAGCGAAAATACACTGCCCGGCATTCAGGAAATTGCCCGGATATCCGGAAATCTTAAAAGTGGAAAAAGCCCCGGTCTGAGTATGAGAGGCGATCGTTTTTAGAAAATCCTTCGTGGTGTCATTAAACAAACCGATCTGCCCGTTCTCGTCACTGTAATCCGCCCCGGCCTGCCTTAAATATTGAATCATCATATTGTCCGTCGACTTATAGATAAAAGGAATCAGCACCTTCTGACCATTCAAAGCATAAGTGCCGTCCGGGTTTTTAGCCATCGCCGCCTCGCTCACTTCCCAGATAAAATCCCACGTCAATACCTCAGGAATCTCATAGCCGAGCTTTTCCACATAATCCTTGTTGATATAACAAGCCTCCGTGGAACGCATGTAAGGCAAAGCGAAATAATGACCGTTTAAATAACACTCCTGTAAAAAGGAAGGGACAACATCCTCATAATCCGGCCCCTGCCACTTTAACTGTGAACCGTTAAAACCGTACTTCTCATCATGAAACAAATCATCCAGCGCCACCACACTGTTATTGCCGGTCAGATAAGTGGCGATATGGTCAGGATAAGTGATGCAGATATCCGGCATCGTGTTGGTGGCGATATTGGTAATCACATCATTGTAGATGCGCCCGTAATCGGTATAGAGACGAATATTGATCTTGATATTGGGATACAGTTTCTCAAAATCAGCGATCGCCTGCTCATAAACCTTCGTCTGCGCCTTGTTGGTGTCATTTTTCGCCCAGAAAGTCAACTCCTGAGTGACCGACTCATCAAGCGTATCCGGGATGGTAAAAGCGGTCTTTGACACCTGGCCGTGACAGGCGCATAGCGCAAACATCAAAAGGAGCAGGCAGGATAATTTCTTCATCCCTTGGTGCCTCCCCGGGATACCCCGGACATGATCTTCTTGCGAAACACGATAAACAAAATGATCAGAGGCAGCGAAACCACCACGACAGCCGCCATCATAGCCGGGATGTTCTCACGGCCAAAACCGCTCTCGCGAATCGCCTGAATGCCGTTGGATACCAGATAGTAATTCGGGTCATCCGTCACCAGCCGCGGCCACACGTAACTGTTCCAGCATTCAATCGCCTTTAAAATCGTGATCGTGATGATCGTCGGCCGGCACATCGGGATCGCCACTTTGAGAAGATACTTGAAATCAGAGCAGCCGTCCACCTTGGCGGCCTGATAAAGCTGCTCGGGAATCTGCTCAAAGTTCTCTTTTAAGAGATAAATGTAAAAGATCGAAGTGACCGAAGGCAGGATCAACCCCGTAAAGGTAGTGCGCAAGACTAGATTGGTCATCGAGACCTAGTTGGTGATGATGACAAGTTCATGGGGAATCATCATGAGGCTTAAGAAAAACAGAAACAAAGCGTTGCGGCCTTTGAAGTCCAGACGGGCGAAGGCATACGCGGCAGGGATCGTCACCAAAACCATGATCAGGGTTGTTAAAACGGTGAAGATGACGGTATTGATAATATAACGCGCCAGATCCACCTCCTGAAAAGCGGTCACATAGTTTTCCAGGGTAGGGTGCAGGGTGAACAAAGTGGGAATAAACTCACTGTTGTAGGCGCTGTAGCTTTTAAGACTAGTCAGAACCATCCAGTAGAAAGGAAACAGCACCACGATCGCCCACAGGAAAGGGACAAAATATTTTCTCATGACTGCGCTCCTTTCTGACGTCTGGTGAACGTTAAATTCACCATCGTGATCGTTAAAATAATGAGGAACAGGATAATCGCGGCCGCGGAAGCGAACGACGGATAACCGCCGCCGGCCCCGTAGAGCATATCATAGACATAGCCGACGATCGTATTCATGCCCGCCGCGTTTAAATTGACGCCAAATAACGCGACAGCGTCACTGTAAGCCTTGAAGGCTCCGATCATGCCGGTAATTACCAGGTAGACCAGCGTCGGGGAGATCATCGGCAGGGTGATCTTCCAGAAGATCCGGCGGTCACTGGCGCCGTCGATCTTCGCGGCCTTTTCGTAATTGGGATCCACCGAAGCCAGCGCCGAGGTTAAAACCAGAATCTTAAACGGCATGACCACCCAGATCGTATAAAGACAAAGGACAAACATCTTGGCCCAGTAAGGACCGTCGATAAAATCAATCGGGCCCAGCTTTACCAGAGCCAGTAACATATTCACAAAACCGTCGGTATAAGGTGTTCTTTTAAACAGGATCATGAACACTAAGCCCACGGCCAGGGTATTGGTGACATAGGGCAGAAAGAAAATCGTTTGAAACAGTTCCCTTAATTTGGGCAGGCGCGATACCTTGAGGGAGATATATAATGATAAAGCGGTGGAAATCGGGACGGTGATAAAAACCAGAATGAAGGTGTTCTTCAAGGCCTGCAGAAAATAGGGGTCGCTTAACACATAGCGGAAATTAAACAGGCCGATTCCTGAGGATGTCTGACTGGCGAAGTTAAATCCTTCCTCAAAGGAGTACACCAGCACATCGATCAGGGGATAGACCATAAAGCAGATCAAAAAGATGCTGACGGGCAGTAAATACAGCGATGCTTTCATTATTTTTTTCATGAAACATCCTCCTTGATGCGATTCTGGGTCGCGGCGTCAAAAAGCAGCAGTTTTTTGATGTTGAAAGCCGGTTTCGCGCTGTCAGCGGGAACAATCGCGCGGCAGATTTGACTGGCAGCGGGGTGAGTGAAGACGATGCTGTGATCGCGTCCCATGACCTCGGTTCTTTGCACGTTTACTTTCAGGACGCCCTGACTGTCAGGAATGAAGTTTTCCGGGCGAATGGCGGCGATGACCTTCTGATCAGGTAAATTGACAGCTTTGATGTCGTCCTCGCCGATATACAGATGACCGTTTTTAATCTCGCCGTTGAAGACATTGACCGGCGGGGTTCCTAAAAAAGAGGCGACAAACAGATTTTCGGGATCATCGTAAACCTGCTGGGGCATGCCGATCTGCTGGACGCATCCCTCTTTCATCACCACGATCTGATCGCAGATGCTCATCGCTTCCTCCTGGTCATGGGTCACAAAGACCGTTGTGACCTTGGTGGCGGTCTGCACTCGGCGAATTTCCTCCCGGGTCTGCAGACGCAGCCGAGCATCCAGATTGGAGAGCGGTTCATCCATTAACAGCAGGTCCGGCTCTTTGACTAAAGCGCGGGCAATCGCCACCCGCTGCTGCTGACCGCCGGATAACTCGTTAGGCTTGCGGTCTAACAGATCCTCCAGCTGCACCAGCCGGGCGGTTTTTAAAACCCTTTCCTCTCTTTCCGCCTTGGACAGCTGTCCGGCGTTTTCCAGCGGAAACAGGATATTTTTTCTCACCGTCATATGGGGATACAGAGCGTAGTTTTGAAAAACCATGCCGACCCCTCTTTTTTCCGGAGCGAGTTCGGTTACATCTTTATCCCCGAAGAAAATCTTTCCTTCCGTAGGCGCTTCCAAACCGCAAAGAATGTTCAGGGTGGTGCTTTTACCGCATCCCGAAGGCCCCAAAAGGCCGATTAAATGACCGTCGGGAACTGTGAAGTTGACATCATTTAAAGCCGTTGTTTCCGTCTTTTTTTGTCTGTAGATTTTTGTGATATGACTAAAAGTGACCTCCATATTGATTACCTGCCTTTACTAGCCTAATCTTACACAAAAACAGAATCAGTGTAAAGAATTGTTTTACAGCGCGAATAAATCCCGTGAATAAGATGTTAAGCCTCTTGGGAAAGACAGCAGGAGGCTTAATTCTATGAAAATGCCGGTTTTTATTTCTGCTGAGCTTCCGCGCGCCAAAATTCCCGGAATTTCTAGAATTCATCATTTCACTGTTGCTTTTTCTCCAAGTCTTTCGTATAATAAAGGCGCAGGAGATGGCGCTTCGCCATCTTAACAGTGGGCGCATCTCAGCCCTTAAGTGAGAAAGTTATGAGCGGGTGCATCTCAACCCTTAAGTGAGAAAGTTACGAGTGAGCGTTTCGCTGCTCTGAATGCGAGCGTAACGGAGGTATGTACAGGACCTCCATTTTTTTCACCAAAAATAGAGCTTTATTTTTTACATTCAGAAAGGAGGTCCGTTATGAACTTATGTTTTTATGAAATTGATAACCAGTACATTGATTATCTTTCTGCTATCGAACCGCATTTTTTCCACAATAAAAAGCCCAGGCAGCAAAACGAAAGTAAGTATATCGGGATTCTCTTGCATATCCATGATATGGACTATTTCGCACCGCTTTCTTCCTTTAAGCCCAAACATGCAGGAATGAAGGAGAGAGTGGATTTCTTCAAAATCAAAAATTATTCCGTGCTTAATCTTAACAACATGTTTCCTGTATCGCAGGGACTATATCGATATGTCGAAATCCAGAAGGTCAAGAATCCTGACTATCGTGCTTTGCTGCAAGCCGAAAACAGGGTTATAAAAAGCAGGCAGGAGCGAATTATAAAAAATGCCGATATGGTTTATCATCACCGGATCGACAATGGAGTGACCACTTCTCTCGGGAAACGATGTCATAATTTCCTTAAATTAGAAGAAGCATGTCTTCATTATAAAGATTGACGAAATTGTCCTGACTGCCGGATTTTTGTATTTACAGCGGGCGTAACGGAGGTATGTATAAGACCTCCATTTTTTGCTTTGAATGTTGATAAGGGAAACTTATTCATCAAAGAGGAAATCAGAATTGTTTTCTCTTTTTCTATAAGTATAATAAAAGCA
>CAZQRT010000073.1:0-5650 GCA_964596105.1 uncultured Erysipelotrichales bacterium | reverse complement strand
GCCTGCTTTAACAGTTCCTGCAAAAGCCGCACCTGGGTGAGAAACGAACCGTCGGAATGAAGACGGTGATAATAATTCAAAAGTGACATCGAAAGCAAGGCATAAGCCTCGGCGGGATCCTGATCAACCCCGATCCCGTAAAGGAAACATTTTCCCAGCCGCATCTGGGCCGCGCCCAGACAGCAGTCCTCCTCATCATGATCATTGGCCTCGATGACCGCCCGCGAATAAAGCAGGAAAGCGACATGCTTATTCTCTTCTACCGCGTAGCCGTGCAGATACATATCCCCCAGCTTGTAAAAACAGTTGGTGTCATTTTCCAGAAACACCCCTAATGAGAAGTAGTGATAAGCCTGTTCGTAGTCAACCTCCTGATGAAGCCCGTAATAATAGTAGTACCCGCAGTTGCAGATCGCCCGGACCACCCCGTAATCGGCGGCCTCCTTAAAAAACTCAAAAGCCTTGTGATAATCCTGCTCTACCACATCGCCACGATGATAAAAGATACCCAGCTTCAAAGCCGCCACGGGATTGCCGTGCTTGCGGCACTCCTCATAGCAGGACATCACCTTATGGATGACCTTCTCCTTTTTGGATGAGGCATGCCGGTTGGCCCAGTCGAAAACCTGATCCCAGTCATCCAAATAAAGATAACGGTCCACCTCCAGAAAAAGGTCGCTCTGCTCCTCGTCATTTTTTGTCTCAAACTTGTAGGCGAGGCGGACAATATGCTTGGTGTGCTCCGGCGGGTAAGGCTCTTCGCCCTGGGGATACTCCACGCAGGTGGCCACCCGGCCGATCTTGAACTCGTTATCCTTGCCAAACGGGACCACCACTAAAGTATCCACCTCAAGAAAGCCCAGATCGCTGATATAATAATACAGCTTCTTGATCCCCTTGACGGCAATCTCACAGTACCAGGACATCCCAAATCCACCCCCCCGTCTAATTTATCTCTATTCTACCATGTCTTAAAAGGAAAGAAAACTAAAAGAGGTCCCGCAGGACCTCTTAATTAATCTCCGCCTGATAACCCTGGTACTCCTTCTCATTGGCATAGATGAAGTGACCCGGGAGAATCTCATACCACTTCGGTTTATCCACCGAGTAATCATGGATGCTCGGATCATAAACCAAAAGCTTCTTCTGCTTTTCAATCTGCGGATCAGGAATCGGAACCGCCGACAGCAGCGACTTCGTGTAAGGGTGAAGCGGATGCAGGAACAGCTCTTCGGTATCCGCAAGCTCCACGATCCGGCCCTTGTGAATGACGGCAATGCGGTCGGAAATGAAACGAACCACGGAAAGATCATGGGCGATAAACAGATAAGTCAGATTCTTTTCCTTTTTCAGCTTGTTCAAAAGGTTTAAAACCTGCGCGCGGATGGAGACATCCAGCGCGGAAATCGGCTCATCGGCAATGACGAACTCCGGATTCATGATCAGCGCCCGGGCGATACCGATACGCTGACGCTGGCCGCCGGAGAACTCATGCGGGAAACGGCTCGCGAATTCCGGCAGCAGGCCGACCTCGCGCAGCGCGTCCTCGACCTTGCGCTTGCGGTCCTCCTCATCTTTATAAAGATGGAAGTTGTACAAACCCTCAGAAACGATATAGTCAATCTTCGCTCTTTCATTCAGACTCGCCATCGGATCCTGGAAGATCATCTGAATCTTCTGAATGACCTCGCGGTCGAGATTCTTGTCAATCTTGCCGTTGATGCGCTTGCCGTCAAAGATAATCTCACCCTTGGTGGTCGGATTGATGCGGATGATGGCGCGTCCGATCGTGGTCTTGCCGGAACCGGACTCGCCGACCAGCGAGAAGGTTTCGCCCCGGTAGATCTCAAAGTTGACATCATCAACCGCGGTAAAAACGTGACGGCCGTTTTTAAAGTTTACCTGCAAATTCTTAACTTGCAGCAATACATCATTTTTATCCATAGACTACCTCCCCATTTTTTCTCTCAGCTTGGCGATAGCCTGCGGCGCCTCAATCTTCGGAGCCCGCGGATCTAAAAGCCAGGTTTTCGCTTTATGGGTCGGCGTGATATCAAAATACGGAGGATTCTCAATAAAGTCAATCTTTAAAGCGTGGCGGTTGCGCGGCGCGAACGCGTCCCCTTTAATTTCATTATACAAGTTAGGAGGAGTGCCCTCGATCGTTGCCAGCGGCTCACCCTTGACACCCAGCTGCGGCAGACTGGACAGCAGGGCCCAGGTGTAAGGATGCCGGGCATCATAGAACACCTCTTCAGCCGTGCCGACTTCGACAATCTCACCGGCATACATGACCGCGACACGGTCCGCCACATTGGCGACCACGCCCAGGTCATGGGTGATATAGATGACCGTCATGCCCATATCCTTCTGCAGCCTGCGAATCAGCTCCAGGATCTGCGCCTGAATGGTAACATCCAGCGCGGTCGTCGGCTCATCGCAGATCAGGATCTTCGGGAAGCAGGCCGCGGCGATCGCGATGACAACACGCTGCCTCATGCCGCCCGAGAACTGGTGCGGATACTGGCTGTAGCGGGTCTCGGCATCGGTAATGCCGACCCTCTTCAACATATCGATGGCCATCGCCTTGGACTCCTCACCCTTGATGCCCTGATGCAGCTCGATAACCTCACGAATCTGCTCACCGATGACCTTCAAAGGGTTCAGGGCCGTCATCGGGTCCTGGAAGACCATGGCAATCTTCTTGCCGCGGATCTTCAGCCAGTCACTCTCTTTGGTATACTTGGCGATATCGACGCCCTCAAACATGATGGAACCGCCGGTAACGGAACCGTTGTTGTCAAGCATGCCGATAAACGTTTTGGTGAAGACCGATTTGCCCGATCCGGACTCGCCCACGATCGCCAGGGTCTCACCTTCATATAAATCCAGAGAACACTTTCTGATCGGTTTTAAATACTTGCCCCGCATGGAGAACGTAACTTCAACATCACGGGCCGATAAAATTGGTTGTTTATCCATCCAGTGTGCCCCCTTTATACATGGTTACGCGGGTCGGATGCATCCGAGAATGCGTTTCCGGCCAGATAGAACGATACCGTGATAATCGAAACGATCAGCGACGGGAAGATCAACAGATAAGGGAAATCCTGGAACTTGGTACGACCTTCCGACAAAAGCTTACCCAAAGAAGGAACCGTTCCCGGCAGGCCCAGGCCCAGATAACTCAAGGTGACCTCCTGGCTGATGACGTTCGGGATCATCAAAGCCATACGCAGGATGATGACTGAAACCAGATAAGGAATCAGGTTCTTGGAAATCATGCGCGACAGCGGAGTGCCCAGGCAGCGGCTGGCGAGATTGTATTCGCGGTCACGGATCATGAACACCAGGTTGCGGACGTTACGCGCCATGGCCAGCCAGCCCGTCGCGCACATCGCGATAACGATCGTCCAGAAGCCTCTCTCCATAATGTAGGTTAACAGGATCAGATAAATGGTCTCAGGGACATTGGCGATAATGTTGTAAAGCTCGGTAAAGAAACGGTCCGTCTGTCTTACATATCCCCAGATGCAGCCGATGATAACGCCGACAATGACGCAGAAAACCGTGACAGTGAAAGAAATCTTCAAAGAGATCGTGGTCGCGTACCAGCAGCGCGCCCACATATCGCGGCCCAGCACATCGGTGCCGAACCAGTAGGTCGCGTTCGGGCTAACCAGCTTGTTGCTGCGGTCCAGCTCGGCGTAATCAAAGCGCGCCGTGCTGTTGGCAAAGAAGGCAAAGATCATCAAAGCGATCATGACGATAACGAGAAACATCGCGAACTTGTTTTTCGCGAAAGTGCGGAATACCGAACGCCAGTAGGAATATTCGGAGTAGCCGGTACGTTCGGCACTCTCCGGATTGAACTCAACAAATGTAAACAGATCCTGATCATTCGTGTTGGTGTTCGTAGTGGCATCCATTACCGACTGCCTCCTTTCGTATCAAGAGTAATACGCGGATCGATAATCATCATCAAAACGTCACCCAGGAAGACACCGATAATACCGACCGTCGCGTAAACCAGAATCAAAATCTGCACGAGGTTGTTATCCTGCTTGGTCGTCGCCTGCACGAGCAGGTTGCCCATACCCGGGATGGCGTACAGTTCCTCAACCAACAGCGAGCCGCCGATGGTCATCAAAAAGCTGACCGGCAGATACTGCGCCATCGGCACAAACGCGTTACGCAAAACGTGCTTGTACATGATATTCTTATAAGGAAGACCCTTCGCCCTGGCCAGTTTGATGTAGTCCTTGTTTAATTCATCAACCATGTAACGCCTTACCCACAGCGCGTAACCGGCCGTGCTGCCCAGGGCCATCGAGATCAGCGGCAGAATCCAGGAAACCGGATTGTCCCGGGAAAAACGCATTGGCAGATTAAACCACTTCGAGACAAAGACCTGAATAAAGAAATAGTAAACCAGCGGCGGCACCGAGTTAATGAAGATAATATATCCGGTACCTAATGAATCCACCAGCTTGCCTTTAAAACGCGCCTGGCTGACACCTAAAATAATACCGAAAACCAGACTGATCAAGGTCGCCGCAACACCGAAAGCCGCGGAAACCGGCATCTTCTGTGCCATGATCGTCGTTACCGGCACATCAATCTGGATACGGGTGGAAACGCCGAGATTGCCCCGCAAAAGGTTTCCATAGAAATGCACGAGCTGTACCAGCGGCGGATCCAGTAATCCCAGTGAATCCAGCTTGCGCTCGATCATTTCCGGCGTTAGCTTCTGGAATTCATCACCGAAATAACCCTCGACCGGCATTAACCGCATCAGAAGGAAGACCACGGTGACAATGATTACTACAGTGACGCAAGACTGCAGTAATCGTTTGATCGTGTACTTAAGCATTCTAATCTCTCCCCCTTATTCAATAGGATCATGCTTATCACATCTAAACTGTCAGGATTCAGTTTATGGCTTATAGTTTAACTTTCCGATCCTGTACTGTCAACCCTTATTTAACGGAAAAACACACTTTTACCGATCACTTTTTAGGATTATATACCATTTTCAAAGACGAAAATCCCGGAATTGTTGAAATCGGAATAAGTAGGGGAGTATTTTTGTTTTATTCATAAATTAAAGCCATTTTATGAATGCGATTACATTTCTTGCGCCCCAGTTGAACATCAGACATCCCGGTGTATTTTATCTAAAATAGAAATAAATAAGACAAACTGCGCGGAAAATACAAATCCGCCCCTGTTCTATGCAAAAAAGAGGTCTTTATCTGAAAAAAACAAAAAAGAGGAGATTTCTCTCCTCTTTAACTTTTTAATTGCTTGCCTTGCGGGCTTCTTCCCACTCAGCCTTGAAGTTCGCGACTTCTTCCGCGGTCAGGGCATGATCGTACAGATCGATCAGCTTGTAGCGGTACTCATTGCCGCCAGACTTCGAGTACGTGCGTGAATAAGGGTTGTAAGATGTCATTCTGTAGTTGGTACCAGCCATATACAGCGGGATAAAGTAAGCGTGCTCAAGCAGGTACGCTTCAGCTTCCGCGAACAGCTCGTAACGTTTATCGATATCCGTCGTTTCGGCATCAGCCTTCTGGAACAAAGCGTCGAATTCCGGCAGATTCCAGTGCGAGATACCGTTACCGTCGGTTTCATCCACGACATTCAT
>CAZQRT010000072.1:0-5893 GCA_964596105.1 uncultured Erysipelotrichales bacterium | reverse complement strand
GTGATGAAAAAGCACAGCATTATCTGGCAGTATATGTTTCGCTATAAATATCGCTATCTGCTGGGACTTCTGACACTGTTACTGGTGGACTACCTGAATCTTTTCATTCCGCAGATCACCGGGGAAATCACCGATGGTCTGGCTGCCATGTCCATCGATATGAACGGGATCATCAAGTGTCTTTTTTATTTGATCGCGGTGGCTGTCGGGCTGTCGATCGGAAGAATTTTCTGGCGCTATTTTATTTTCGGTACCAGCCGCATGATTGAAAACGACATTCGCCTGGATTTGTTTGCCAAGCTGGAGACATTATCGGCGAATTACTTCAACCGTCATAAAACCGGCGATTTGATGGCCAACTTCACTAATGACCTGGAGGCTTTGCGCAACGCCGTCGGACCGGCCATCATCTCGGCTTTTGACGCCGTTGTCATGACCGTGATGGTGCTCTACCGCATGATTGTCTATGTGGACAGGCGGCTGACAGCCAAGACTCTGGTTCCGATGGCTTTGATCGCCGTTGGCGGGTATTATTTCAGTGAGATTTATGAAAAGCGCTTCACCAAAAAGCAGAACGCCTTCGCCCTGCTTTCCGATTTTGTTCAGGAAAGCATCAGCGGGGCTCGCGTGATCAAGGCCTTCGTTCAGGAAAAAGCGCAAAACAAGTCTTTCAAAAAGATCAATGATCACAATAAAGCCATGAACATGCAAGTTGTGACCCTCATGGCCATCGTCAATCCCTTACTGGATGTGATGATTGGAATTTCCTATATTTTAACAATTATCTACGGCGGTTATCTGGCCATTACCGCTCAGATTACCCTGGGCCGCTTTGTCGCCTTCAGCCAGTACATCGGCATGCTGGTATGGCCGATGATCGCGCTGGGCGACGCCATCATCTCCTTTTCCCAGGGCCGCGCCGCTATTCAGCGTCTGACGCAGGTCTTCGGGGAAGAGCCGGAAATCAAGGATGATCCGCAAGTTCTCGATGTTCCAAAATTAAATGGCGACATCGTTTATGATCATCTCTCTTTCGCTTACAGCAAGGATCTCCCGCTGGCTTTGAATGATGTCAGTTTCCATTTAAGGCCCGGCGAGACGCTGGCGATTCTCGGCAAAACCGGCGCCGGCAAATCGACTCTGGTCAATCTTTTGCTTAGGGTCTATGATGAGGAGGGCAGTCATATTACGATTGACGGTCATCCGTTAAAGAAGCTGCCTTTGCAGACGATCCGGCGCGAGATTTCTTATGTCCCGCAGGACAGTTACCTGTTCTCGGATACCATTTCCAATAACATCGCTTTCGGCAAACCGGACGCGACGCAGTATGAAATCGAGCAGGTCGCGAAAATCGCCTGCGTTCATGATGATATCGTGGATTTCCCGATGAAATATGAGACGGTCGTCGGGGAAAGAGGCGTGACCTTGTCGGGCGGGCAGAAGCAGCGCTGCGCCTTGGCCAGGGCCTTGTTGAAGGCGGCCCCGATTCTGATCATGGATGATTCCCTGTCGGCGGTGGACACCGATACCGAGGATCAGATCATCAAGAATCTCAAGGACAGAAAGCAGACCGTGATCATGATCGCGCACCGCATTTCCACGGTTCGTTTTGCCGATCATATCATGGTTTTAGAGGAAGGCCGGCCGGTTCAGTACGGCAGCTTCCAGGAATTACTGGCGGATGAAGACGGGGCGTTCTATGCTTTGTACACCCGGCAGCAGCTTGAAGCGAAACTGGAGGGATAGTCATGGAAACCAGACAGAAGCATGTGTTTTTAAGATTATTCTCCTACATGGCCCCTTACAAATGGCTTTTGGCGGCCGCTCTGGTCTTCGTTTTGGCGGTCACCGGGCTGGAGCTTTACCGGCCGATTTTAATCGGCGACGCGATTGATGATTATATCGAGGGCTATGCCCGGCCGTATGAAATTGTTTCGGAAAAGACGGATCTCTATTTCAAGGGGCAGTATTTGCAAAGGGGCACCGGGGAAAAGCAGGCGCAGCTCGTTCTTTATGAGGATCAGTATTACTACTTTACCGATTTAAGTCAGAAGGACAGCGCCTTGTTGAAGGACACGCCGGTTGATTCTTATGTCCTGGAAGATGAAGAGCTGAAAATAGCGGGCTTAAGCGGGGTGAGATTATCCTCTGAGGAATTAAAGGTTTTAAGGAATGATGATTTTCAGGGCTTGATCAACATTGGTATTATGTATGCGATCGTTTTGTTCTTAAACTGGGGATGCACTTTCGGGCAGACCATGATCTTGCAGTATGTGGGGCAGAATATCATCTATAATTTCCGGGCCAAGCTGTTTAAGCATGTCCATGAGCTGCCTTTGCGCTTTTTTGACACGCATCCGGTCGGCAGCATCGTGACTAGAATCACGAATGATGTCGAGGCGCTGAATGAGATGTATGCCAACATTCTCGCGAGGCTGGTGAAAAATGTTGTCAAGATTGTCGGTCTGGTGGTCGTGATGCTGGCGCTGAATGTGCGCCTGGCGCTGTTCAGCTTTATCATGATGCCGGTGATTGCTGTCCTGACGGTGGTCTTCAAAACGATCTCGCGGCGCATTCACCGCGCGATCAGGACGAAGATCACGGAATTGAACACCTTTTTGTCGGAGAATATTTCCGGCATGAGGCTGATTCAGGTGTTCGCCAATGAGAAGATGAAGTTTGACGCTTTCAAGGTCAAAAGCGATGAGCTGTACAAGGCGAATATGCGTCAGATTTCGGTCTTTTCCATCTTCCGTCCGCTGATTTACATTCTCAGTCAGCTGGCTCTGGCGATTTTGATTTATGTCGGCGCGAAGGATATTTTAGCGGGTGTTTTGAGTATGGGCACGCTGTATGTGTTTATCAATTACATCTCGAATCTGTTTGAGCCGATTCAGGATATCGCCGAGCAGTTCTCCACGCTGCAGAACGCTTTTGCCAGCGCGGAGAAGATTTTCGATTTAATGGATGAGGAGAATACGATTACCGAGGCGGCAAATCCGGTCGTTTTACAGAATCCGCTGGGACGCATCGAGTTTGATCATGTCTGGTTCGCTTATGAGAATGAGGATTATGTCTTAAAGGATGTTTCGTTTAAGATTGAGCCGGGGCAGCGGGTGGCTTTTGTCGGGGCGACCGGCGCGGGCAAGTCTTCGATCTTGAATCTGATCGGCCGTTATTATGATATTCAGAAGGGCAGGATCACGATTGAGGGTGTGGATATCAAGGATCTCGATATTCATTCTTTACGGCAGGCGATCGGGCAGGTGCAGCAGGATGTCTTCATCTTTACCGGTGATATCGCGAGCAACATCACGCTGGGTAATGAGATCAGTGATGAGGATCTTTCTTATTACGCTCATCAGGTGAACGCGGCGGGTTTCATTGAGAAGCTTCCGCACGGTTATCATGAGCCGGTGAGCGAGCGCGGTTCGACGCTTTCCGCGGGGCAGCGGCAGCTGTTGAGTTTTGCCCGCACGCTGGCGTTCCGGCCGAATATTCTGGTTCTCGATGAGGCGACCGCGAATATTGATACCGAGACGGAGCATTTGATTACCGACGCTTTGGAGAAGATGATGAAGGACCGCACGACGATCATGGTGGCGCACCGGCTCAGCACCATCCAGCATGCCGACTGTATTTATGTCATGCACAAGGGGCGGATCCGGGAGTCGGGCACGCATCAGGAGCTGCTCGCGCATGACGGTATTTATAAGAAACTTTATGAATTGCAGCGTTACACGCAGGATAACGCCTAAAGATGTTCCCAGCCGGGGGCATCTTTTTTTTGGCTTCGGGTGATATCATAAAAAAGCGTTGACGGTCAAAGGGTTGATCCGATATAATATAATTGCGAATTGTGTATGTTTGACTATTTTAAAGGAAAGGAGTTTGATACGATGGGCATTGAAAACGTGCTGCAGCTGATCGGCGGCCTGGCTTTGTTTTTGTATGGAATGCAGCTGACTAGCACCGGTATGGAAGAAGCGGCCGGCGACAAGATGAAGACCATTCTGGAAAAGCTGACCAGTAATCGTTGGATTGCCCTTCTGGTCGGGGCGGGCATTACCATGCTTGTGCAGTCGAGCTCGGCTACGACGGTCATGGTTGTCGGATTTGTCAATTCCGGCATGATGACGCTCAGGCAGGCGGTCTGGATAATCATGGGTGCCAATATCGGTACGACCGTCACCGGACAGTTAATCGCGCTGGATGTGAGCATGCTGGCGCCGGTCCTGGCTATGGTCGGGGTCATCATTCTGATGTTCATCAAGAAGCCGAAGCTGCGTCCGTTCGGGGCGATTTTAACCGGGCTGGGGGTTCTTTTCATCGGTATGGATATGATGAGCGGGGCCATGGAGCCGTTACGGGACTCGCCGCAGTTTATCGAGATTGTCCAGAACTTTAGAAATCCGCTGGTGGGCATTTTAGTGGGCGCGGGCTTTACCGCGATCATTCAGTCTTCGGCGGCGTCGATCGGTATCATGCAGGCTCTGGCGGTGAATGGCGTCGTTAGTCTGGATACGGCGGTCTATGTTTTGTTCGGTCAGAATATCGGTACCTGTGTGACGGCTTTACTGGCTTCTATCGGGGCGAAGCGCAACGCGAAGCGGACTACCATCATTCACTTGCTTTTCAATATTATCGGTACTGTCGTCTTTACGTTAATCTGCATGTTCACACCGCTGACAGATTTTGTGGCCAGTTTAACGCCGACGCGTCCGGCGACGCAGATCGCGAACATGCATACGATCTTCAATGTCGCGACCAGTCTGATGCTTTTGCCTTTTGACAAGGTTCTAGTCAAGATCGCGATGATTATTCTGCCGGAGAAGCCTCACGAGAAAACCGAGGCTATGCATCTCAAGTACTTGCAGCCTTTACTGGGTCGTCAGCAGCGGCGTCTGGGTTCTTCGGAAATCTATCTGGCCGAGTTGCAGAATGAGTTATTGAGAATGCTGGCGATGGCGCGCAACAATCTGATTGACGGGTTCAACACGCTTTTGGAGAAGGACACGGACAAGATTGACGAAGTTCATTATTCCACGGATTATGTGCATTATTTGAACAAGGAAATATCGAAGTCGATTTCTAATTTCCTGCCGTTTGAAACCAACCCCGCTAACATGAAGCGAATTGCCAGCTACATTACGATTTGCGCCAATGTCGAGAGGATCGCGGATCACTCTTTGAATATCGCGGAGTATTCCTTGAGGGAGAAGGAAGAGAATATTAACTTTAATGAGGATACCATTGAGGAAATCTTCGCGATGAAGAATATTTGTATCGAGATTCTTTCGGTTTTCTTTGAGGGCATGGATACCAAGCATCAGAAGCTCTCGGTGCAGAAGATGGAAGATATCATCAAAGAGATGACGCGGGAATATCGCGACGGTCTGGTGAAAAGAATGCAGTCCGGGGAGCTTTCCCAGGCTTCCAGCCTGTTGTATTCGGAGATTCTGGTGGACTTTGAGAGGATCGGGGATCACGCTTTGAATATTGCCAGTGAATTGCGCTCGAATCGTATTGAGTATCAGGTCCTGGATGAGGTTCAAGAGAAGCTTGCGGTTTCATGAAAAATTCTTTAATTGATGATAAGGGCAGTCCGGAAAGCGGGCTGCCTTTTTAAGTCAGCAACTATTTTTAAAAACGCGCAAAACCATTGTGAAAGCTCTTGTTATGAGGCAATATAGAAACAGGTGGAAATATGATGGAATTGTGGCTCTTCGTGCATAGTTATGAATAGTATAAGAAAGAGAAAATCTAAAAAGCAGTCTGCATTTCTGTAAACCGCTCTTTCCAAGATAATGATTTATTTGTTTCTTGCCCCCTTTCCCCGTGTGGGGATTGCCAGCAGCTTTCTGACACGGACTTGCAGCAGCCTTTCTAATGC
>CAZQRT010000071.1:0-5983 GCA_964596105.1 uncultured Erysipelotrichales bacterium | reverse complement strand
TGCCGCGCGCCAGAGAGATGGCGATCTTAAGAAGTCCGGAATTAAAGGCTTATTTGAAAGAACACGATTTAATCAGTATCCATTACTAGAAAGGAGCAGGCAGTATGGATGTCAACAGCTTGTTGAAGATGCTGGCGAAAGACGGCCGCATGTCAGTCACGATGCTCGCGGACGCCTTGAATGAAAGTGAAGAAAATGTTTTAAACACCATGAGTGAACTGGAGAAAGAACGCGTCATCTGCGGTTACCATACCCTGATCAACTGGGACAAGACCAGCCAGGATCACGTCATGGCCCTGATCAGCGTGAAAGTCACCCCGGAGCGGGAATACGGCTATGACCGCATCGCCCGGGCGATCTACCGCTATCCCGAGGTTGACACGATGTATCTGTTAAGCGGCGACACCGAGTTTGTCGTCATGATCCACGGCAAAACCATGCAGGAGATCGCCAACTTCGTCGGCAGCAAGCTGGCCTGCATTCCCTCGGTCACCGGCACGAGCACCGCTTTTGTCTTAAAGCAGTACAAGATCAGCGGCACGGTCCTGGACGCCGAAAAAGATGAGCCGGAAAGGCTGCTGGTGACGCCGTGAAAAACCCTTCGGACTATTTGAACCCCGCGGTCAGAGACCTGCCCCCAAGCGGCATCCGCAAGTTTTTCGATCTCGCCAGTGAGATGGACGATGTCATTTCTTTAGGCGTCGGGGAGCCGGATTTCACCACTCCCTGGCATATTCGCGAGGCCGGGATCCGCTCATTGGAAGAAGGCCGCACCGCCTACACCGCCAATCAGGGCCTGCCGGCTTTGCGCCAGGCGGTCAGCGAATATTTAAATAACCGTTTTCAGATGAGCTATGATCCAAACCGCCAGATCATCATGACCGTCGGCGGCAGTGAGGCGATCGATATCGCCATGCGCGCCCTGGTCCAGCCCGGTGATGAGGTGATCCTGCTTTCCCCGGGTTATGTCGCTTATGAACCGGCGGTACGCCTGGCGGGCGGAATCCCGGTCATCATCGAGTTAAAAGAGGACAATCAGTTCCGCCTGACCAGAGAGATGCTGGAAGAGGCTCTTTCCGATAAAACCAAATTACTATTGATCAATTATCCTTCGAACCCGACCGGCGGCGTCATGACCGCGGCGGATTACGCGGCTTTAGTCGATATCATTTACGAAAGCGGGATCCTCGTGGTCAGCGACGAGATCTACGCCGAACTGTGCTACGACACCGTTTTCGCCAGTCCCGGCCAGTTCGCGAAAATCAAAGATCAGTGTGTGATCATCAACGGCTTCTCGAAGGCTTTCGCGATGACGGGCTGGCGCCTCGGCTACGTGGCCGGTCATGAGGAGCTGATCGCGGCGATGAATAAAATCCACCAGTATGTCATCATGTCCGCCCCGACGACCGCCCAGTATGCTGCCATCGAAGCTTTAAAGTACGGCCAGCAGGATGTCATCAGCATGAAGGAGAGCTATCAGGCGCGCCGCAACTATCTGGTCAACGGTCTAAACCGCATCGGGCTGAAAACCTTTATGCCGCAGGGCGCTTTCTATGTTTTCCCCGATATTTCCAGCACCGGACTGGATAGTGAGGCGTTTTGCGCGAGACTGTTACAAAAGGAGCGCGTGGCCTGCGTACCGGGCAATGCCTTCGGCCAGGCCGGGGAGGGATATGTGCGCATCTCTTACGCCTACAGCATGGCTCACCTGCAGGAAGCCCTGAAACGCATCGCGCGTTTTTTAAAGGAACTTTAAAACTAGGAAACAAGCCGTTTTTATGGTACAATGAAACACATAGAAGAGGAGTGTGATCGAGATGAGAATTTATCATTCAAATGAAATAGGAAATGTCGCGGTTTTAGGCCACGCGGGATGCGGCAAAACCAGCGTCATTGAGGCCATGCTTTACCGTTCCGGGGGCTCGTCACGCATCGGCAGGATCGCTGACGGCACCACCGTCAGTGACTATGACGCCGAGGAGATCAAGCGAAAAGTTTCCATCAACACCACGGTCATTCCGGTGGAGTGGGAAAACTGCAAGATTAATTTACTGGATACGCCGGGTTACCTGGACTTCGCGGGCGAGGTCAGTGAGGCTTTGCGGGTCGCCAATGCCGCGCTGATTGTTGTTCCGGCCGCTAACCAGCTTTCCGTCGGTACCGAAATCGCCTGGAACAAGGCCAAGGATCTGCCGAAGATGATCTTCATCAACGGCCTGGATGACCGCAATGCTTCTTTTGAAAACAAGATTCAGGAACTGAAGGACGCCTTTGGCAAGTCGATCGCGCCGATTCAGGTTCCGATCATGGAAAACGGCAAGATGACGGGCTATGTGAATGTGGCGAAAATGGAAGCGCGCCGTTTTGACGGTGAGAAGACGCAGCCGGCCGATATTCCGGAAGACATGATGCCGCAGATTCAGCCGATCCGCGATATGATCTTAGAGGCCGTAGCGGAAACCAGCGATGAACTGCTGGATAAATATATGGAGGGCGAGGAATTCACCCGCGAGGAAATCTCCTGGGCATTGCGCAGCGGGGTCATGAACCACGAGCTGGTGCCGGTTTTGTGCGGCACGCAGAATATCGGCATTCAGATTATCCTGAATTCGATTGTTTCGTTCTTCCCGGCCGCCTCCGATACCGTCAACTCCTTTGTAGTCACCCATGAAAAAACCGGTGAGCAGGAAATCATCGGCTACAATGAGGAACTGGCTCCTTCGGTGCTGGTGTTTAAATCGATCGCCGATCCTTTTGTCGGCAAGATCTCGATTTTCCAGGTTCAGACCGGCGTGGTTAAAAGCGGCATGCCTTTATATAATACCCAGAAGCAGGAAACCGAGAAAACCGGCAAACTGTATATGATCAAGGGCAAGGACCTGATCGAGGTGGAAGAGCTTCATGCCGGCGATATCGGGGCTTTCTCGAAACTGATGTATACCCAGACGGGAGATACGCTGTGCACCGAGGCTGATCCGGTCCGCTATGAGCCGATTGACTTCCCTCATCCTTACTACACAAAGGCGATTGTCTCTTTAACCAAGGGCAACGAGGACAAGATCTCCGGCGCTTTGAATAAATTGTTAGAAGAGGACCGCACCCTGCGGTTTGAGACCAACGGCGAGACCAAGCAGCAGCTGTTAACCGGCATGGGCGATCAGCATCTGGAGATCACGCTGGCCAAACTGCAAAGCAAGTTTAAGATCACGGTCGGCCTTGAGGATGCCCGCCTGCCTTACCGGGAGACGATTCGCGGCAAGGCGCAGGTGCGCGGCAAGCATAAAAAGCAGTCCGGCGGTCACGGTCAGTACGGCGATGTCGAAATGATCTTTGAACCTTCCGGCGATCTCGATACGCCTTATGTCTTTGAGGAGAAGATCTTCGGCGGCGCGGTTCCGAAAGCTTATTTCCCGGCGGTGGAAAAAGGTCTCGCGGAATGTGTCGAGAAAGGTGTCCTGGCGGGATATCCGGTCGTGGGCTTAAAGGCGACCCTGGTCGACGGTTCTTATCATGATGTCGACTCCAGTGAAATGGCCTTCAAATTAGCGACCGCGATCGCTTACCGCGAGGGCATGCCGAAGGCCAGACCGGTCATTCTGGAACCGATCATGTCAGTCAAGGTTTTCGTCCCGGATAATTATACCGGTGATGTCATGGGTGATTTCAATAAGCGCCGGGCCCGTGTCATGGGTGCCGAGCACAATGAGAGCACCGGCCTGACGGTCATTGAGGCGGAGGCTCCGCAGGCGACGATGATGAACTACGCGATTGATCTGCGTTCCATGACGCAGGGTCGCGGCAGTTTCGATATGGAGTTTGTCCGCTACGAGCAGGCTCCTAGTGATGTCCAGCAAAACATCATCGACAATTTCAGTATCAAATAAGAAAAGAAGACTCCGGTCTTCTTTTTTTTGAAAAAAAAAGAGACATGGCCTTTGCCATGTCACGAACATTCTTATTCACAGAGGATGTATTCACATTCCAGCGCTTCCAAAGGATAGCTCAAATCCTCTTTCACGCGCGAGCGGATATGGATGAGCTGACCGTCTTTGATCATGCCGTTCCAGGTGGCGATGACGGTTTTCTTCTCCGCGATGCTTTTTAAAAACGCTAAGAGATCCAGTTTGGAATTGGCGCTGTACAGCACTCTTTTATTATCCAGTAAGAGCACTTCCGGTTTATAGGTCGTTAGAAAATCATCCATAAATTTCACAATATATTGACTGTCGGAACCTTCCGGCACTTCTTCGCCAAAAATCGGTTTTAAATCTAAAATCGGAGTGCCGGTCTCGCGGGAATAGTCACTGATCAGCTTTGATTTGCCGGTGCCCGGAGTTCCCACAATAAGAAGCAGTTTATATTTGGCATCTTTTAACGCCTCTAACTTAGCTTGTATTTCGTTCATAAACATTCCCTCCTTAAAAGCATTATACCATACTTCAATGCTTTCAGAAAGGGCTTTTTTAGATTTCGATGTCCACCCATTTACCCTGGCGGTGACGCCAGCGGCTGCCGGCATAGCGCACCAGCTGATCCAGGAAAAGCGACAGCCAGGCGCCAATCAGCCCCATATTGAGCGGGAAGCACAGAAGCCACGTTAAAGTCGGGCGCACGACCGTCACGCTGACCAGCGAAAGCATGGCGGTAAAGCGGACATCCCCGGCACTGCGCAGACAGCCGTAAGTCACGACCTGAGTAATCTGGAAAAACATCGTGATGGCGATGATAAACACGATCCGGCTGCCGTTCTCAATAATGACAGGATCATCGGTAAAGAGGGAGATGAGCGGGACGCGGAAGATCACCATGATCAGGCCCAGGACGATGCCGATGACGTTGCCGATGCGCTGGGTGACCTTGCTGTAGATGATCGCGAGATCCTTGCGTTTCGCCCCCAGGCTCTGTCCAACCAGGCTGGTAGTGGCCACGGACAATCCGTCCCCGAATGAGAACGACAGATTCAACAGGTTCATGCAGACATTATGGGTGGCAAAAGCCACCATGCCCAGGGTCGCCACGGTGCGCGAATAAGCGAAGAAACCGATGCGCATGAACACCTGCTCCGCGAAGGCCGAGTTGAAGATTTTCACGAGGTCCTTGAGAGTTTTCTTGTCAAAACCCCAGATGTGTTTCTGCCTTATCGTTAAAAACTCATGCGGTTTTAAAATGGAATAAACGGACATGACAAAGGCGACAAAGTTGCCGATGCTGGTGGCGACGCCGGCCCCGAAAACACCCCATTTCGGAAAGATCCAGATGCCGTTGATGAGGAAGTAATTGCAGACGAGATTGACGAGGTTGGCGACAACGTTGGTGCGCATCGCGATTTTCGTATTCCCGGCACCCTTCTGGGCGGCGTTGATCGTTAGAGACATGCTGTAAAAGAAATTGCCGACCATGATGGCCTTAAAGTACTGGCTGGCCATATCGACATACTCGCTGGTCGCGCCGGCAAAAACCATTACCTGCCGGGAAAAGATAAAACCCAGCGCGGAAAGGATGAAGGAAATGACAGCGCTGATCATCCAGGCATTGGTCAAAGCTCTATTGGCGGCCAAAGGATCATTGGCGCCTTTGCGGTGACTGACGACGACGGTCACGCCGACATTTAAAGAAAAGATGGTAGCCAGGATGATAAACTTAGGCTGATTGGTGATGCCCACGGAAGCGATGGCATCAGCCCCGATGGTTCCCACCATGATCATGTCCACCATCGAGATCAAAGAAATCAGCACAGATTCAATCGTGGAGGGCAGAGCGATCGTAAGGGTTCTTTTATAGATGGCGCGGTTACTCGGTAACGGCTCCTGTACTTGTTCCGGTTTTAAAAACTGTGAGCAGTCAAAAAAACGCATGATAACTTCCCTCCTTCACGATAGTTTTATTTTATTCAGGAAAGGAAAAAAAGCAACCAAAAGAACTTGGCTGAGAAAGCAAAGCATCTCCTCACAGAAAACTCAAGATTCTAATCTGCATATACAGG
>CAZQRT010000070.1:4356-6104 GCA_964596105.1 uncultured Erysipelotrichales bacterium | reverse complement strand
ACCGTTACTAAAAGGTGCCTGCTTGTTTTTATTTTTTCTTGTACTACAATATGGCTGTTGAAGTTATTAAATTATACCCTTAAATAAATTCATTATTTCAGTCATGAAAGTTTTCAGGTGATCCTATGAACCAGCAAGCCCGCCGCGCGTACCTTATCAAAAAGCTTCTGCCCCGGCAAGTACCTGTTCCCGAAGATGAAGCGACCCAGAAAATATGGCTGCGCTCATTAATGAACATCCGGCCGCCTTATCCAATTGATGAAGAGTTTCTGAAAGTCCAGGACGAGTATCTGCAGGAAGAGCTGAGTAAGAAAAAAATCACGGACATTCAGGATTTAGAGCCGGTTCAGGACGGGATCTATTTATGGCAGGGCGACATCACAACCTTAAAGTGCGACGCGATCGTCAACGCCGCCAATGAAAAGATGACCGGCTGCTATATTCCCTGTCACGGCTGTATCGACAACGCCATTCATACCTATGCCGGCGTGCAGCTGCGCCTGGAATGCGCCCGTATCATGGCCTTGCAGGGGCACGATGAGAAGACCGGGACAGCTAAAATCACCCCGGCCTATAATCTCCCCTGCCGTTATGTCATTCACACCGTCGGTCCGATTATCGCTGATGAAGTCAGCGCCGAGGATGAAAAGATGCTTATCTCCTGCTACCGTTCCTGTTTAGAGCTGGCGCGGCGGCATCATCTTGAAAGCATCGCTTTCTGCTGCCTTTCTACCGGGGAATTCCATTTTCCTAATGAACTTGCCGCGGATATCGCGATTGATGTTGTCAGGGCTTACCGCCGGGAAATGAAGGTGATTTTCAATGTCTACAAGGATCGCGATTACGAGATCTACAAAGCTCGGCTTGGCTGATTTAAAAGCCGCTTTTAGTGGCGCCGAGGCCGTCGTCATCGGGGCCGGAGCGGGCCTTTCCACCGCCGCGGGATTCACCTATACCGGGGAAAGATTTGAGAGATACTTCGCCGATTTTATTGAAAAGTACCACTTTACCGATATGTACACCGCGGGCTTTTATAATTTTGAGTCACCGGAAGAATACTGGGCTTACTGGAGCCGTTATATCTATTACAACCGCTATGTCCCCATCCCCAACAAGACCTATGAGAATTTGCTTTCTTTAGTCAAAGATAAAAACTATTTTGTGATCACCACCAATGTCGACCACTGTTTTCAAAAAGCCGGTTTTGATCCGCGGCGCCTGTTTGCCACCCAGGGAGATTATGGTCTATTGCAGTGCAGTATCCCCTGCCATATGGAAACCTATGACAACGAGTCCCTCATAACCGCAATGGTGCGAAAGCAAATAGCCATGCGCGTCCCAAGTGAACTCATTCCTTTCTGTCCGCGCTGCGGAAAACCGCTCACCATGAACCTGCGGGCTGATGACCGCTTTGTCGAGGACGAAAACTGGCATGAGGCCATGAACCGGTATGAACGGTTTATCCATGAAAATATAAACCGGCGGGTCGTTTATCTGGAACTCGGCGTCGGCTTTAACACCCCCGGCATCATCAAGTACCCCTTCTGGGAACTTACTCTAAATCATCCTCTGGCCGCCTACGTCTGTGTCAATCAGGGCCAGGCCTGCTGTCCGGTGTCCATCGCCTCCTCAAGTATCCTTTTTAATGAGGATATCGCTACATTTCTGACAGAAGTCAGTTAATTTGTTATGAAAAAAGATCTGTCAAGCTAACGATATTGACAGATCTTTTTCGGTTGGATATGATT
>CAZQRT010000070.1:1489-4256 GCA_964596105.1 uncultured Erysipelotrichales bacterium | reverse complement strand
AAGTCATCGGGAAAAAGAAAACCAGCGTCGCCAAAGACAGATTGCTGGCCATCAATCCCGGCATGATCATTCACGAATATCCCGTTTTCGCCCGTGCCGACGAGCTGGACCGTTTTCCCTTTTCCCAGGTTGATTATATCGTGGACGCCATCGACACCATCACCACCAAAGCGGCCCTGGCCAAACTGGCTGAAGATCAGCATATTCCCGCCATATCCGCGATGGGCGCCGGCAACAAACTGGATCCCCTCGCCTTTCGCGTCAGTGATATCTTTTCGACTTCCGTCTGCCCCCTGGCTAAAGCCATGCGCCGGCAGTTAAAAGAGCTCGGGGTCAAACACTTAAAAGTGGTCTATTCCCAGGAAAGCCCGTATATCAAACAGCGCGTTCCCGCCTCCATCAGCTACATGCCGGCCGTCATGGGATTCATCATCGCCGGGGAAGTCATCAAAGATCTCCTCAAGCAAAAAAAGGCATGACATCATGCCTGAAAAACAATTTCCTTTTGTTCCACGGTAATCTGATGCCAGAGGCAGAAGATAAATACCGTCCAGACCTTGCGGGAATTGTCTTTTTTATTGTCGCGATGCTCCTTTAACAACTGCAGCACATAATCCTTGTGGATATAATCGTCCACCTCAGCCTCCTGAATCGTCTGCGCGACAATTTCCCCTAACGGACCCTTTAACCAGACCCGGATCGGAGTCGGAAAGCCCAGCTTCTTCTTCTCCACGACATGGCTCGGGATCTTGCCCTCAAAAGCCTTCCGCAGCAAAACCTTCGTATTCTCTTTGGTCACCTTCTGATCCATCGTCAGCTGACTGGCGACATTCATGACCTCTTTATCCAGAAAAGGCACCCGCAGCTCCAAGGAATGAGCCATGCTCATTTTATCGCCCTTGACAAGAATATCCCCCTGCAGCCAGGTTTTCATATCAATGTACTGCATCGTCGTGACATAATCATAGTTTTCTTCCGCGCAGTGATCGTAGAGCGGGGCCAGCACCTTTTGATAATCATACTCATCCAGAGCGTTTTTCATGACCTTGCGGACTTCTTTGTTCTCAAAAATCTTCGCGTTTCCGATATAGCGCTCCCGTAACGGCGTCGTGGCCCGGTAGAGGAAACTCTTGCCCTTCATTTCCGGCATCTTTAAAGAGATGGTATGAAGGATACTGCGCATGAATTTAGGAAGCTTCATGACCGGCTTTAAGCTGTAATATTCCTTATAGATATTATAGCCGCCGAAAAACTCATCGCTGCCCTCTCCGCTCATCACCACTTTAACATGCTTTTTAGCCTCGCGGCTGAGAAAGTAGATGCCCATCGCGCTCGGATCAGCCACCGGGTCGTCCAGCTTCGCGACAAAATCCGGCAGCTGCGTGATGTATTCCTGCTGCGTGATGACATGGGAAATGTTCTCAATGCCCAAAACCTCCGCGCTTTTTTTAGCCACCGGCATCTCATTATAGCCCTCGACATCGAACCCGACCGTGAAAGACTTGATACGCGGGTTTAACTGCGACGCGATGGCGGCGATAATCGTGGAATCAATGCCCCCGGATAGAAATGTCCCGACCTCGACATCGGCGATCATATGGGCCTGCACGCTCTGTTTCATGACGTCATAGATATCATCAGCGGTGATATTTCCAGGATGATACTCCACCTCATGATAGCGCTGAAAAGTCAGCTTCCCGTCCTCAAACCAGAAAGCGTACCCGGCGGGAACTTTTTTTATTTCCTTCAGCATCGTTTTTCCTAACGGGACAAACTGAAAAGACAAATAGCTCTGCAAGGCGGCGGTATCGACGGTGCGGGTTTCCAGCAGCGGCAATAGCGCCTTGTATTCACTGGCGAAAGCGACATAATCATCCGTTTCCGTGTAATACAAAGGCTTAATGCCAAAGTGATCCACCGCCCCAAACATCTTTTTCTGATCCTCATCCCAAATCAGAAAAGTAAACATCCCGCGCAGCTTCTCCACGCAGTCCTTTTTTTGATCCAGGTAGCAGGTCAAAAGCACCTCGGTATCGCTGGTGGTGTCAAAAGTATAGCCCTTTTTGATGAGCTCCTCTTTAATATCCTGATAATTATAAATCTCACCATTGTAGATCATGGTGTGGTGTTCCTTGTGATAAGGCTGATGGCCGCCCTGCAGATCGATGATGCTTAAACGGCTGAAGCCTAAAATACAGTCGTCGCCGAAAACCTCGAGCCCGACATCATCCGGACCGCGATGAAAAATCGCGTCCAGCCCCTGGCTGATCAGCTCTTTATTAATCCTGGCGCAGGGACGTTTAAAGAATACCGAAATATGGCCGCACATGCCAACTCCTCCTTTATGATAGGAAATTATAACCAAAGCCATCTTCTTCTACAATCATTTTTTCGGTAAAAAAATAAGGAGCAGAGCTGTGCCCTACTCCTTGTCTAATAATTTCACAAACAGATCAATGTCATCGGCGATCGACTGCAAAGACGTTTCCCAGAACCCTTTGTCATGAACATCGATCCCGACGCTTTGCGCGACATCATACACGCTCATGCTGCCGGCGTTCCTCAAAAAGCGCTGATAGAGCGGAATGAAGTCTTTGCCCATCTTCTCATACAAAGCGTACAAGCCTTTCGCGAACAGCTGTCCGAAGGCGTACGGGAAATTGTAGAAATGACGGCTCGCGTAGTAATAATGCGGCTTCCAGGTCCACATATAAGGATGCAGATACTCAGGATCCAGACCATCCGCGTAGCTGTCCAGCTGGGCCTG
>CAZQRT010000070.1:0-1389 GCA_964596105.1 uncultured Erysipelotrichales bacterium | reverse complement strand
ATCGAAACATCCTTGGCGCATTCATTGTGATAGGCGTGTCCCAGCTCGTGAGCCAGCGTCACCACACTGTCGAAAGAATGGCTGAAATTCAAGAGAATCCGGCTTTCCTTCAGCTTTACCACGCCGCTGCAGAAAGCGCCGCTGACCTTGCCGGGACGGCTGTTGACATCAATCCAGTGGTTGTCGATCGCCCGTTTGGCCATATCATACAGGCTCTGATCAAAGGAAGCGAAGTTCTTTAAAATAAAGGCGCAGGCGTCCTCATAGCTGTAATAATGCTCGTTTTTCGTCACCGGGGCATAAAGATCATAGAAAGGCAGACCGTTGTCATGGCCTAAAAATTTCGCCTTGGCCTTTAAATAATGGCGGAACACCGGCAAGTATTCTTTCATAGCCGCGAACATAGCGTCAAGCGTCTCATGATCCATGCGCGACTGTTCCAGGGTCATGTCCAGAATCGAGTCATAGCCGCGCCATTTCGCGATCGTCAGACTTTCGCCCTTAATGCCGTTCAGGCAGGCCGCCAAAGGCGTCTCGATTTTTTTATAAGAAGCGATTTCCGCTTCATAGGCCGCTTTACGAACCTGCGGGTCCGGGCTGTAGGCGAGGTTCAAAACGACCGTTAACGGCTGCTCCTCGCCATTGAGATTCACGGTATGACCGCCGATCAGCTGATCTTTCAAACGGGCGAAAGCGGAACTGCCGGTCTGCTGCATGCCGGCGATGATGATCTCTTCTTTTTCACTTAAATTGTGACTGGCATCTTTTTGCGTTTCCTTCAAAACCATCTCATGCTCTTTGATGAGGGGATCATCCAAATAAGCGTCGATATCAAGCGTAGCGAGCCAGGCATCGATTCTCGTGATGGCGCCGACACAGCCGTTGATCATTTCCTCGATCGATTCCTCGGCTTTGGCGGCCGCCGCGTCACTGGTATTGATGCTCTCTCTTAAGCTCAAATATCCCAGCAGGCTGCTGGCCAGGGTGCTGAGTTTTTGATTGTCAAGAAGATACTGCCGGATCGCTTCCTGCGCCGGTATTTTCGTGATTTCATCAGCCAGCTGATTGATTTTCGCGATCACATTTTCCAGCTCTTTGACATCACTTTGAAAATCCTGACTGTCAATGCCCGGATAAATGCTGTCGAGATTCCATTCCATTTCCTTTCCTCCTTTTCTAAATAAAGAAAAATCCCACCGTACTGGTGAGATATCTTCCAGCCAATGGTGGTTCCGGGCGGAATTGAACCACCGACACGAGGATTTTCAGTCCTCTGCTCTACCGACTGAGCTATCTGGGCATGGCGACCTGAACGGGACTCGAACCCGTGACCTCTAGCGTGACAGGCTAGCATTCTAACCAGCTGAACTACCAGGCCGTGCTGACACC
>CAZQRT010000069.1:0-6115 GCA_964596105.1 uncultured Erysipelotrichales bacterium | reverse complement strand
GTCATCCGTATTGAAATTATTGTTCGCTGTACAGACGACAAATTTAGACCTGTCAAAGTTCCTGATTATTTTGTTCGCCAAGGAAATCATAGAATTCTGCTCTTCTTCACTGTTTGGGAAAAAGGCTATTGGGATTCCCTCCGCATCCATGAACAGTTCTATCCCTACCTGTTCATTCTCAAAACCAAAGTTCATAACGTCATAATAAACTGTATCTGTTTTCCTTTTGAAAACAGCGCTGCTGTTCTTAAACAGACGGCTTTGAATATAATCCGATTCCTCAGCAATGACAGAAATAGCATCACAAATATCATCTTGTTCAAAGCTAGGCTTTTCCAGGAAACGTTGCGCATCCTCAAAACAGCTCTTTTTTGAAAAAGGAAAGAGAATCCTGGTATAAATGAGTCTCGACATCACACGGTTCAAATCGTATTTTAATTCATGCCGGGAAGAAATAGCCCGGCATATCTTGTGAAGGCCAAGCTCATGATAAACCGCCTGAAGAAAGAGATAACCGCCGTTGAAACTCCGCTGTTCTTCCAGGGGCAGATCTTTACCGGAACAAAGTTCAATGCTGAAAGTAGCGGATTTTTCCTTTTCCGCCTCATTCATGAGCCGTACCTGCTCCTTGGCCCAGGCCTTGGCATCCGTAACCCCGTAGGTTTCACAGATATATTTTTCCGAGCCGAATGATTTCACAATTATCGTCTTGTTTTTGCCGTTGACACGAATCGTTTTGACAGCCCGGTAAGTCGTGGAATATTTGCTGGTAACCCAACCCAGACGCATACTAGTCACCTCACTGGTATTATAATAAAGCGGGCCGGAACAGTCATTTAAAAATCAGGTTAATGAATGATTTTCTGCGGTTTTAACCTTTACCCGTTTCTGCTGTTCATCTCCTTTGCGATATGCTATAATGCAAAAAAACAGAAATGGAGAGAACTAAAATGACTAAATATTTTGGTACTGACGGCTTTCGCGGAGAAGCCAACGTCGGCTTAACCGTCGAACACGCCTATCAGGTCGGGCGCTTTTTAGGCTGGTACTACGGGCGTGAACACAAAGCCCGCATCGTCATCGGCAAAGACACCCGCCGCAGCAGCTACATGTTTGAATACTCCCTGGTCGCCGGCTTAACCGCCTCGGGAGCGGATGTCTTCCTTTTGCACGTGACCACCACCCCGTCTGTCTCCTTTGTCACCCGTACCGAGCGATTTGACTGCGGCATCATGATTTCCGCCAGCCACAATCCCTACTATGACAACGGCATCAAAGTGATCAACGGTCAGGGTTACAAACTGGAAGCATCTATCGAGGATCTCATTGAATCCTATATCGACGGAACCTTCCCGGAAGAAGTTCCCTACGCGACCCGGGAAAACATCGGCCGCACCGTGGATTACGCCCAGGGCCGCAACCGCTACATCGGCTACCTGATTTCCATCGCCACCCGTTCCTTTAAAGACAAACGCATCGGTTTAGACTGCGCCAACGGTTCCGCCTCCGCCATCGCCAAAGCTGTCTACGACTCATTAGGCGCCACAACCTACGTCATCAACAATGAACCCGACGGCACAAACATCAACACCAACTGCGGCTCCACCCATATTGAAGCCCTGCAGGCCTTTGTGAAAGAAAAACAGCTGGATCTAGGCTTCGCCTATGACGGCGACGCCGACCGCTGCATCGCCGTGGACCATACCGGCATGGTCGTTGACGGCGATCTCATCATGTACGCCTGCGGATGCTACATGAAAGAAAACCACGAACTCACAAACAACACCATCGTCACCACGGTCATGAGCAACTTCGGCCTGTACAAAGCCTTAGACCGCCAGGACATCCGTTATGAAAAAACCGCTGTCGGCGACAAATACGTCTATGAAAACATGGTCGCCAACGGCCACTGCATCGGCGGAGAACAGTCCGGACACATCATCTTCTCCAAACACGCGACAACCGGCGACGGCATCCTGACCTCCCTGAAAGTCATGGAAGCCATCCTGGAAAAGAAAACCACCCTGCATGACCTGGTCAAAGACGTCGTCATCTACCCGCAGGTGCTCATCAACGTCCGCGTGCACGACAAAGCCAAAGCCCAGGATGATCCTGATGTCCAGAAAGCCGTCCAGAAAGTCTCGAAAAAACTCGGCGACGAAGGAAGAATACTGTTACGCCAATCCGGCACAGAACCAGTCGTAAGAGTCATGGTTGAAGCGCAAAGCAAAGAAATCTGTCAAAACTGCTGTGAAGAAGTCATCGCCGTCATGAAACAGAAAGGACACGTCATCGAATAAGCCCCTTAACGGGCTTTTTTCGTCATAAAAATGTCAAAAACTAGCAAATTTATCGCCCTCATCCTGCGCCACAAACCAGAAACCATCGGCATCACCCTGGACGAGCACGGCTGGGCTAATGTCGACGAACTGATAGCCGGAATCGCGAAAACGCGCCCCTTCACCATGAGCATGCTGGAAGAGATCGTGGCAACCGATGACAAACAGCGATACTCCTTCAACGAAGACAAAACCCTGATCCGCGCTAACCAGGGCCACTCCGTCCCGGTTGATGTCGAACTGGAAAAAAAGACCCCGCCGGAATTTCTCTATCACGGCACCGGAGAAAAATATATCAGCGCGATCAAAGAAAAAGGCCTGCTCCCCATGTCCCGGCTTTATGTCCACCTTTCCGGTGATTACCAAACCGCGGTGAAAGTCGGCACCAGACACGGCAAACCGGTTGTTTTTCTGATCGCCGCCAGAGAGATGGAAAAAGCCGGCTATTCTTTCTATCAGTCGGTAAACGGCGTCTGGCTGACCAAAGCGGTGCCGGTGCAATATCTTAAAATCTCATGAATAAAATTGAGCCCGGCTTGAGGTCAAAATCAGCCCGTGCTATAATGCCAAAAGCAAGGAGATAAAAACATGAAACAGGAACTATTAAAAAAATACGCCCAAGTACTGGTCACCGTCGGTCTGGATGTTCAGCCCGGCCAGAAAGTGATCATTGAAGCCCCGGTGGAAACCTACGATTTCGCCAGAATCGTTTGTGAGGCCGCCTATGAAAAACAGGCCTCCGAAGTCATCGTGCACTACACCGACAGCACCATCGCCAAAACCGGCGCCGCTTACCGCAATGAGGATGATATCGCCAGAGTCGAACAGTGGGAAAAAGAAAGCCTAGCCCATTATTTAAATGAAGGGGCCTGCTCGCTGCTATTCACCAGCCCCAATCCCCATCTCATGGATGATTTAGCCGATCACAAAGCCCACGCGATGCAAACCCATACCAACGACAAACGCAACGTTATCCGCGCCAAAATCGCCAGCGACGGCATTCAATGGTGCATCGCCGCGGTCCCGAATCAAGCCTGGGCGGAAGCTGTTATGCCCGATGTTCCCAAAGATCAGGTTCTGGAGCGCTTCTGGGAACAGATCTTAAAGCTCGTCTACGTTGATGAAGAACACGATCCGATAGCCACCTGGCAGGAAAGAAGAGTGGAAAGAGGACTCTTGCAGGAAAAACTCACAAACCTGAAACTCGACCATATCCACATGACCTCTTCTAACGGCACCGACCTCACCATCGGCTTCCATCCCGACGCCACCTTCGGCAAACGCTACGAGAAACCTAGTGACCGCCCTGATTATGTTCCCAACATCCCGACCGAGGAAATCTGCACCACCCCGGACAAATACCGCGTTGACGGCACCGTCGTCGCCACCCGTCCGCTGCTGGTCGGCGGCAAGATCATCGATCAGTTTTCCGTCACCTTCGAAAAAGGCCGGGCGGTCAAGTGGCAGGCGCGAACCGGTCAGGATCTTTTAACAAGCACGATCGAAACCGATGAAGGCAGTCACTACCTGGGAGAAATCGCCTTTGTGCCTTACCACTCCCCGATCTCTTTATCCGGTCTCGTTTATTACGATACCTTAATCGACGAAAACGCCAGCTGCCACATCGCTCTGGGAAGAGGCTTCCCGAACGCCGTGCAGGCCAGTGCCACCGATAAAAAAGAATGGGAAGAGAAACACATCAACGACTCGGTCATCCACATTGACTTCATGATCGGCGCCCCGGATACCCAGATCACCGGTTACACGAGAGATGATCAGGAAGTGGTCATCTTTAAAGACGGCGATTTCGCCCTGTAAGAAAAAAACGGTATGGAAATCATACCGTTTTCTTTTGCTGATCAAGGAAATTACGCAAAGCGCCAATTAAATTCGCGTCATTTCTGAACAGGCAGCGGTCCACTTTCGGCTCATTGAAAGCCGTCTTGCCCTCATTGACCTTAAAGTAATGATGGACAGACTCTTTGGCCGCGTCAATCAGCACATCCTGCGCGGAAATACCGCCGCCGATGCAGTACTTGTCAACATCCAGAATCGCCTGGCAGGTGATGATGCCGGCCGTTAAGGTTTGAATGAAATAATCAAACACCTCTTTGGCATCCGGATCACCCTGATGATAAGCATCAAAGAACTTGCGGCCGTCGACCGCTTTTCTGTCCAGACCCTTCTTTGCGGCATAAGGCGCGGTCAGTCCGCCGTAGCCGTTGAGATAAGCCCACATCGTGCTCTTCTCGGCGCCTTTGGTATAATCAACCGGCAGTCCGCTCAATTCTCCCGCCGAACCATTCATGCCGCGCCAGACCTTCCGGTTCAAGACAATGCCGCCGCCGATGCCGGTGCCTAAAATGACAACCACGCCGCTTTGCACATCATTCAGATTGCCCAGCCAGGCCTCCGCCAGAGCCGCGCACTTGCCGTCATTTTCGATCCATACCGGCAGATTATAGCGGTCCTCCAGGATTTCCTTCACCGGCGTATTGTGGATAAAGTTCGATAAAGCCCCGCCGGTATAAGCAAAACCGCGGTCAATATCAATCCGTCCCGGCATGCTGAAGGCAATTCCGGCAACCTCGTCTTTATGCGGCAGGATCACCGTATCCAGCGCTTCCAGAAATTCTTCCATGCTGCCTCTTAACGTCGGCGTCTCGCCGGTTCCTAAATAAGTAGCCGCTTCATCCATCAAGGCATACTTGATCGCGGTACCGCCAACATCAATTGTTAAATATTGACTCATTTCAATTCCTCCTTTACGCTACTTTTATCCTATCACAAAGTAAATGAAATCGCTATCTTTTTTTGTTGTTCATCTTAAATCGTGGTATACTTTGGCAAGGAGTGATGTTTTATGATGAACCCGAAAGTAAAAACCCGCCTGCGCTGGATCGCCATCTTCACCACCCTGATCTGGATGATCGTCATCTTCCGGTTTTCCATGGACGATGCCTCGGCCAGCCATGAACTCAGCGATTTATGCGTGCGGATCTTCAACCGCGCGGTCCTTGTGATCACCGGAAAAGATCTGACCATCGCTATTTCCCCGTCTCATTACGCCTATATTGAACTGTTCTTCCGTAAACTCGCCCACATGAGCATTTATTTCATTTTATCCATCAATGTCATGGTGGTCCTGTTTACCTTCAACATGAAAATGCGCTACCGCATGCTGGCAGCCCTCCTGTTCTGCTTTCTTTACGCTTTGACCGACGAGTTTCACCAGACCTTTGTCGCCGGCCGCGCCGGAAGCTTTCTGGATTGTCTGATCGATACCGGCGGAGCTTTTCTGGGACTCTTCGCGGCATTGCTTTTATACTGTGTTCTCTATACCCTCATGTGCAAATATCAGCTCAAACACGGTTATCTCACGAGAAAATTTTAAGGGAGGCTTACAAATATGGCTAAACATGCGGCGAAAAAGAAAAAAAGAAATTTCAATCCGCTGTTTCTCATCATCCAGCTGATCGTGTCCGTCGTGACAGCCTTTCTGTTTCGAAACATCCTACCGGTCAAATACTGGCTGGTTCTCGTCACCGGCCTGGTTTTCCTGCTTTTAGTAAGCGGTCTTCTTTTGAAAAACAGAAAAAAGAAGACGAGGGTCGTCCTGGGGAGAATATTTACCGTCATCGTCTCCCTCGGATTGTTCCTTCTGGCCTTCTTTACCAGCCGCGGCCTTGATACCCTCGGCGCCATCACCGGCGGCCGCTATCAGATTCAAGTCATCAACGTCGTGGTGCGCCAGGACAGCAGCTATGAGAAACTGT
>CAZQRT010000068.1:0-6608 GCA_964596105.1 uncultured Erysipelotrichales bacterium | reverse complement strand
AGATACAAGGTGCGGTTGTTGGTTTCAGACTGATTTTTCGCGGTGATGGCAAAGTATTCCAAAAGGCGGTTGCGGATGGTTTTGCGGGTCAGGATTTTGATGCGCTCATTTCGGTTCACAATAATGGATGTCGTGATTTCCAGAAGATTCAGGATGAACTGGTGATAGCACGGCTCGTCGCTGTGGCGGTAGTTGAAGAGGCTGTAATCATCGAAGACCAGAAGCCTGGTCTTCTGTTTGGCGATGATGTCGCACTCGTCGTCGATGAACGAGATGCGCGAACCGAACAGTTCATTCTGGCGGAGGTCCTCGGTGATCACGCGGTTGCCCTCATAATCGGTGCGGATGATCTGGACGCGCCCGGATAAAATGATGCAGATGAGGTTCTGGGGATGGATTTTGGCGAGGATGCGCTCGCCTTTTTCAAAGGAAAAAAATTGCGCCTCTAAAATTCTGAACAGCTCATTTTGATCTTCCGCGCTGATTTTATTGAAAGGATCGACCATTTTTTCTTCACACTCCTTGTTTTGATCCTATCATAATTTTAATTGTGTTGCAATAGCAACAAGATTATTCTTATTTTTGTGCTAAACTAGGTGCAGTGACAAGGAGTGAGACACATGAAAATTATTAAACGTGACGGACATATCGTTGACTACAGCCCGGACAAGATCGCCACGGCCATCAACAAGGCCAACGCGGAGGTGCCGGAAGAAGACCGCGTATCCCCGACGCAAATCAAAAACATCATTAAGTATATCGAAGGTTTAGGAAAAAAGCGGATTCTGGTTGAGGACATTCAGGACATCATCGAGATGAAACTCATGTCGATTGGCAAGTATGCCCTGGCCAAGAAGTATATCACCTACCGTTATACCCGGGAACTGGTGCGCAAGGCCAACACGACCGATCTGGCCATCAAGGAACTGATCGAGGGCGAGAATGATTACTGGAATAATGAGAACTCCAATAAAAACGCCCGTGTCGTGACGACGCAGCGCGACTATTTGGCCGGTATTACGAGCACCGATATTACCCGCCGTTTCCTTTTGAGCGAGGATATTGTCAAGGCTCATGACGAGGGCATTATCCATTTCCATGACGCGGATTATTTCGCGCAGAACGCTCTGCATAACTGCGATCTGATTAATTTGGAGGATATGCTGCAAAACGGCACCAATATCAACGGTGTCATGATCGAGAAGCCGCACCGTTTTCTCACGGCCATGACGATCGCGACCCAGCTGATCACCGCTGTTGCCAGCAGCCAGTACGGCGGCGCGACCATCACCATGACTCATCTGGCTCCGTTTGTCAGGGATTCTTATAATTACTACTTGAAACGTTACCATGAGCGCGGTTTAAGCGATGAGGACTGCGAGAAGTTCTCCAAGGAAGATCTCGCCAAGGAGATTACCGACGGCGTGCAGACGTTCCAGTATCAGATTAACTCCATGACCACCACCAACGGCCAGGCGCCTTTCTTGAGCGTCTGCCTGTATTTAGGCGAGACCGAGGAGTACAAAGAAGAGCTGGCCATGGTCATTGAGGAAGTCTTGAAGCAGCGTATTCAGGGCATGAAAAACGAGAAGGGCGTCTATATTACCCCGGCTTTCCCGAAGCTTTTGTATGTGCTGGAAGAAGACAACATCCATGAAGACAGCAAATACTGGTATTTAACGGAACTTGCGGCGGTATGCACCGCGAAGAGAATGGTTCCGGACTACATCTCCGAAAAGGTGATGAAACAGTTAAAGATCGACAAGAATGGCGATCCGCAGTGCTATCCGTGCATGGGCTGCCGTTCCTTCCTGACCCCTTATATCAACGCTGAGGGCAAACCGCAGTATTACGGCCGTTTCAATCAGGGTGTCGTGACGATCAACCTGGTCGATGCCGCTTTATCCAGCGATCAGGATATGGACGCGTTCTGGAAGATTCTCGATGAGCGTCTCGAACTGTGCCACCGCGCATTGCAGGCCAGACATAAACGTTTGAGCAATGTCACCAGCGATGTCGCGCCGATTTTGTGGCAGTATGGCGCGCTGGCCAGACTGGAGAAGGGCGAAAGCATTCATCCTTTGCTTCATAACGGCTACTCGACTTTGTCGCTGGGATATGCCGGACTGTATGAATGCGTCAAGTATATGACCGGCCACAGCCATACCGATAACGGTGTCGGCAAGCAGTTCGGTCTGGATGTTATGCAGTTCCTGAATGACAAGTGCAATCAGTGGAAGGCGGAAGAATCGATCGATTACAGCGTTTACGGTACGCCGATTGAGTCCACGACTTATAAGTTCGCGAAGTGCTTGAAGGAGCGCTTCGGGGAAATCAAGGGCATTACCGATCGTGATTATATTACCAACTCTTACCATGTGCCGGTTTTCGAGGAGATCGATGCCTTCACCAAGCTGAAACTGGAAGCGGAATTCCAGCGTCTCAGTCCGGGCGGAGCGGTTTCTTATGTGGAAACGCCGAATCTTTCCAATAACATTCCGGCGGTTTTAGAGATCATCCAGTTCATTTATGACAATATCATGTACGCGGAGCTGAACACGAAGTCGGATTACTGCCAGGTATGCGGTTATGACGGCGAGATCCTGATTGATGACAATATGGAATGGTACTGCCCGAACTGCGGCAACCGCGATCATTCCAAGCTGAATGTGGCAAGGCGGACTTGCGGATATATCGGATCGAATTTCTGGAACCGCGGCCGCACCCAGGAAATCAAGGAAAGGGTGCTGCATGTCGACAACATGGATGCTGACGGAGACTAATGGCACGCTACAATAAAATCCGCAAAATGGATATTTCCAACGGACCGGGCGTGCGGGTTTCGATCTTCATGCAGGGCTGTCACTTCCACTGCCCGGGCTGCTTTAATCCCGAGACGCATGATTTTGAGGGCGGCAAGCCGTTCACGGAAGAGACGATTGCCAAGGTGCTGGAGCTGGCGGAGAAGGAGTATATTGTCGGGCTGTCTATTTTAGGCGGCGAGCCTTTCCATCCCGCCAACATTTCCGGAACTTTGCAGCTGGCGCGGGCTTTTAAAAAGAAATACCCGGACAAGACCATCTGGGCCTGGACCGGATACCGTTTTGAGGAGCACATTCAGGCTCATCCGGTCTGTCAGTATCTGGATGTGCTGGTTGACGGGCCGTTTGTCGAAAAGCTTCATGATTTTCGCCTCGAGTGGCGCGGTTCCAGTAATCAGCGGGTGATCGATGTGAAGAAGACGCGCGAGACCAATGAGCTCTGTCTGGTTGATGTGAAATTTTAATCCCCCTTTTTCGGGGGATTTTCTTTTGTTTAAAAAAAGAGACCGTGACGGTCTCTTAGAGATGGATGGTCGCCAGATCCTGATACTTCGGAAACTGAAAAGCGAGGGTGTCTTTATGATGGCTGTCACTGGAGAGGATCAAATCGCCGTTGTGCTCTTTGATGTAGCTGATCCATTGGCGTTGCGGATAAGGGGTCTGGCGGTATCCCCGGGAGATGGCTCCGGTGTTGATTTCAAAGGGAACATGGAGCTCTAATAATTTATCAATGGCATGACGGACGGCTTTCCGGTAGCGGGGATGATCAGGGTCAAACAGTTCGCCGTTTTCGTTGAATTTCATGATGAGATCGAGATGGCCGATGATGTCGGGTTTGATTTTTGTCAGTCGTTCCACTTCCTGATAATAACATTCTGTCAGGGCGTAAAAGTCATCATGGAAATACTGATGAACGGCTTCTTTGAGGATAGTTGGATTGTCATCAACCACAATATAACGGTCCGCCACTTTTAAGAGATGGACGGAGCCGATGATGTAGTCAAAGTGATACGCGGGCGCCGGACTGAAAAGATCCTGTTCCAGCCCGCAGTAGAGATGGATCTGGTATTTCTCTTTGAGGCGCTGAATTTCCTGAACATAGGATGGCAGTTTTTCCGGTTTCATCGCCCAGGCCATGGGCAGGGGACTGTGATCGGAGATCCCGAGGCTGGTCATTTTCATGGCGATGGCTTTCTGAACGATTTCTTCTAATGTACTCTGCCCGTCGCTGTAGGTAGAGTGGACATGAAAATCCGCGGTCATTTTCTTACCGGGCGGAAGCCTAAGCACAGCAGCAGGGCGACGGCGGTGATCACAAAGGCGACGCCGTACATGGCGGTATATCCGAAGAAGTTGACAATTTGTCCGAAGACGATCTGGAAGATGACAACGGCGATTCCTTTCGCGATCATATTGGAAATCCCGTAGGCGCTGTTGAGGTAGCGCTCATCGACCAGTTCCATCATCAGGCGCACGGTGACCATCATGAAGACAATGGTGGTCGTGCCCTGGAAGAAGAAGGCGTACATGATGTAGGTCGGGTTGGGTATGGTGGCGTACCAGCCGTAGCGGATCAGAGACATGACGCAGGCGAAGATCATCAGGGCGCGGTAGGAAAAGCGGCTCATGATTTTATCCGAGAATAGCACCATGGGGATTTCTGACAGGGCGCCGAGCAGAAATGTCGTGCCGATCAGTCCGGTGGTGGCTCCGGAGTCAGTCATCATCAAGGGCATATAGACAGCCTGGGCGCCGGCGGTCCCCCAGAAGAGCGAGTAGATCAAAAGGAATAGCAGAAAGGGTTTGTTTTTGAGGAGAACCTGGAAAACATTTTCCGATGTTTTGGGTTTGATGGCAGGTTTTTGCAGTTTGGCGTCATACATGCCGATAAAGCCGGCGATGGTTAAGAGCATGCTGAGGGCGAAGATGTAGTAGTTGGCGGTCGGGGAAATGCTCTCATAGACGAGTCCGGTTACCTGGCAGCCGATGGCGTAGAGGATGGAGCCCCAGACGCGGATGGTGCCGTAGGGAAACGGGGCGGCGGTGGCCAGGCGGTCGCTTAAAGCGACGATGCCGTTGAGCATGCCCTGGGTGGCGCCGTTGAACAGGAAAAGGAAGATGAATGATTTTGAGTAGGCGAACATCATCCCGGAGATGATGGCGGCGACGGCGCAGACGAGGGAGACGGTTTTGGGGCTGTTGATTTTATCGGCGATGAGGCCGGCGACGGGCTGGGTGATGATCGCGAACAGGGCGGATGAGGATGTGATTAAAGAAATTTCCGTGGCGTCACATCCGATACCGGCCAGGTAGACGGAGATGATGCTCGCGAACATGGCCCAGGAAAAATAAAACATGCCGTTGGCCATCGCGTAATAAAAATAGCTGCCTTTTTTAAACATGGGGAATTCTCCTTTCCTTTGGGTCTATATTTATACATATCAGCATGGGGGTTGTCAATGGTTTGCATCCTCTTTGACAGTTGATTTAGGAAGGCATAAAATATGCGTAAGGAGGCGGGTTGTGATGAAGGTGCTTGTGGTGTCGCAGCGAAGTATTTGTCCTGATTTGACGGATGAAGAGATCAGAGAAAGATGGCAGAGATTAAAGGCGATTCCCGGGGTTTCTTATCAGTTTGTGGATCTTCCGAGGCCTTTGACCAGTCAGGGACTGGATGAGGCGCTGGGGGACGCGGATGGGCTCATCGGGGTTTATCTGCAGAAGGGGCTTTTTACCGGGGAGTTGTTTAAACATCATCCGCGTTTAAGGTATGTGGCGACGACCAGTCACGGCTATGAGGGTTTTGAAAGAGAGACCGCCACGGCTGCCGGGGTGGTTTTTACCAATACGATTTATGGCGACAAGACCATCGCGCAGTATGCCCTGGCTTTGTTACTGGAGCTGTGTCATCATGTCAGCGCCCAGAATGATTATGTGCGGAATACTTATTTTACCGTTAAAAACCAGCCTTTCACTAAAGTTGTGACGCCGCAGATTGAGCTGTCGGACAAGACTGTCGGGGTTGTCGGGTTAGGGGCGATCGGGCGGTCGTTCGCGGCGATGGTCAAGCCTCTGGCCGGTAAAGTTATCGCTTATGATCCTCAGGTTCACATTCCGGATTTATCGGTGCGCTGGGAAGATCTTTTGAGGGAAAGTGATGTGATCTCCCTGCACTGTCCGCTGCTTCCTGATACCCGGCATCTCATTTGCGCGGAGACACTAGCGAAGATGAAGGATGGCGTGATGCTGATTAATACCGCGCGGGGCGGGCTCATCGCGGAGGAAGACCTGCTTGAGGCATTAAACAGCGGGAAGGTGTCCGCGGCCGGGCTGGATGTCCTGGAGAATGAGCGGCCCGTTGTCATGAATCCTTTGATCGCTCATCCGCGTTGTGTGGTCACGGGGCATATCGCCTGGCTGACGAGAACGGCGCGTCTGAAGACGGTGGATGTGGCTGTCGAAAATCTCAAAAATTATGTGGAGGGTCATCCGACTTCTGTGATCAACCCCGAGGTGCTGACAAAGAGTATATGAATGCCGCACATATAATAAAAATGCTAAGCCAATGGTTTAGCATTTTTATATATTTCAGATTTTGAAAAGATCGTCAACTTCCTCTTTGGAAAGATAGCGGGCATCAAGATTGGACAAACCGGTGATTTCTTTGACCTTTTCGTTGACCTCCTGATCACCGGAGATGTTGATGTACGTGTCGTCCATGCTTTTCACAAACCGGAAGTCGCGCATGAAATCAATGAGATCATAGGAGCTAACTTTATTTTTGAA
>CAZQRT010000067.1:2571-6673 GCA_964596105.1 uncultured Erysipelotrichales bacterium | reverse complement strand
AGACCGTCCAGCACCAGCTCGCCGTTTTCCATCGTGAAACTCTGCCCGCGCGGATAAGAAGGCCCGGTGATGGTAAAAGTCATGCCCTTGACAGGAGCATCGCGGCCGTCCCTCTTCATGATCTTTAAAGAACCGCGGCGCTCCATTTTGACTGTGACCCTGGCCTCGATAATACTCGCGGTAAAGAAATTCGCGCAGATCTGCGCCCCTACCCCCGGTTCATTATCATAAGCCGCAAAGCCCTGACGGCGAAAATAACCCGTCGTGCCCTGCCCGGTCGTAGCGTCATGATGAAGCCGCAGCGTGACCTGTTCCGGGCCGTTTTTTTCCGGAGTCAAAATCAGCTGATTGCCCCTTTTCTCAGCCTTGACCCCCTCCGCCGGATCAACCGTAAAACGGTTCAGCACGCCGTTTTCATCCGTCAGCGTCAAAGACTGCCCGTAGCTGATCTGATACTCTTTGCCGGCGAAAGAAGGCAGTTTCTCATGGGTATCCACGAGATTTAAAATCTCCCGCATTTCGGCGTCAACGCTCTCGCCATTCACGGTAAAGCAGACAAACTCCCAGGGATCATATTCTTCCGGGTCGTATTCACCGTAAGGCTTGGCCCCCAGGACATACCAGATCAAAGCCTGCGTCGCCGCTTCGTGACGTTCATCGCTAAACCATTTTGTGCCATAATAAACAATCAGCGCCAGCCGTTTTTCCTGTTCCGGGCTGATAAAGGAAGGCCGCTTCGAAAACTTCTCCCAAGTTACGCCGGTGCGAAAACTCTTCTCAGGCTGAACGCAATAGACCCGCTCGTCCCCGACCCAGAGCCGCCCGCCGTTATGCCACGCCTGTGACGCCCAGCCGCGTTTTTCCTGGCGGGCCCTCAGCCCGGCATCCTGCGCCATAGCCCTGTCCAGCCCCGGCACCATCAAAAGGAATGCCAGAGCCAGCGCCAGCACCTGCTTTCTCATTTTTTACACCCCTCCCTTTCCCCGCCTTTGTATTCTTACATAAAGTTATTTCTTCCTTTCCTGCTTGTGACTTTAAATTTGTATAAAAAAAAGCCGGAGCATCCGCTCCGGTCAATCATCATCGTAGGAATCTTCCTGGCTGGCGCCGTCGTCTTCCTCGTCGTCCTCTTCGCCGACTTCCTCGCCGACGATGGCATCCACCGTCACACCGTCGTCCTCCTCTTCCTCGGTATAATCGGCGTAAATGTCATTCATGTCAATGTGGACCTGATCGAACTTGTGACGCTCGCGCAGATCCCAGACATTTTCCCCGAGGGTGATAAAACGCCCGTCCATGGTGATATTGGTATAAAACAAACTCATCTTGTCATCATACTGGGTCTCGTCAAAGCCCATGACAGCACTGACCTTCTCATAAAGGGCATGAAAATTCATTTCCTTCTGTTCCTGTTTCATGACATCATAAGCGACATTGACCATTGATAGCTGTGTCATACTGATCTCCTTTACATTCTTTCCGGGGCGCTGACGCCAATTAAATTCAGGGCGTTACGAAGCGTGATGCGCGCCGCCCGCACCAGCGCCAGGCGCTGACCGGACAACTCGCGGTCCTTTTCATCGAGCACCTTGCACTCATTGTAGAAACTGTGAAACAAAGCCGCGAGACGGTGGGCATAAGACGCGATCTTATGCGGGGCGCGCTGCTGCGCGCTTTCCACGATGACATCCTTAAAACCGCTGATGTGCTTTAACAGATCGCTTTCCTTTTCATGGGTGAGGCGTTCAAAATGATCAGCGCAAGACAGATTCATATCCCGGCTGGCGCGCTCGATCGAGCACATCCGGGCATGGGCGTACTGGACATAGTACACCGGGTTGTCACTGGACTGTTCCAGGGCGAGATCCATGTCAAAATCAAACATCGAACTGCCGGCCCGGCTGGCGAAGAAATAGCGCGTCGCGTCAACCCCGATCTCGCTCATCATATCGCGGATCGTGACCGCGTTGCCGGTCCGTTTGCTCATGACCACTTCCTCGCCGTTTTTCATGAGGCGCACCATCTGAATGATATCGATATCGAGCTTTTCCACCGGATACCCTAAAGCCTGGATTGCCGCCTTCATGCGCGCGATATAACCGTGATGATCAGCCCCCAACAGATCGATGAGATGATCATAGCCGCGGTCGAGCTTGTTGAGGTGGTAGCTGATATCCGGGGTTAAATACGTGTACTCGCCGTTGCTTTTGATCAGCACGCGGTCCTTGTCATCCCCGAAAGCCGTCGTTTTCAGCCACAGCGCGCCGTCATACTCATACGTATACCCGCCCTGCTTCAGCTTCTCTAAAGCCGCCTCCACCTGATGCGTCTCATACAAACTGGACTCGGAGAACCAGATATCAAACGTCACGCGGTAATCAGAGAGCACCTGCTTGAGCTTGGCCATCTCCTTTTCCACGCCGAGGCTTTTAAACAGCGCGAACGTTTCCGGACTCTCATCATACAGCAGGGTATCGCCGTACTGATCCTTGATCTCCTCCGCGATCTGAATGACATCCGGTCCGTAATAACCGTCAGCCGGAAGCGGATAATCGATGCCGAACGACTGATGGTAGCGCGCGATGAGACTTTCGGCGAGATGGGTGATCTGGGTGCCGGCGTCATTGATATAATACTCGCGGGTCACGTCATACCCGGCGGCACTCATGATGCGGCAGATGGCGTCCCCTAAAGCCGCGCCGCGGGCATGGCCGAGATGCAGATCGCCGGTGGGATTGGCGGAAACAAATTCGATGTCCACCCTCTCCTCCTGGCCGTAAGCGCTGTGCCCGTAGTTTTCATCGGCGGCCAGCACCTCGCCGAGAATCGTCCCGAGACGGTCTTTCAGCATATAGAAATTCATAAAGCCCGGGCCGGCCACTTCGACATGGTCTATGCCGGCTTTTTCCAGATCAAGCTCGGATATAATCCTGTCGGCGATGACGCGCGGGTTCATATGACATTCCCGGGTTAAACGCATCGCGATATTACTGGAGTAATCGCCATTGCGGCGCTCCTTGGGAATTTCGATGACGATGTCCGCGGGATCCATGTCCGCTTTCAATCCCGCCGCCGCCACAGCCAGAGCCAGCGCGGCTTTGATATTTTCGGCAATCTGATTCATGGCGATCCCCCCCTTTTTAAACAGCTATACCATACCACAAAACCTTTTTAAAAAAAAGCAAAAAGATTACCGCCAGCTTAGCTTCAAAACGGTATGAGTCAGGGTGTGAGGCCCGGAATAAAGCTCGTAAACGACCTGCAGATTATTGTCAGAAACCTGACTGTCCAGCCAGCGGCCCTCAATCGCGAGTTTTTTATAAATCACCGGCCCTTTGTTTTGCAGCAGAACCAGCTCCTCACCGTTCTGGACTAATTTTAATACCTCGCCTCGCAGCTGGATCTGCATCAGGCCGTAGGTTTCATTCTGGAAATCGGCCTGAAAATCAGCCCCGGAAATTTTGATATTTCCAAAAGCGTTAAAGGAAACTTTTTCGACGCTTTGATCCTCGTAGCGGATCAAAGCCAGATAAGCGATCTCTTTCATTTTTATCACCACCGCTATTATATCATCAACTTGGATTGATTAAAGGGCTGATTTTTGATAAGATGTTGAATACTGAAAAGAAGGGAAAAAAAGTATGAAACCTGTGCGTTTTTATGTCGCCTTCTACGCCGCGAAAACCTGCGCGAAGGTGCTGACCATGCTGCACCGCAAGGCCACCCATCTGCCGGGCTGGCTGGCGCTTCGTCTCGATAAAGATTTTTTGAAATACCTCCCGATGCCTAAAACCATCATCGGTATCACTGGAACCAACGGCAAAACGACCACGAACAACCTCATCAATGACATCCTCGCTGATCAAGGCATCGAGGTGATCTCCAACCGCACCGGAAGCAACATCGCGGAAGGCATCACATCGGCCCTTTTAGCCGCGACCTCCTGGTCCATCCATATGAAAAAAGACCTCGCCGTGCTGGAGATGGACGAAAGAGCGAGCCGTTTATACATGCCTTATGTCAAGCCGACCTACCTGTTATGCACCAACCTCTTTCGCGACTCCTTCCGCCGCAACGCCCATGTCGAGTTTATCTTCAACAT
>CAZQRT010000067.1:0-2471 GCA_964596105.1 uncultured Erysipelotrichales bacterium | reverse complement strand
CACTGCGGCTACCACTCGCCTGATCCCGACTACCTCTTAAAAACCATCAGTGCAGAAGAGATCACCATCGTGCATCAAAACCAAGAGACAAAGTATCCGACGATCAGCCAGAACATAATCAACCACTACAATCTGCTGGGAGCGATTGTTGTTTTGCGCGAACTGGGGCTGGATCCGCGAAAGATCGCGGCGTCCGTCAGTAAACTGCACATCGTCGAAAGCCGCTATCATGAATCCGTCGTGCGCGGCATCAAAGTGGTCGTGCAGCTCACGAAATCCCCGAACGCCATCGCCTGCTCGCGCTCCTTTGACTTCGCCCGCAACTATCCGGGCAAAAAGAGCGTCATCATCATGGTCGATGAGTTTGACAACCGCAAGACCGACAGCGAGGCCAATTTCTGGCTGTATGATACTGATCTGGAATTTTTAAACGACGATTCCATCTCGCAGATCATCCTCTCCGGGGAGCGCTGTGAGGATTTTCACTTAAGGCTTTTGATCGGCGGCATTCCCGAAGAGAAAATAGACTGCTCGCCATTTGAGACCGAGAGCTACAAGCTCGTGCGCCTGGCAGAGGTCGATACCGTGATCCTGCTGGATGATTTGTATCAGCTGGACAACGCCAGAGTTACCGAGGACGCGTTACTGGCGCGCATTCAAAAGGAGGTGCCGGAGGCATGATCATCGAAAATATTTATCCGGAAATCTGCAATCTCTTCGGCGACCAGGGCAATATCCGCTATCTGAGACACTGCCTGAAAACCGCCACTTTCCATGACACGATGTTTCCCGAAACCCCGCTTTTTGTCACACAAAAGCCGGATATGATCTATATGGGCGGGACCACGGAAAGTTACCAGGATAAAATTATCGAATTATGGCGGCCGTATCAAGACCGCCTGAAAGAGTTAATCGCGGATGGTGTGGTCATGCTTTTTACCGGCAACGCCGGGGAAATTCTTTTTCAGGCCATCGAAAATCCCGACGGTTCAGCCATACCCGGCCTGAATATCTTCCCCATGATCGCCAGACGCCCGAAATATGACCGCTACAACGGCTTAACCCTCGGCCTCTTTCAGGACCGGCTGGAAACGATCGGCTTTCGCTGCCAGTTCACCTTCTGGTATGAGCAGGGCCCGGTCACGCCGTTTGTCAAATGCCAGAAAGGCATCGGCCAGAATCCTCAGTCCAACCAGGAAGGCGTGATGGCAAACAACTGCCTGGTCACCAGCCAGCTCGCCCCGCTCCTGCCTTACAATCCCCCGCTGCTTCATGAGCTGTTAAAAAAAATGGGTGCCGACGGGCCGCTGGCCTTTGAGGATGTCGTCACCAGAGTTTATGAAAAACGCCTGAGAGAATTCCACCGCGCCACGACGCGCTTTGAAATTCAAATATAATCTAAAATCTTCGCGTAACATTTGACGAGATCTTCCAGCCGGTAACGGGCATTGGCGCTCGAAGGGCTGGGCAAAATCTCGCACGGGCCGAAATAACGCTGATAAAGTTTTCCCGCCGTCTGTCCGGTGGTGAAAACTTTTTTAATGTCCGCAGTCTGAAAGATGATCTCGAGAGGATTCAGCACGATGCCGCGGATGCTGGCGTCGCTCGAGCCCGCGATCTCGCAGCTTTGGATGACATCATACAGCGCGATGTGATGATTTAATAGAAAGCTCACCTTGTCCTCATTTGTGGTCAGGGTGGTATGAAACAAAATCTCCATAACCGGCCAGAAACGGTTTTGCGGATGGGCGTAATAGAAATGCAAAGCCCGCGAAGTTTTAGAAGGCATGCTTCCTAAGATTAAAACCCGGGAATGCGCGTCGTAGATTGGGGCCAGCTCGTCATAGACTCTCATACAGCGCCTTTTTCGCAAGCTGATCGGCCTCATCATTATAAATGTGGTGGGAATGAGCCTTCACTTTTTGAAATGAAATGTTCACCTTTTTAGATGTCTCCTCGTAAAATTTCACGTACTCCCTGGTGCCGGATTTATTGGTCTTCCAGACACGCGTGCACCAGTTTTCAATGCCCGCGTAATCATAGACGATCAGTAAAGAATCGCAGTCATGATCACAGGCGAAGCGCATCGCCTCCATGCTGGCGCGGATTTCCCCGGCGACATTGCGCATCGCTAAAAGATCATCCTTGCCAATGGCGCTGAAGGTGTATTTCTGCTTTTGGTAGAAAATCACCGCCGCGTAGCTGTAGGCGCCCTGACGATCATCATAACTGCCGTCAACATAAGCCACGCAGTCATAAGCGGCCGCGCTTTGTTTGCCTTCCTCATGCCAGCAGAAATCCTCGGCCTCTAAAAAGCTCGTAAAGGCTTTATAGCGGGCATTGGGAAAGCCGTGCACCTGTTTTTTACATTCCTCCCAGCTCGTATAGACACCGGGTTTGCGGCCGTTCTGGACGGCGTAATATTTCATAGATTATCTCCTTATTTTGGCGACGAGGCGATCGATGGTGTT
>CAZQRT010000066.1:0-6697 GCA_964596105.1 uncultured Erysipelotrichales bacterium | reverse complement strand
ACCTTCTGATACCAGTAGAAAGAATCCTTGCGAATTCTCGAGAGATCGCCGGTGCCGTCATCATGCTTGTTGACATAGATGAAGCCGTAACGCTTGCGCATCTCACCGGTTGATGCCGAAACCAGATCGATGCAGCCCCAAGGGGTATAACCGATCAGGTCAACATGATTCTTGATCGCCTCTGCCATCGCCTCAATATGAGGAATGAAGTAGTCGATACGGTAGCCGTCATGAATCTTGCCGTCTTCAACTTTGTCAAAGGCGCCCAGACCGTTCTCGACAACCATGATTGGTCTTCTGTAGCGGTCATAAATTCTTTCCAGCGTGTAGGTTAAGCCGGTCGGATCCACTGCCCATCCCCAGTCGGAATAGCTCAAATAAGGATTGCGCTGGCCAAAGGCGAAGTTGCCGGAAACCTTGTCGGTAATTTCCTGAGAAGTGACATTCATCGACATGTAGTATGAGAACGTAAACATGTCCACGGTGCCCTCTTTGAGGATTTTGCGGTCTTCCTCGGTGTAATCCAGGTGAACATCATACTCATCCCAGATCCGTTTCGCGCTAGGTCCGTAATCGCCGAAGCACTGCACATCGCCGCAATAGTAGTAGCCCTTCTGCCAGGTGTGCTCGCATTCCAGAATATCTTTCGGGTTGCAGGTGTTCGGATAAGCGGTCGTTGATGAAAGCATGCAGCCGATCATGAAATCCGGATTGATGCTGTGACCGATCTTGACAGCCTCGGCGCTGGCGACCATCTGATAATGAAGATGCGTGCAGGCCTTCTGATACTCCTCATGACCGGCCGGACGGCCCATACCCAGGAAAGAAATCGTGTTGTTGATCTCATTAAAGGTTAACCAGTATTTCACGAGATCCTTGTACTCGGTAAAGATCGTGGTCACATAACGCTTGAAGTAGCCGATGTAATCGCGGGACTGCCAGTCGCCGTACTTCTCGACTAAATAAAGCGGGGTATCGAAATGCCAGATCGTAACCAGCGGTTCAATATTGTGGGCCTTTAATTCGGTAAAGACCTGACGGTAGAAATCGAGACCTTCCTGATTCGGGGTTTCCTCGATTCCTGTCGGATAAATACGCGACCAGGAAATCGACATCCGGAACATCTTGAAGCCCATCTCCGCGAACAGCGCGATGTCTTCTTTCCAGTGATGATAGAAATCGCTGGCTTCATGGTTTGGATAGAGCTCGCCATCCAGTACCGCGTAGTGCGCGCCTTCTTCCGGCAGGGAGTCATCACCCATGACCTGCGGAGTTTTGTGAGGATTGCCGTCCTTGTCAATCCAGGTTACATAACGCGGCTCATCCACGGATCCGCCGGTCGTGACATCCGTTAAAGCCGGTCCGCGGCCGCCTTCATTCCAGCCGCCCTCATACTGGTTCGCGGCCGTGGCGCCGCCCCAGAGAAATCCCTTTGGAAATTTGCTCATATAATTTTCCTCCTTTTCTTATCTTTATTTTACTTGATGAAAGCGATTTAGAAAAGAAAAATTGCTTTTATATGATGAAAAGATTAAAATGAAAAAAAGAAAGGAGGCACCCATGGAAACATATGGTATCGAGAAATACGGTATGCAGACTTCCGGAGTCATCTACCGCAATATTCCCGCCGGATCATTAGTGGAAAAGGCGCTGTTAAAAGGGGAAGGGCGCCTGAGCCGCATGGGCTGTCTGTGCGTCAATACCGGGGCGCGGACCGGCCGCAGCCCGGATGACAAGTATATTGTCGACCGTCCGTCGGTGCATGATAAAATCGCCTGGGGCAAGGTGAACCAGCCCTGCAGCATCGCCCAGTTTGAACAGCTTTACGCGCAGATGATCCGCTATTTTCAGGATAAAGATCTGTATATTTTTGACGGTTACGCCGGGGCGAATCCGAAATACTCCTACGCCTTTCGCGTCATCAATGAAAAAGCCAGCCAGAATCTCTACATTTCCAATTTATTGATCAAGCCGACGCCGCGCGAACTGCAGCACTTCCAGGAAGATTTCCTCGTGCTTTGCGCGCCGGGCTGCCTGGTTGATCCCGACACCGGTTTAAACAGCGAGGCGGCGATTATCATCGACTATGAAAAACAGGTCATTCTGATCGCCGGCACGGGTTATTCCGGAGAGATCAAAAAGAGCATTTTCTGCGTCATGAACTACATGCTGCCGCAGAAAAATGTCTTCACCATGCACTGTTCCGCCAACCTTGGCGAGGATGGCTCGGCCGCTTTGTTTTTCGGTTTGTCAGGTACCGGCAAAACGACCCTTTCCACCGATCCTAACCGTCATCTGATCGGCGACGATGAGCACGGCTGGTCGCGCACGACGATCTTTAACTTTGAGGGCGGCTGCTACGCGAAGTGCCTTGGCCTTTCCAAGAAAAACGAGCCGGATATCTGGAACGCGGTGCGCTTCGGGGCCGTCGCGGAAAATGTCGGTTTGTTTGAGGACAGCCGCATCATTAACTTCAATGATGATTCCATCACCGAAAATACCCGGGTCGGTTATCCTTTATCGTTCATCGAGAACATTGAACCGTCCGGGATGGGACCGATCCCGAAAACGATTTTCTTTCTGGCCGCGGATGCCTTCGGGGTGCTGCCGCCGATCGCCAAGCTGGACAGTGACGCCGCGGTTTATCACTTTGTTTCCGGCTACACCAGCAAGCTGGCGGGTACGGAAAATGGCATCACGACCCCGCAGGCGACCTTCTCGACCTGCTTTGGCGAGCCGTTTCTGCCTTTGGATCCGCTGCTTTACGCGCGCCAGTTCCAGCGCCGCGTGGAAAAGGCCAACGCCAGTGTCTTTTTGATCAATACCGGCTGGGTCGGGGGTCCGTACGGGGTGGGACGGCGCATCCCGTTGAAGTATACCCGGGCGATGATCAACGCGGCTTTAAACGGCGATCTCGATTATGTTCCTTATGAGACGGACGCTTTCTTTAATTTGAATATTCCGAAGTTCTGTCCGGATGTCCCGCAGGAATTATTGCATCCGCGCGACACCTGGCTGCACAAGGAGTCCTATGACCAGCACGCCCGCAAATTAGCGGAGATGTTTATCGAGAATTTTAAACAGTATAAGAATTTTCCGGACGCGGTCGTGAAGGCCGGACCGTTCGCGATTTTTTAAGAGGAGGATTTTATGAAGTTTCCAGAAGGATTTTTGTGGGGCGGCGCGATCGCGGCCAATCAGGTTGAAGGCGCCTGGAATGTGGACGGCAAGGGCATGAGTGTCGCCGACTGCGCGCGCTACAAGCCGGACCTCGATGTCAAAGATTACGCCAACCAGTGGCATGTCGGTCCCGAGGATATCGAAAAAGCGATGGCCACCACGGACACGACGTATTACGCGAAACGGCGCGGCATCGATTTCTATCACCATTATGAGGAGGATATCGCCCTGTTCGCGGAAATGGGATTTAAAGCCTTAAGGCTGTCGATTGCCTGGACGAGACTTTTCCCGAATGGCAATGAGAAAGAGCCTAATGAGAAGGGTCTGGAGTTTTATGACAAGGTGATCGCCTGCTTGAAGAAGCATCATATTGAACCGATTGTGACGCTGTCTCATTATGAGATGCCGCTTTATCTGGTGAATCACAATGACGGCTGGGTATCCCGGGAGGTCGTTGATGATTTTGTCCGCTTCAGCAAGGTCTGCCTGGACCGCTATCATCAGGACGTGAAGTACTTCTTGACTTTTAATGAGATCGACAGTGTCTTCCGTCATCCATTCACGACCGTCGGCGTCGTGGCGGAGAAGTATGAGGATCCTGATGAGGCGATTTATCAGGCGGTGCATCATCAGTTTGTCGCTTCCGCTTTGGTCACGGCTTATGCCCATGAGCATTATCCGGATGTTTTGATCGGCTGCATGGTCACGAAGACCCTCACGTATCCGGAAACCTGTGATCCGAAGGATGTTTATCTGGCGCAGAAGGCCAACCGCATGAACATGTTTTATACCGATGTCCAGGTGCTCGGCGAGTATCCGCGGTTTATCAAGCAGATCTGGAAAGACAAGGGCTATCACATTCACTTTGAAGAAGACGATGAAGAAATTCTCAAGGCTAACACGGTGGATTTTGTTTCTTTCAGCTATTACAACTCACGCGTGGAGTCCAGTCATGCCGAGGGCAAGGAGACCGTGGGCGGAAATCTTTCCAGCGGGGTGAAGAACCCGTATATTCCGACCAGTGACTGGGGCTGGCAGATCGATCCTGAGGGCTTGAAGATTTCGATGATCGATCTTTATGACCGTTATCACAAGCCGCTGTTTATTGTCGAGAACGGCATCGGGGCTTTTGATGAGGTTGTCGACGGCAAGATTCATGATGATTACCGCATTGAGTATTTCCGCCGCCATTTTGAAGAGATGGCGAACGCGATCGCGGAAGGCGTGGAGTGCCTGGGGTATACGTCCTGGGGCTGCATTGATTTAGTGTCGGCGGGCACGAATCAGATGTCCAAGCGGTACGGATTTATTTATGTCGATGAGGATGATCTCGGCCATGGCACATTACAGCGGATTCGCAAGGATTCTTTCTACTGGTATCAGAAGGTCATCGCCAGTAACGGGGAAGATCTCGCTTAGAGGTCTTCTTTTTTTTATGAAAAAAAGAGGCTTTCAGGCCTCTTCATCAAACTTTCTCGTATAGGCTTCCGCTTCTTTTATACTGATCCCGACCTCGTTCGCGATTTGGGCGAGATCATCATATTCGTATTTGTAGCGTTTCACCCCGTATCCGCTGGCGCATTTTTTTCTGACGTTTCCTAAGGGAGTGGTGACGGTTGTCACGGTCCGCTTTAGGATGTAGCGGTCGCAGGGTGTCTGGCGGATGCCCAGGGTGGTGGTATGCTTGAACATCGTGCGTAAAAGCTCGCCCTTATTTTCCGCTCTGGTCAAAACCGTCAACAGCGTTCCCGGCCGCTGCTTTTTCATCTGGATGGCCTGGGTGAAGACATCGAGCGCGCCGTGCTGCCATAATTTTTCTATCGCGTATCCGATCTCTTCGCCGCTCATGTCGTCGAGATTGCATGACAGGGCGTAGATTTTATCGCCATCTTCGAGAATAGCTAATGGTGTTGGATGACTGACCATAGTTTGGACGCGGTCGGGATCAAGAGGCCCGAACTGGATTGGATAGCGGCTTTTCACATTAGCCAAATCTTCTTTAAAAAAGGGCGGGAAGAGCAGTTCGTCAATCTTTAGCGCTTCCAGGATCTGGTCGATGCTTTTGCCTCCCATCTGGCTGAGCTCTTCCAGGGCCTGCTTAAAGTCATTGAGATCGCAATTTTCATGGATGTACAAGGTGGTCATAAAAGCTCCTTTACTAATAGCCCTGCTGTTTTAAGATCACCAGCAGGACGGAGATATCGGCGGGGCTGACGCCGGAGATGCGCGAGGCCTGGCCGACCGTCAGGGGTCTGATTTCCGACAGTTTCTGGCGGGATTCCAGGCTGAGGCTGGCGATGGCTTCATAATCGAAGTCCGGCGGGATTTTTTTGTTTTCCATCGCTTCCATGCTGGCGATGCGTCTTTTGGTTTTCTCGATGTAGCCGGCGTATTTGATATGGATGTCAACGGCCGCGCTCAGGGTGTTGTCTTCTAAGGGGTCGGGGATGTAGGGGCGCAGCGTTTCATAGGTCACGCCGGGTCTTTTGAGCAGATCAGCGGCGGTGTTGCCGGCTTTAACAGGGGTACTTAATTTCTCGCTTATGGGATGATCTACGGGCAGGCGCCACTGCTCCAGTTTTTTGATCTCGTTATTAATGCGGTTTTGTTTTTCTAAAAGTTTCTCATAGCGCTCTTTTGAGATCAGGCCGGTTTCATAGCCGTAGCGGCTGAGGCGCTCGTCCGCGTTGTCGTGTCTTAAAAGCAGGCGGTATTCCGCCCGGCTTGTCAAAAGGCGGTAAGGTTCCGCGGTTCCTTTGGTGACGAGATCGTCAATCATGACGCCGATGTAGGCTTCATCGCGTTTTAATATGAGTGGCGGTTCGTTTCTTAGTTTTTTGACGGCGTTGATGCCGGCGATGATGCCCTGGCCGGCGGCTTCCTCATAGCCCGAGGTGCCGTTGATCTGTCCCGCGGTGAATAAATTAGTGATTTTTTTTGTTTCCAGGGAAGGATATAGTTGTAATGGATCGATGGCGTCGTATTCAATGGCGTAGGCGTATTTCACGATGCGGCAGTTTTCCAGGCCGGGAATGGTGCGGGTCATTTTTTCCTGAATGTCAGGTGGCATGGAGTTGGAGAAGCCTTGCACGTAGATGGTGTCCATTTCCAGAGATTCCGGTTCCAGGAAGATCTGGTGGCGGTCTTTATCTTTAAAGCGGACGACTTTGGTTTCGATGGAGGGGCAGTAGCGTGGCCCGACGCCTTCGACCAATCCGGAGTACATGCTGCAAAGGGCGAGGTTGTCGCGGATGATCTGGTGGGTTTTTTCATTGGTGTAGGTCAGATAGCAGGGCTGCATGTCTTGCTGCTTGAGAAATTTAGTGGTTTCGTAGCTGAAGGAGTAGGGTTCTTTGGAGCCGTCCTCGCGCACTGTTTTGGAAAAGTCGACGCTGTCGATGGCGACGCGGGGCGGGGTGCCGGTTTTAAGGCGCAGCAGGCGAAAGCCGAATTGCTCTTTGAGTTTCGTGGAGAGGTAGCGGGAGTATTTTTCCAGGTTGGGGCCGCCGTCCTGGGC
>CAZQRT010000065.1:0-6910 GCA_964596105.1 uncultured Erysipelotrichales bacterium | reverse complement strand
ATCGGGAAGCCTTCAATCAGCAAAGCCTGATCTAACAAAAGCGAGGCGTATTCTTTGACGAGATCTTTATCTTTTTCGTAGATTTTGTTCAGGGCTTCAAAGATCGGATGATGGGGGTTGATTTCCAGAATCCGGGTGGCTTTCATGCCGTACGGGTTGCCTTCCGGCATGGCGTCTAAAACCCGTTCCATCTCAAATGAGATGCCCTCGCCGGCGGTCAGGCAGACGGGGTGATCTTTCAGCCGTCCGGAGAGTTTGACTTCCGACACCTGATCGCCCAGGGCCTCTTTGATGCAGTCCAACAGTTCCTTGCTGGCGAGATTCTGGTCGTCGATGGCCTTTTTTTCTTCCTCGCTTTCGAGGTTCAAGTCACCGACGGCGATATTTTTGAACGGTTTTTCCTGATAGTTCATCATCGCCTGCAGGCAGAACTCGTCGACGTTGTCGGTCATGTAGAGAATCTCGTAACCTTTATCTTTCACCAGTTCGCACTGCGGCAGACGGTCGATCTTGTCGACGCTGTCGCCGGAGATGAAGTAAATCTCTTTCTGGTCTTCTTTCATGCGGGAAACGTATTCTTTTAAGGTGACGAGTTTCTTTTCGCTTGAGGAGTAGAACATCAAAAGGTCCTGCAGAAGTTCCTTGTTGGCGCCAAACTCGTTGTAAACCCCGAATTTCAGGCTCATGCCGAAGTTTTCATAGAAGCGCTCATATTCCTCTCTTTCATTTTCCAGCATGTTTGTCAGTTCGTCTTTGATCTTGCGCTCCAGGCGTTTCGCGATCAGCTGCAGCTGGCGGTCATGCTGGAGCATCTCGCGGGAAATGTTCAAAGACAGATCCTGGGAATCGACCAGGCCTTTGATAAAGCGGAAATGCTCGGGTACCAGCTCATCGGCTTTGTCCATGATAAAGACGCCGCGGCTGTAAAGCTGCAGTCCTTTTTCATAATCCGCGTTATAGAAGTTCATCGGCGGCTTGCCGGGGATGAACAAAAGCGCGTCAAAGGAGATATTGCCCTCGACCCGGGTGTGGATGACTTTCTGATAATCGGTGTATTCATTGAATTTGCTTTTATAGAAGTTCTGGTACTCTTCATCGGTGATGTCTTTGCGGTTTCGTTTCCATAAAGGCACCATGGAGTTCAGGGTGACATCTTCCATATAATCCTCATAGTCATCGCTGTCTTCCTTTTTTCTTGATTTGGTCATCGCCATGATGATCGGATAGCGAATGTAATCGGAATATTTCTTGACTAAATCCTGCAGGGTGTATTCTTCGAGATACTGATCGTAATTTTCCTCATCGGTATTGTCTTTCAAGGTCAGAATGATGGTTGTTCCCGTCTCTTCTTTGTCAGCGGGTTCAATGGTGTAGCCGTCGCTGGCGTCGGAAACCCAGCGGTAAGCCTGATCCTCCCCCATTTTCTTTGAGATCACTTCTACTTTTTTCGCGACCATGAAAGCGGAATAGAAACCGACGCCGAACTGGCCGATAATATCCGTTTCCTCTTCCTTCTCCATTTTTTCCTTAAATTCCAGCGATCCGCTTTGCGCGATGGTGCCGAGGTTTTCTTCCAGTTCTTTTTCGTCCATGCCGATGCCGGTATCAAGGATGGACAGGGTCCGGGCATCCTTGTCCGCGATGAGATGAATGCTCATATCTTCGCGGCTGACCGGTTCATTGTTTGTCAGGGCTTCATAATAACGCTTGTCAATGGCGTCGCTCGCGTTGGAGATCAATTCCCGTAAAAAGATCTCTTTATGCGTATAAATCGAATTGATCATGAGGTCCAGTATTTTTTTCGACTCCGCCTTAAATTCTTTCTTCTCCATGATAATCACTCCTTTTTAGCACTCTTTCTATTTAAGTGCTAAAGTCATTGTATCGCTTTTCTTATTTGATTGCAAGCAAAAAACGCCGAAAAACCGGCGTTTTGAAAGATGGTGCCGGCTGCTGGACTCGAACCAGTGACCTACGCGTTACGAGTGCGTTGCTCTACCTGCTGAGCTAAGCCGGCGCATGATTATCATAAGACTTTTTATGGCGCTTGTCAATCACAAAAAAAGCGGCGAAGACTTGCCGCTTTTCAAAATAAATTCACAACCATTCCGGTCACAAGCGAAAAAGCCATGACAAAGGCGATATAGATCATAAACCGTTTCATTCCCAGGACAATCTTCAGTGCGCCGAGATTGGTGATTTTGGTGGACGGGCCGGTGATCATGAAGGCCGCCGCGCTGCCCATGCTCATGCCGTCCGAAAGCCACTGGATAAGCAGCGGGATCGTGCCGCCGCCGCAGGCGTAGAGGGGAACGCCGATGGTGGCCGCCATCAAAACGCCGAACCTTTTTCCGAATAATCCGCTGATGACATCGGCGGGGACATAACGCTGAAAGAGCGCCGAGAGGACGACCCCTAACAAAAACCATCCGCCGGTCGCCTTGAGGTTCCTGCCGATGTTTTTTAATAGGCGCATGACAGGATTCGGGTCGGTATCGTGATTTTCCGGTTCTTCAAAGCCGGAGAAATCAAAGAAGGATTTGTCCTTGTATAAATACTTGACCAAAAGTCCCGCGCAAATCCCGCAAAGGAAACAGGAGAGAAGGCGGATCGTAAGAGCCTTTTCCCCCAGCGCGGTGCTGTAGATGATGAGCTGGGGATTGAGAAGAATGGAGCTCATCATGAACGCCGCGAGCCAGTCGTCTTTCATGCCGCTTTTGGAAAAGGAGGCCGCGAGGGGAATCGTCCCGTACATGCATAGCGGCGAGGCGATGCCGAGAATGCTGGCGGTGACGATGCCGAAAAAGCCGATATTTTTGTTACGTAAGGAACGCATGGCGCCGTGGATTTTGTCTTTGAAAAACACGGAAATAATTGAGCCAAGGATGATGCCGGTAATAAAATAAGGCAGGATCTGACGAAGCTGCAGGTCAAAGTAGTACCAGAGGTATACCGCCTCGCGCGAGATGATGTCAATCATCGATATTCTCCAAAGCGTACTCCCGTGATCCAAGGCCGATTTCAGCGGCGTGTTCCAGGGTGTGAAGCCCGTTGCGGGATTCAATGCGGTTCACCAGGGAGGCGCCATCCTTCTGTGCGTAGATGAGGTCAACGCAGGCCTGATCGAGCGCGACGGGGTCAGTTGAGGCCAGAATCCCGATGTCATGGATATCCGGCTCAGCCGGGTTTCCGTCGCAGTCGCAGTCAACGGAGAGGCGGTTCATGACGTTGATGTAGACGATTTTGTCTATGAGGCAGTCGGAAACGGATTTGCCCGCTTCCGCCATCGCCTCCAGAAAGGCGTCCTGGTCACCGCCCCAGATACTGGTCTTACTGGTGCCGCCGCTGTGGATCCAGCCTTTGCCTTCGCTTGAGGCGAGTCCGATGGAGATGTTTTTAATGGCGCCGCCAAAGCCAGCCATGGCGTGGCCTTTGAAATGCGACAGGACAAGATAAGAGTCATAGTCGGCAAACGCGGCGCCGACATAGTTTTCTTTCAGGACGCTGCCGCCGGTAACGGGAAGTGTCATGGATCCGTCCTCGTCAAGGATCTGAAAGTCGGCAATGTCGGTAAAACCGTGATCTTTGGCCACTTGATAATGCATGGCGGTTTGGGCGCGTGAGCCGCCGTATGCCGTGTTGCACTCGACAATGGTCCCGTCCACCGCCTGGACCACGTCTTTAATCAGTTCCGGCCGCAGGTAGTTGCTGGCAGGGGGTTCCCCGGTGGACAGTTTGACGGCGACTTTTCCGGTTGGTTTCCAGTCGAGCGCCTCATACACTTTCACCATGCCGGCGGCGCTGATATCAGCAGTAAAATACACAACAGGAGCGTTTTCTTCATGGGTGCCGTCAACAGGCTCTGACAGATTTTCATTTTCAGAAGGCTTGTCATTTGTATCCTGCTTTCCGCAGCCGGAAAGCGCGGCAGTTAAGCATATCGAAAGCAGGAGTATAAAATATTTTTTCATGTGTTCTCCTTTATGATTTCCGTTTTGCTGTTATGACCGCAAGCATCCTTTTGGGATTCTGATCAATTTTAGAGGCAGTGCTGACAGTTTTCTTTTCCATAAACAACCAGGTAATATGACTGAAAAGGCTCTTCTTCTTTAAGAAGAGCCTGATCTGTTCTAGATGATCTTTAACAGTTCATCTTTTTCCCGCGGGGAAATCGCGCTGAAAGGAATATCCGCGACGGTGCGGGCGCCGGTTTCGCCGTTTTTCGCCAGACGGTAAACACCGCGGGCATAGGCGGTTAAAACGCTGCCGGTGAATTCCGGGTTGCTGTCCAGGTTCAGCTGCAGGCGCAAAATGCTGTGGGTATTTTCGCTGGTGTCGCCGCTGTAAATCACGAATCCGCCATGGGGCAGACCGGCATGATTTTTATCCAGTTCTTCCTGGCTGATAAAATGAACGGTGGTATCGTAATCAGCAAAATAGTTTGGCATTGTGACAATGGCTTCTTCGACTTTTTGCGGGTCAGCGCCCTCTTCCAGGACCACAAAGCACTCTCTGTTATGTTTCTGCCGGGTTGTCAGTTCCGGTCTTTCCCCGCTGGTCGCCATTTTGACGGCTTCCTCTACAGGTATGGTATACTGCCGGGCGTCTTTCACGCCGGGGATGCGGCGAATGGCGTCACTGTGTCCCTGGGAAACGCCTTTGCCCCAGAAGGTGTAGTCTTTGCCGTCGGGCAGAACCGCGCCAAACAGGGTTCTGGCCAGGGAGAACAGACCTGGATCCCAGCCGCATGATATCAGGGAAAGGTGCCCGTTAGCTCTGGCTTTTTCGTCCATCACAGCGTAATATTCCGGGATGCCGGCATGGGTATCAAAGCTGTCCACGGTATGAAAAAGTTCAGCCATTTCCGGTCCCTGGACAGGCAGATCGGTCGCGGAGCCGCCGCATAAGATCATCACATCGATCTTGTCCTGATATTGGGCGATGGCGCTGACCGGAATCATCGGATAGCCTAGATCGCTAGTATCCCCGTTTTTCGCGCGCCTGGAAAATATCGCGATCAAGGTCATATCAGGGTTTTTTTGAATGGCTTTTTCCACGCCGCGTCCCAAGTTTCCATAACCGTTTATTCCAATTCGAATCATGACATATCCTCCTTCTCACTTTTTTAATCTTATCATAATCAGCCGGGTTTGTCATAATGGTTTTGCTTGCTTTTAAAAAGGGATATCAGTAAAATAAATTCGGGAGTGATGAGCATGGCAAAGCGCGCGAAGAAAAGAAATAACGCTTTACTGACAGTTCTTTTTTTAGTCTGCATGATTATTTTTGTCTTTTCGGCTTACCGCTTAGTGCGCTATTATTTTGAGTATAAGGACATGAATGAAACCTACGCCAGTATCAACGATCAGGTCCTGGAAAAGGACTTCGAGTTTGACGCTGACGCCGAGGGGCTTTTGGCGCACATTCCCGAGGTGGATTTTCTGACCTTAAAGGAAATCAATCCCGAGGTTTTAGGATATATTTTAATTCCTAACACCACGATCTCCTACCCGATCGCGCAGTCTGATGATCCTTATAAATATTTGAACAATGATGTTTCGGGCAATGCCTCACGCGGCGGGGCGATCTTTTTAGATCCCGGAAATGATCCGGCTTTTCAGGATGACAACACGATCATTTACGGGCATAATTTAATGGACGGCTCGATGTTTGGACAATTACAGTCTTATATTTCCAAGGACAGTGATTTTTTTGACACCCACCGCTACATTTACATTTATCTGGAGCATGAGGTCAGGCTTTACCGGATTTTCTCGGCTCAGACTACCGAGGACGGCAGTGAGATTTACACCATTAATTTTGGCGGGCATGAGGACATGCTTAAGCAAAATCAGAAGGAATATGAGAAATCCGTTCATGAGGCTAAAGCGCTGCCTGATGACTACGAGGGCATCATCACCCTTTCCACTTGTTCCAACGGGCGCGAGATCGACCGCACCGTGGTTTTAGCTTATTTTGTCGATCGCGTTACGGACTAAATCACATAGGCGGACAAGCCGAGAATAACCGGCAGTGTCACCAGACATAACAGGGAGCTCAGCGATACGAGGCGGGCTCCTTTTTCGCTGTCACCGCCGAACTGTAAAGGGAAAATCATCGTGTTGACAGCGGATGGCGCGCTGGTGGCGATGAAGATCACCATGCGGATGGTATGATCGCCGATTGGCAAAACCGCGAGCAGCAAAAGTGTCAGCAGGGGCAAAGCGACCAGACGAAGTAAGCTTAATATTAACAGTCTTGGCTTGGTGAATAAACTGAAGACACCGCTTTTCTGGATATAAGCCCCGAGGATAAGCATGGCCAGGGGTGTGTTTAAGTTGGCCAGGGTTGATACGCCGTTATAGACCAGTTTTGGCAGTTTAACGGGTGAGATGAAAAGCAATATACCTAAAAGGCAGCCGATCGTGCCGGGATTGAGGAAGGCTTTTTTCAGGGTCATGTAGCTTTTATCATTGGTGATCATGTATATGCCGTACGTCCATAAGACGATATTGACGGCCACGAGAAAGGCGGATAAGTGGAAGATCATGGCATCGGACAGCACAGCTTTGACTAAGGGGATGCCGATGAAGCCGGCATTGGCGAAGCAGAGCGCGAATTTCTCTACCCCGTCCAGGTTTTTAAAGAAAATCTGGACAACCGCGATTAAAAAGATCAGCACGATGAGCCCGTAGAAGAATGTTTTCAACAGGACCTGCAGCTTATCGAAACTGAAGGGAATCTGATAAGCCGCGATCATGGTCAAGGGGTTGATGACATACAAAAGCAGATTGGATATCTGTGAGACGCCGTGATCGTCAAGCCAGTGAAAGCGGTAGCTGATCCCTCCCGCCAGCATCATCATGCACATTAAGGCTACCTGATTGAAAACAATTTGAAATAAATCCAT
>CAZQRT010000064.1:1229-7114 GCA_964596105.1 uncultured Erysipelotrichales bacterium | reverse complement strand
TAGCATGCTCCAACCAGAGTCAGGAAATCGATGAGTTAAAGAAAGAGATCGCGGCCCTGAAAGATCAGCTGAATACGACCGCTACGACGGATCCTAACGGAGAGACCCAGACTCCTAATGAGGAGACGACGACGCCGAGTGAACAGAACACGCCGAGTGAGGAAACGCCGAGTCAGCCAAGCCAGTCAACGACGCCTAGTCAGCCTAGTCAGTCTACTACCCCGAGCCAGCCAAGTCAGTCTACGACCCCGAGTCAACCTAGCCAGTCAACAACACCTAGCCAGCCGTCTACCTCAGAAGGTCTGACGAGAGTTCAGCAGCAGTTGAGTCAAATCACATCAGAGGTTGACCAGTATATCCGGGACGCGGAAAGCGCCATAAGCAATCCAAGTAACATCAATACTTACTTTAACTTAAAGCAGACCGACCAGCAGCTCGAACAACGGCTGGATGTCCTCGAGAATGAACTGGAAGGACTCTACTCAAGGCAGCTCATTACCCTCGATCAGTACCGGTCCACGGAAAGGTCCATCGAGTATCAGGAAGACCGCATGGATAATCTTGATGACCGTCTCGAGTATGCTTTCGGTATCGACGACTAAAGAAAACAAACAGCTGTAAAAAATCCTTTTGGCAGATACCAAAAGGATTTTCTTTTTGACTTTTAAGTTTCTATACCCGTTATAAAAAGACACGCTTATGCGTGCCTTATTCTTTAAGAACCTAGTCTCTTGTATCCCGGAAAAACAGCGACAGCATCGGGAAAATCTCCAGCCTTCCCGCCAGCATGTCAAAGCACAACACGAGCTTGGAAAGATCGGAGAGGGTGGAAAAATTGCCCACCGGACCGACGATATTGAACCCCGGCCCGACATTGTTCAAACAGGTTACCGTGGCGGAAAAAGCGGAAAGCAGATCAATATTCTGCAAGGATAAAACCAGAAACGATAAAAACAGGATCATGAAATAGAAAACAAAATAAGCGTGCACCCCGCTGATGACCTCTTCGCTCAGGCTCTCGCCCTCAAAATAAACCGCGTGAACACGGCGCGGATGAACCGCTTTTAAAAGCTGCGCCTTGGCGCTCTTGAAACCGATCAAAACCCGGGACACCTTCATGCCGCCGCCCGTTGAGCCCGCTGAAGCGCCGATAAACATCAAAACCAATAGAATCGCCTGGCTGAACACCGGCCACTGCCCGTAGTCCGCGGTCACAAACCCGGTCGTCGTGATGATGCTCACCACCTGGAAAGCGGCATACCGCAAAGCCTTAAAGATATTGCCGTAATAGCCAAACAGATTGCATGTCAGCAAAACGATCGCGACCGCCACAATGCCGGTATAAGCCCGCAGTTCCTCATTTTTGAAGACCTCACGAAAATGCCCGATCAAAAGGAAATAAAACAAATTGAAATTGACGCCGAATAAAAACATGAAAATGGTAATGATGGCATCGGCATATGCGCTGTCATAAAAAGCGATACTGGAGTTTTTGATGGCGAAACCGCCGGTGCCCGCCGTGCCGAAAGAATTCAAAAGGCTGTCAAACAGCGGCATCCCGCCCAGCACCAAAAGCAATGTCTCAAAAAGAGTCATAGCCAGATAAATGCGGTAAAGAATCTGCGCCGTGGCCTTGACCTTGCTGACAAGCTTGCCGACAATCGGACCGGGCATCTCCGCCCTTAAAATATGCAAAGAAGACCCCGAAGAATCAGGCAGAACCGCGACGACAAAGACGAGAATGCCCATGCCGCCGATCCAGTGCGAAAAGCTCCGCCAGAACAGCGAGGCATGCGACAAACCCTCAATATTCGTTAAAATCGAAGAACCGGTCGTCGTAAAACCGGAGACAATCTCAAAAAAAGCGTCCACATAAGAAGGAATCTCACCGCTGAACACAAACGGCAAAGCCCCGAACACCGATAACGCGATCCAGGCCAGAGCCACAATCAGATAACCCTCACGGGCATAAATGCGGTCATCCCGGGGCTTCTTATAACTGATCAGAACCCCGCAAAGGCCGCTGAACAAAGCGCAGCCAAAATAATCCAGCGCCATATTCGGCTCATGATACCCGACCGCGATCAGCCCCGGCAGACACATGAGAATGCCCTCCAGTAAGAGCATTCTTCCCAGGGTATAAGCGATCATCTTTTTATTCATAAAGGTCACTCATCTTCACAATCCGGCTGTTATGGGCAATGACGATCAAATGGTCATCCTTGGCGATGACCGTATTGCCCCGCGGCACCAGCACATCATTATTTCTTAACACCGCCGCGATCAGAATTCCCTGCTTTAAAGGCAGATCGCTCAACCGTTGCCCGAGACAGCGCGCCTTCTCCGTCACCACTAACTCCACCGCTTCCACCGCGCCGTCCATCAGGCGGTAAACCGTCAGGATGGCCTCGTCATCGGCATAACAGGAGCGCACATAAGCGATGATGTGATTGGCGATCAGCTCTTTCGGAGAGATGGTCGTATCCAGATCCAGAGTGGCAATCGTCTGCGCCAGAGCGGTGTTGTTGATCTTGATAATCGACTTTTTAACCTCCCGCTGCCGGGCCAAAAGGGCGAGGACAATATTCTCCTCATCCATCCCGGTCAGCCCGATCAGGCCGTCGGTATTATCGATACCCTCCTCAACCAGAAGTTCAATGTCACTGCCGTCACCGCCGATGATCACCGCCCCCGGCAGATTCCTGGCCAGCTCCAAAGCGCGGTTCTCATCCTTTTCAATAATCTTCACCCGGACATTCTGCCCCTGCAGTAAAGTGCACAAGTAATAAGCGATACGGCTGCCCCCGACGATCATGATCTGCTTTAAACTCTGCGTCATCAGACCGATATCCATGGCAAAACGGGTAATGTCGCCGTGCTTGCCCGTCACATAAATCTCATCCCCGGGACGAAGGACAAAATCCCCGCCCGGAATCAATACCTCCCGGCCTCTTAAAACGACACAGATTAAAATCGGGGCACGCGTAAAGGCCGGCAGTCTTTTCAAAGGCTCCTGAACGATGAGGGTGCTGCGGGTAATCTTCATGCCGACCAGCTCGACAGCGCCCTTGGCGAAGGTTTCAATATGACTGGCCGAAGGGAACATCAAAATCCGAAAGATCTCCCTAGCCGCCTCCAGTTCGGGATTGGCGATCATGGCAAACCCGAATTCCTTCGTGCTCAGTTTGGCGTAATCCGGGTTGCGCACCCGGCAGATGATATTCTTTACGCCCATATGCTTGCCGATCATCCCCACCAGGATATTGACCTCATCGGCGCTGGTCACCGCGATCAGCATATCCGCGCCGTCCTGGATGGCCTGACGCAAAATATCCGGATTGGCGCCATTGCCGACAATGCCATAAACGTCATAGCGATTGACAATATCATTGACCAGACCGGCATTGGCATCGATCACCATTAAATCATGACGCTCCTGGGCCAGAGCGTCCGTTAAAAGCTCGCCGACTTTTCCCAAACCTACCACGATAATCCTCATCTTCGCGCCCCCTAAAAACAATTAGGATTATATCCTATTTAACGGCTTATTTCAATGTCCCGTCCCTTCTTTTTACGGGTTGTCTCGGCTTTGTCGATCAGCCCCAGGCCAATCATCACCGCGTACACATAACTGGCCCCGAAAACCTTCAGTTTCTTCGGCCCGGTCACCTTCAAATGCTGCCTTCTTAAAGCGATCAGCGTCGCGTAAGCCATATCCAGACTGGAGCGCGTCAGCGATTTGCTTTTGCGGTTAAAATAGATTTCATACCCCCGGCAGGAATACTGCAAGTCTAAACCGGTAGCCGTATAGAACGTCTCCCCCTCATGCTTTGTGATCTCCTGCCAGAAAAGTTCCTGACCATAGCGCGGATCGCGATTTTCATCATTAATCAGTAATTGCGTTTCTTCTAATAATGTCATGAATCATCACCAAAACGCCATTATATAACATTTAAGCCTTGACGAAAAGCCGCAGGATCATTAAACTCCCAGATAAAGGAGTGATACATATGCTCATACGCCAGGCTGACAGCCATGATATAAATGGCCTGCATGTTTTATTAAGACAAGTTCTCGATATTCATCACGACATCCGCCCTGATTTATTCAAACCCGGCGCCACCAAATATTCCGACGCCCAGCTGGAAATCATCCTGCAGGATGAGACGCGCCCGGTCTTTGTGGCGGTCAATGAAAAAGATCAGGTGCTCGGCTACTGCTTCTGTATCCATCAGCAGCACAAAAACGACCCGATCCTGACCCCGATCAAAACCCTCTATATTGATGACCTGTGTGTCGATCAAAACTGCCGTCATCAAAACATCGGGAAACAGCTCTATGAATATGTCCTCGCCTACGCCCGGGACAACGATTATTACAATGTCACCCTGAATGTCTGGGCGGGCAACGACAGCGCCAAGGCTTTCTATGAAAAACTCGGCTTAAAACCGCAAAAATATGGCATGGAGGTTATTTTGTAACCGCCATGCCTTTTTTAATTACTGAATTTTCTCAAACACATAAAGCCGGCTCGCGTAATCACCCGCCGGTTCACCTTCGCCGCTGGTCCCGTCGCTGACATTTAAACCGATGTACATTAATTCATCCCCGCCGTAAACAGTATCCCCATAGCGGTAATAGGCGTTTGGATCAAGCCCTCTTAATTTCACCCGGTGATAGCTGTCATTAATCGTCGCCATTATGCGGTAGTAGCCGACAATGGCGGTGTTTTCATCACAGACCATCCAGGCGGCGTCATTATGCTCAAACGGACTTCTTAAACGGTAAAAGCGCCCGAACTGAAACAGCCGGCGGTATTTTTTCATAAAAGCGATCTGCGCCTTGACTTCTTCTTTCTCCTCTAGCTTCGTGAGATCCAGCTCATAGCCGAAAGTGCCGAAATAAGCGACATTGGCGCGGGTGCTCAACGGCGTTTCATGATGAAGCTGGTGGTTCGGGGAAGCGGAAACATGCGCCCCGAAAGAAGACAGCGGATAAACCAAAGAGGAGCCGTACTGGATTTTTAATCTTTCCACGGCGTCGGTATTGTCACTGACCCAGGCCTGCGGGGCGTAGTAAAGCATGCCGCCGTCAAACCGTCCCCCGCCGCTGGCGCAGGACTCAAACAAAATCTTCGGGAAAGCTTTGGTCAGACGGTCATATAAATCATAAACCCCTAAAATATGGCGGTGGTAGATTTCCCCCTGCTTTTCTTTCGGGTAAGCCCGCGAGTAAACCTCCGAGAGCGACCGGTTCATGTCCCATTTCACATAATCGAGGTGGCTTAAAACCGGGCTCATCATCTCATACAGATAATCGACAACTTCAGGATTGGCCATGTCTAAAACGTACTGGTGGCGCCCCGCCGAGACTTTCCGGCCGGGGGTTTCCAGCCGCCACTCGGGATGCAAAGAAAACAAATCGGAATCCTCATTGACCATTTCCGGCTCAAACCACAGGCCGAACATCAGCCCCATATCATGGATCTTGTCGGCCAGGCCGGCGATTCCGGAGGGCAGTTTTTCCAGGTTTGGCACCCAGTCGCCCAGTCCGGCAAAATCATTGTTGCGGCGCCCGAACCAGCCGTCATCAAGGACAAACAGCTCGATGCCCAGTTCTTTGGCAATCCTGGCCATGGCGAGGATTTTCTCTTCATTGAAATCAAAGAGGGTGCCTTCCCAGTTATTGATGAGGACTGGTCTTTCTTTATCCCGCCAGTAGCCGCGGGCGACATGCTCACGCAGGATTTCATGGAACGTCTGGCTCATTTTCGCCATGCCCGAATCGCTATAGACTAACAAGGCTTCGGGGCTTTGGAAAGAGTCCTGCAGCTGCCAGGAAAACTGCTGCGGGTTGATGCCCATCATGACGCGCGTGGTGTCATA
>CAZQRT010000064.1:0-1129 GCA_964596105.1 uncultured Erysipelotrichales bacterium | reverse complement strand
TCACAGTCGGGAAGGTCCAGAGAAAAGCTCATGACTTTCTTTAAAGCCACGCTTTGCGGGCCTTTGTTTTCAAACCGGACGCTGCGGGTAATAACAGCTAAATGATCGGCGATACTGTAACGCAAAACCATCTCCACCTGGATTTTCTCATCATACAAATAGACATCCAGGCTGGTGAAATCATCACCGTAGACATGCGGCAGGGGATGAAGATCGGCCTTGCCCTCGTAGAGATGATATCCGGTATAGACAAAGTCAGCCAGCTCACTGCCGTCTTCCTGGCTAATGACAAAGGCGGGATGACGCATATCGCCGCTGCCAAAAACCGGATACTCCTGGCGGATGTGCTCTAGAGAAAAAGCGCGATCATCCTGGTAAAGCGCGATGGCTCTGGGAAGATTGACATCAACGCGGGAAAAATCGTCGCGATCATTGACTTTTTTCCCGAAGTAGACATGGCCTAAATGACCGTTTTTCAAGACTTTAAAGATGTAGCTGATTTCCTCGTTGTATAAATGAAACGTCTGACTGTTTTCATGGTAAACAATCGCCATATTATCATTCCTTTCCCCTTTCTTGTATGATACAATGGCAGCGATGTGAAATGTCTTTGTTCAAGTCCCGGAAAGGGATCGTATCATGAGGGTATTTTTCATTGATCTGGTTTTTGTTTTAACCCTGCTGATGATGTCGGTCAAGGACATAAAAACCATGGAGGTGCCGGACTGCGGTCATATTGTAATCGTGATGTTAGGGCTTTTGTGTCCGCATTCTTTGTCCTTCCGTCTTTACGGCGCTTTGATCATTCCGTTTTTCATGCTTATGCTTTACTGGCTGTGGCCGGGATGCATGGGTTTCGCGGATATCAAGCTGGCGGTGGCGGCGGGATTTATGCTGGGGGTTGAAAAGCTCTATGTCGCGATGCATATCGCGGTTTACAGCGCCTGCCTGTTCGCCCTTTTGCGCTACCAAAAGAATCTCCGGATTCCTTTCGTGCCTTTTATGAGCCTCGGTCTGATCATCAGTTTAGGGATTTAAGGACAGCTATTCGCTGTCCTTTTTTATTTGCCGATACAAAAGCGGCTGAATAACTCATCGAGTAAATCCGGGCTGGCTTCCTCACCCAGGA
>CAZQRT010000063.1:2810-7201 GCA_964596105.1 uncultured Erysipelotrichales bacterium | reverse complement strand
ATGCCGAGATCGGCGGCCATGAGGATCATATTTTCCGCGGCGCAAAAGGCGTCGGGGATGCTGTAAAGGAAATTCTTTTTCGCGAATATCACGCAGACTGCCGGGGCGCCGTAAAAGCCGCTTTTGATGGATGGATCGTCGATGATGCTGGGCTGTTCTTTAGAAACATAGGAGCCTGAAAGGGAATTGCGGTCAAATTTCGCGACATTGAGGCGGCCGATTTTTTCCACGAGTTCCGCGTTGTGGATGGCGGTGATCATCGTGCGCTATCCGCCGCCGGCGCTGGGGGCATAGAGGCCGGCGATGATGATTTTTTCCAGGGCCTCGCGGGGAATTTGTCTGTCCTGGTATTTACGAATCGCGCGGCGGTGTTTGATCAGTTCAAAAAGGTCCATGAGTATTCTCCCTTGGTGAGATTTGCAGATTCTTGAAAAAGCCTTCGGTACCGATGTCGACAAAGAGGGCGACAGCGCCTCGCGCGTCTTCGTTTCCTTTCATATCTTCAACATCGAGGACTTTGACGCCGTTTGTGTAGAGGATGCCGTGTCGGCCGCATACTTCGATTTTGATATGGATCCATTCGTCCAGGCCGATATCGGCCGGGGCTTCGTATTTGGTGATGCCGCGGGCGCGAAAGTAGGCGAAGGTATAGTCCGGGTAGGAGAAATATTCCACGGCGTGCTGCCAGCGTTCGGGGTCGCGGCCGTTGGCCGGGCGCAGATAAAAGCACTCAAATGGCCCGTCTTGTGGCGGGACGCGGAAGGCGATGCCGATGAATCCCCGGGCCAGATCAGGGGCGTCGGGGAGGATTCTGCTTCGCACATCGGCCTGGATCACGCCGTTATGGAAGGAGATATTCGGGATGGTCGCGTAACTTCTCAGGCCGTATTCATCTTTTCTCACGTTTTTGATGATTCTGATGACTTTTTCCCCGTCAAGCATGGCGTTTTCCACACTGACCAGGCTAGGTATCAAGTTTTTTTCGTCGAGGTTGATCATTTTATGCCACTTCTTTCCAGCACTGGGGGTCGGGGGCGTAAAAGTCGCCGTTTGTTCCTTTGGCTACGGCGGGGCAGCCCCGGCACCAGGCTTTCAGTTCGCATTTCGCGCATTTTGTGAATTTGTCGTAATCGCGGTACTGTTCCATTTCGCCAACCCAGATGTCGGCTAGTCGGTCGGTGAGGACGTTTCCGACTTTGGAGTCAGCCACGCGGCGGCAGGCGTAGATGTCGCCGGTCGGGAGGATGGTGAGGTGGCAGTTGCCGCAGTTGCAGCCGCCGTAGATCATTCCTTCTTTGGCGTCAGGGGGAATTTTGAAGGTTCCGGTTTCGTATTCGTAGAGGGTCCAGAGGTGATCTTTCTTATTGAAGTAGGTGTGGCAGCCTTTATACTCCTGGAATTTTTTGTCGCACTTTTCCAAAAGATCGCGGTATTCCTGGGCGGTGAGGGAAGCGTCGAGATCGCCGCCGCTAGGCACATAGCGGGAAAAGGCGAAGACGTTGACGCCCGCCGCTACTACGGTATCAATGATTCCCGGTATATCGGCCAGGTTGGTTTTCGAGACTGTTGTCATGATGACGCTGCGCATTCCGGAGTTGTTGATGCAGGGGATTTTTTCCAGGGTGCAGGCGAAGGATCCGGGTTTGCGAAACCAGTCGTGGGTTTCCTTCAGGCCGTCCAGGGAGAGCTGATATTTCTCACAGCCGAGAGATCTCATCCTGGCGCAGACTTCATCGTTCAGGTGGAAGGGGTTGCCCATGATGGTGAAGGGAATTTCATGCTGTTTGAAGAGGTCCAGTAATCGCCAGAAGTCGGGATGGAGGATGGGGTCGCCGCCGGTCAGGTAGAAGTAGGGCAGGCGGTCGAATGCCGCGCAGAAATCGAGGCAGTTGTTTAGGGTGGCTGTGATTTGTTCCCAGTTCATGGCGTCGGGTTTTTTACTGGCATCTCCGGAATAAATATAGCAGTGGCGGCAGCGCTGGTCGCATTCATCGGTGATGTGCCACTGAAAGGCAAAGTAACTTTTCATTTTAAAACCTCGTTAATATTCAATTGCTCCCGGACGTTTGCCGGGAGCAGCATCGGGGGATTCTGACTTATTTGTCAGACGCTCCGCAGGCGGAAGGTTTTTCTTCCGGTTTATCGGAAGCTCCGCAAGCGGAAGGTTTCTCTTCCGGCTGATCAGCCGCGCCGCAGGCCGATGATTTTTCCTCTTTGTCAGCCGCGCCGCAGGCTGTGCCGCAAGGGGAAGCCTTCTTTTCAGCCCACTCTGCAAGATTGGAAAGTGCCATACTCATGTCCTCCTTTTTGAAAGTTTCAAAAGGTCTCTTGCCTTTTGTATTTATTATTGTACTGATCAGAAGAAAGCGGGACAAGTACGCACTTTTTTGTCGGGATACGCACCTTTTGGTAACCATCTTGCGTTTAATGGACAAGCGCATTACAATATGGTTGTAACATTCGAAAATTAATGTATGGGAGGGGTTATATGAAAACTAAAGCGGAACTGCTTCCGGAATGTCCGGTGGCGACCACGGTGCAGCTGATCGGGAGCAAATGGAAACTTTTGATCATACGCAACCTTTTAGAGCGGCCCTGGCGTTTTAATGAACTGCAGAGGGATCTTGACGGTATCAGTCAGAAGGTGCTGACGGACTGTCTGAGGTCCATGGAGGCGGACGGGCTTGTGACCCGTACGGTTTATCCGGAGGTTCCGCCCCGGGTGGAGTATGCCATGTCGGAGCTGGGAAAGAGCCTGGAGCCGGTTATTGAGGCGATGAGAAAATGGGGAGAGAATTATCAGGCGATCATGAGTAAAGAGGAAGCCTGAGGTTTTTGTTGTTTTATTCATACAGTTGAGACCGTTGCTGTGACGGTCTTTTTTGATCACGCGGCAGGGGTATTTTCTGGGAAATATTAGGATTAGAGAAACCAGATATTGATACCGCAAGAATTTCCAAATTAAGAAAAAATTAAGAAAAATACCTAAAAATGCGAATATCATATTCACTTTTTTGTGATTTTGTGCTACTCTGCGTATAGTACCGATGCGCCAGCGGGTTTCATGATTCAGTTTTATCTTGCGGCTGGCCCACATGGTGTTATTAAATTTATCATGGTTTATGTAGTGAGGTGAAGCAAGTGAAAAAGTTATTGTTATTGGTTTTAGTCGTTGTAATCAATTTCGGGGCGATCAGATTTTTGTATGTATCCGACGCTCACGCGGCCTCTTTGACAGACGCATCTTTAGTTAATAAGTATGCTCCTTCCCCAGAAAATTACAAGCAGTTAATTATTAACCAGAATATGGATATCGCGCAGGCGATCGCGGTGGAACAAGTGGGAACTGTGACTTATGAAAGGATCGATCAGCCGCTTCTTCATGTTCCGGGCATATGGCAGTATCCGGAACTTCCTACCGGTTGTGAATCGACAGCCGCCGCGATTTTGTTGCAGTCGTACGGATACCAGGTGGATAAACTGCGGTTCGCCGATGCTTTACCGAAGGCCGGTTTCGAAGTGTATGACGCGTGGTACGCTCCTCATCCGTCGGCCGCTTTCATTGGCAATCCTTACTCTTACAGCGGTTACGGGGCTTTCGCCAATGTGATTGCCCAAACGATGCAGGTGTTTCTTGATGCCGGAAAAGGCGGCCATCAGGCGGTGGCTTACACGGGATTATCAGAATGGGACATCATTTCTTTCCTGGACAGCGGCAAGCCTGTCTGCGTATGGGCTACCATGTATATGCTGCCGGTATGTGAAACCGGGGGCTGGTATCTGATTGACAACGGTGTTTACACCAATCAGTATTATTCTTTCCCGGGCAATGAGCATTGTTTGGTGATCCTCGGTTACGATGACTACACGGTCACGGTCAGTGATCCGCTGTGGGGAGGTTATGTAACTTACGATCGCTCGACGTTCTTCTCAAGGTTTTATGACCTGGGCGGTCAGGCGGTTATCATCAACGAGGGATATTTTGGATAGTTGATCCTAAATCCTCCTTTAACATCGCGAGAAACCTCTCGGCAATCGGGGTCAGCGTCTGATGTTTCTTCCAGATCAGATAGAGTCTCGCCTCCAGTCTGGGGGCCAGAGGGCGGAATACTAATCCGCTTTCCGCGCTGGTATCGACCAGTTTATCTAGTGTCAAAAGATACCCCAGTCCTTCTTTGACAAAAAGCGAGGCATTATAAGCGAGGCGGAATGAACCTTCGAGGTGCAGATCATCCCTGCGGTTTTGGCACCATGCCGGGATGTCTTTATTCCATCCCTGCTCGGAACAAAATAATGGCAGACCACAAAGATCGTCCACAGTGACGGTCTTTTTTTGTGCCAGTCTGTCGTCCTGGCGCGCTACCACTCCCCAGATATCCGCTTCCGGGAAA
>CAZQRT010000063.1:0-2710 GCA_964596105.1 uncultured Erysipelotrichales bacterium | reverse complement strand
ATGATTTTATCCGCCATCATGACGAGGTCTTCCGCTCTTTTTTGCAGCAAGGCGCCTTCTTCGGTCAGTTCAATGCGGAAACTGTGGCGGATGAACAGCTTTTTGCCCAGTTCTTCCTCCAGGGCTTTGATCTGCTTGGATAATGTTGACTGGGAAACGTTCAGATGCTCAGCGGCGCGTGTCATGTTTTCTTCCCTGGCCACTTCCAGGAAGTTTCGTAGGGCGTGGATTTCCATAAACAAGATTCTCCTTTCGTGATATTCTAATATTTCATATCATGATATGAATTATATCTATTAGCGAAGATGGCGGCAAGCGGTTATAATAAAAATTGAAAGGGTGAGTGAAAAATGAAACTGACAAATGAGTGGGACAAGACGTTTCCAAAATCTGAGAAGGTTAATCATGAAAAGGTGACTTTCCGTAACCGCTTTGGCATAACCCTGGCGGCTGACAAGTATACGCCTAAGGAATCTTCCGGAAAGCTGGCCGCGATCGCGGTCTGCGGGCCTTTCGGGGCGGTCAAGGAGCAGGCGTCCGGGCTTTATGCTCAGACGATGGCGGAGCGGGGATTTTTAACGATCGCTTTTGATCCGTCTTATACCGGTGAAAGCGGCGGGGAGCCGCGGTATATGGCTTCTCCTGATATCAACACCGAGGATTTTCAGGCCGCGGTTGATTTTTTATCGGTTCAGGATAATGTTGATCCGGAGAAGATCGGCATCATCGGCATCTGCGGCTGGGGCGGCATGGCTTTGAACGCCGCCGCGCTGGATACTCGCGTTAAGGCGACCGCGACTTCTACCATGTATGATATGGCCAGAGTGACTGCCAGGGGTTATTTTGATGAGGAGGACAGCGAGGAGGCGCGTTATGAGAAGAAAGTGGCTTTGAACGCGCAGCGCACGATCGATTTCAAAAACGGCAGTTATAAGCTGGCGGGCGGGGTTGTGGATCCGCTTCCTGATGACGCCCCGTTCTATGTCAAAGATTACCATGACTACTATAAAACCCCGAGGGGTTATCATCCTCGTTCCCTCAATTCCAACAATGGCTGGAATGTGATCGGGCGCATGAGTTTAATCAATCAGCCGATTTTGCAGTATTCCAATGAAATCAGAAGCGCGGTGCTCATCATTCACGGGGAAAAGGCGCATTCCTGCTATTTCTCAAGGGACGCTTATGCCAGTATGATGAAAAACAATCCTAATCCGGATAATAAGGAGCTTATGATCATCCCTGACGCGGTGCATACCGATCTTTATGACGGCGGTGGCAAAAATCTGATTCCTTTTGACAAGCTGCAGGCTTTCTTCACAAAGTATCTGCTGTGAAAATAAAGCGGATGATCGTCCTGTTTCTGGCGGCGGGGCTGATGGCTTGTTCATCAGCACCCGCGTCAGAAGAGTTGGCAAATCATGAAAAGGAGGAAACCGTCATGCAGGAGGAACAGACTGTCATGCAATTGAAAATAGGCGATACCAGGGTCAGCGTTGCCTGGGAGGAGAATGAGTCTGTCCGGGCTTTGCGGGAGCTTTGCGCCGATGATGACCTGGTGGTTGCGATGTCAAGGTACGGGGGATTTGAGCAGGTCGGCTCGATCGGCCAGAGCCTGCCAAGAGATGATGTTGAGATGACGACGGAATCCGGCGATATCGTCTTGTATTCAGGAAATCAGATCGTCGTTTTTTACGGTGCGAATTCCTGGGCTTACACGAAGCTCGGTCACATCACGGACAAAAGCGCCGCGGAGATGAAGGAGCTTCTTTCCAGCGACGTGACGATAACCATCAGCATAGGAGTGGAAAAATGAACATTCTCGTCTTAAACGGCAGCCCGCGCCGCAATGGTAATACCCGAAAGATGATTGACGCCTTTCAAGAAGGGGCCGAGGCGGCCGGACATCAGGTAGATGTGGTTGATGTCTGTGCGAAAAAGATCGCGGGCTGTATCGCCTGTGAATACTGCCACACAAAGGGTCACGGCACTTGCTTTCAGCAGGATGATATGGGGGAAATATATGCCCTGTTAAAAGAGGCGGAGATGCTGGTGATCGCCTCCCCGATCTATTACCACGGGATCAGCGGGCAGTTAAAGTGCGCCATTGACCGTCTTTATTCAGCCGCTTATCCAAAGAAACCGGAAATATTAAAGAAAGTGGCCATGATCCTGAGTTCCGGCTCTGACCATGTTTATGACGGGGCGCTGTTCTCTTATCACGGGGATTTCCTGGATTATCTCGGGCTTGAGGATATGGGTGTGTTTACCGCTCATGGCGAGGAGAACGGATCTTTTGAGAAACTGAAAGAGTTAAAGGATTTCGGTTTGTCTTTGTCATGAAAAAAATCGCAGCGATTTTGCTGGTGCTTTTGCTTATATCAGCCTGTAAACCGGAGACCAAACCTTCGGAAAAAACCTTGGTCGTTTATTTTTCCGCGACCGGGACAACGGAAAAGATCGCCGGGTACATCGCGGAAATTACCGGAGCGGAGCAGTTTGAACTTGTCCCTAAGGAACCGTATACCGCGGCGGATTTAGATGGCAGCACGGACAGCCGTGTTAAACGCGAACAGCAAGATCAAAATTCCCGTCCCGCTATTGTGAATTTGCCTGATATAACGGATTATGACAAGATTTATATCGGTTATCCAGTCTGGTATGACGAGGCGCCTAAAATCATTTATACTTTTCTGGAAAGCGTTGATTTATC
>CAZQRT010000062.1:5888-7292 GCA_964596105.1 uncultured Erysipelotrichales bacterium | reverse complement strand
GTTTCCTGGATCGGCCTGGTATCAATGTCTGTTTCGGGTTCCGGAACTGGCGGTGTTGGCCCGGTAACAATGTCTGCAACTGATTCCGGTGCTTTCTGTTCTTTGTTGATATTTTCTATAGCCGTTGCTGAAACTGTTTCCGGTACTTGCACGACATCAGCCGTTGCCGTGCTATGACTGCAGATCTTCAGGCACGCTATCTCGAAGATCATCGCGGTTTCCCCGTTGTCCCGGTACTGCCTCAAAGTGTCGCAAAACACATCTAATAAGCTAAAGCACTCATCGCTGGCGATAAAGGGATCCAGCTCTTTAAGATGCTCCTCATCGAGTATGGTGAGCAGTTCCGGATCGGCGGTGTTTTTATAAATGATGACATCTTTTAAGATATCGATCAGCTCCGCGGTTAAGCGTTTCAGGTCGGTCCCGTTTTCATTCATCTGCCTTACTTTTCTTAAGACCGTGCCCATATCCTGATGAAGCAGATGTAGAATGAATTCGATTTTGTCCTGCAAGGAGGTAATGCCGAAAACCGTGCGGACATCTTCCAGCGTTAAGGTTTTTCCGCTGTAGTCCAGGCACTGTTCGAGTATGCTCAGGGCGTCGCGCATGCCGCCTTCCGCCAGGGTGGCGATCAGTTCGGCGGCCTCTTTCTCATAGGTTACTTTTTCTTCCTTTAAGACCATGTTTAAATAGGCCAGAATATCCGTTTTGGATAGTCGGGTAAAATCAAAGCGCTGGCAGCGCGAGATGATCGTCGGAAGGATCTTGTGCGGCTCGGTGGTTGCCAAGATGAAGATGACGTGGCCCGGCGGTTCCTCCAGGGTTTTCAACAGGGCGTTTAAAGCCTCCGGGCTCATCATGTGAACCTCGTCGATAATATAAACTTTATATTTAGCCGCCATCGGCGCATAGCGGACTTTATCAATCAGCTCGCGGGCGTCATTCACGCCATTGTTGCTGGCGGCGTCAATTTCGATGATATCAGGATGATCGCCATTCGTGATGGCCTGACAGGTAGGGCAGGTATTGCAGGGCTCCCCGCTGACAGGATGCTCACAGTTCACCGCTTTGGCGAAAATCTTGGCGATGCTTGTTTTTCCTGTTCCCCGCGGTCCGCAGAACAGGTAGGCGTGACTGATCCGGTCTTCCAGGATGGCGTTTTTTAAGGTCCTGGTCACGTGCTTCTGCCCCGCGACCATGGCGAAAGACTGGGGCCTGTAGGCCCGGTATAGTGCGCGGTAGACCAATCAACATCCTCCTCTCTTATAAGGTGATTAAACGGTAGATCTGGCGGGAAACAAAGCGAATCTGCTCCTCGGTTACGTCAGGCTGCAGCGCCTCTTCCAGAGACTGCGGTTTCAGCTGAATGGAGAACACCGCTGTCAGGCCGAGCTGATCCGCTTC
>CAZQRT010000062.1:0-5788 GCA_964596105.1 uncultured Erysipelotrichales bacterium | reverse complement strand
TGTTTACCGTAAATGGCGGAGGCGCCGTTTTCCCCGCATAAAGGATTGGTAACATCGCTTGCTAAAAGGAAAGTGCATTCTTTCAGGCGCGGATCAAGCCGGCTGGCGTCTATGCTTTCAAGCTCTAAAATATTAAAATGATCATGTTTGAATTCCGCTTTCAGTCCTAAACTCATCAGCATGCCCAGCCCGCCGTCGTTGGTGGCGCTGCCGCCCAGTCCGATGACAAAGCGGCGGATGCCGGCGTCCAGCGCGTAGCTGATGGCCTCGCCGACCCCGAAGGTGGAAGCGTGCTGCACATCTCTTCGGGCGCTTTTGGTTAAACCGGAAGCCTCCGCCATTTCAATAATGGCGGTATCATCAGAAATGCCGATGCGGCAGCTGGTGAGTTCATGATAAGGCCCGTGGACCGTGATGGTGGTGATCTTTTTCGCTAAAACATCCACGGTTCCTTCGCCGCCGTCAGCAAATCCTTTGACGATGACCTCCGCGTTCTCATCAACATCATGAATGCCGCGGGCAACCGTTTTTCCCGCGTCTAAACTGGAGATACTGCCTTTCATTGAATCCATTATGACTGCAACTTTCATCATGATTCCTCCCTGCTCACATTATAAAGGAAAAGGAGGTAAAAAAAAAGCGCTCAAAGACGCTTTCTTTTAAAATAATCCGAGATCAGAAAAGCGCACTCTTCCCCTAAAACTCCCCCGGTTATCTGCGGATAATGATTAAAAGCTTCCTTGTTTTCCATGAGCTTATTGAAGGCCAGCCAGCGCTTTTCACTGGCGCCATAAACCACCCGGGAGATGCGGGCCTGGGAAATCGCGCCGGTGCACATCACGCAGGGCTCCAGGGTGACATACAAGGTGCAGTCCTCCAGCCGCCAGCTGTTCAGTTTGCGGCAGGCCCTGGAAATAGCGATGAGTTCGGCATGCATTAAAACATTCCGCTTCGTTTCTTTTTGATTATAACCGCGGGCAATGATCTTATCGTCCTGAACAATCACACAGCCGATCGGCACTTCATCTTTCAGCAGTGCTTTTTCCGCCTGCTTTAAAGCTTCTTTCATCCACTTTTCATCCATCTTCTCTCCACCCTTAAAAAAAGTACCATTACACATAACGGGTGGATCTTAATGCTGCTACCTTCCGGTCCTGACATGGTTCGAAGTCCGCTATTGTAATGGCAGAAATGATTATACACTACCTGCTGATAAAATGCAATGACGAGATACAATAACACCATAAAGAAAAAGGGGTGAAGTTCACCCCTTGCGTTCCTCAAACAAACAGGAGATTAAATCATCCGCCTGTTTCCTCTGCTCCTTTAATAGTTTGCGATACTTGTTTAAAACAGATTTTTCATGAGTAGTCATCGCTACTCCTTTTTCTTTTTTGTCCTCAAATTTACCATTATACAAATCATAAACATCAAGATTCAGCTCTTCACAAATTTTCATCACATAACCGAAATTTGTCTTTTCTAAATCTCTTTTAAAAACATTGACAACATTCGCGTAGGGGATGTTCACAATCATCGCGAATTTCCTGACGCTGCCATAACGTGATATAATCAGCTGCTTCAGTTCTTCTTCCATCGTCATCCTCCCTTTCAGTCACCTGTTAAAATAATACGGCGGTAGACCTTTAATGGCGGGGTCCCGTTGTCCTTGATTTCACATATCACGTGAATGGTCTCGTTTTTTTTCAGATCTTTGGGAATATGGATTGTCACCTCAAAAGTATTCGCGTTTTCGAGAACCACCCGGGTATCCGGCTGGCCCTGACGGGTTTTTCCCAAAATCATGCCGTTCATCATCTCGGCCTGGACTGGATTATCAGCAGGCATTTGGTAAGTATCCGCTTCGGCATAGCGGTACCAGCGGCATGTTAAAGGGTCATGATCCGGATCACTCGCGACCGCTGTCAATTTGATTTCTGAACCCGGTTTTACCTTTAAATCCAGCCCCTGTAAAATGGTACAGGAAGGCATGTGATTGGCTTTTTTTGATACACACCAGTCGGCGCGGGCGGCAAAATCATTTTGAAAATCATCAAACCAGCGGATGAGGCTGTACTGGGCTTCATACTGCCTGCTTAAAGGATTATAATCCAGCGCGTCATTACTGTAGCCTTGCGGATTTTTCTTAAAGCGTCCGCCCCATCCCCCGTATGCGGGATCTTCCAGGCTTCTTAAACCGCGATCCAGCAGGAACAGGAAAGAGGGAGAATCACCTTCCGAAATAAAGTCATAGCGGTGATATTCCGGGTGCCTTTTTAAGTAATCCTCACTGCCGCGCTGTTCTTCCTCTAACTCGCCATCAATATGCAAACCGTCGCCCATTAAAGCATAGCGGGCCAGCAGCGGACCGTGGTTAAACTTGATGTGACGGGTGAGCCAGTCTGCTTTTAAACTGGTGTTGAAGCTGTCGTCATGAAGCAGATAGGCATAAGCGAAATGCCAGAAATTGAAGCTGTCCTTGATAATTGAGATGTCCGGCCAGTTGACCGCGATGTAGTTCTCATAAGTCTCATCCTGATCCAGGATGATATAAAGAATGATCTTCTTTGATACCCGCTGTTTAATTTGCGGCCAGTCCGGACTTTGCCCGTATCTTTCCGCGATGATGCGCAAAGCGGCGGCGGTGGTATTGGTCCCGCCCCAGGTCTGGACATACAGCGGGGAAGGATCATCGTCAAGAAAACAGTCCGCCATAAACAACGCCCCGTCAGTGTTTTCAAGCATCTCTCCCGGTTTAGAAATATTGCCGATGTGAACGAGCTTTTTTAAACTTTCCGGGGACGGATAACGGGCATCGTGAAAAGAGAGATTGTCGTATACCTCGCCATACAGATCAATCAGTTCGTTTATCCAGTTTGTACCGGTAAAACGGTATCCGACGTAATGGTAAACGGAAGCGGTCAGAATGATGCCGGCGGTATCCAGTTCATTGGTATAAAGCAGATAACGAATGAAAGAATTCATGTCATCGACTTCACCGTCAGTGGTTATAATTGTGCGCGGTCTTTTCACAATATTCACCTCAACGCACTAATTATAGCGCTTTCGAAAAAGAATGAAAAAGGATATGCTTGAAATATTATTTGATGATTTCTTTGTTTCCCATATATGGACGAAGCGCTTCCGGAACCCGGATGGAGCCGTCTTCATTGTAATTATTTTCGATCAAAGCGATTAAAGCTCTTGTCGATGCCAGAACCGTGTTGTTTAAGGTTGTCACATAATAATTGCCGTTTTCTCCTTTGGCGCGAATTCCCAGGCGGCGCGCCTGAGCGTCTCCGAGAATGGAGCAGGAACCAACCTCAAAATATTTTTTCTGACGCGGCGACCACGCCTCGACATCACAGGATTTGACTTTTAAATCAGCCAGATCCCCGGAACAGCACTCCAGAGTACGAACCGGAATATCCAGACTTCTAAAAAGTTCCACGGTATAGGACCACAGTCTGTTGTACCAGGTCATGCCCTCCTCCGGTTTGCACAGCACAACCATTTCCTGTTTTTCAAACTGATGAACCCGGTAGATTCCTCTTTCCTCGATGCCGTGCGCGCCGACTTCCTTGCGAAAGCAAGGAGAGTAGGAGGTCATGGTGATCGGCAGTTCTTCTTCGGCGATAATCTGATCTTTGAATTTGCCGATCATGGAATGTTCACTGGTGCCGATCAGATAAAGATCCTCACCGGCGATCTTGTACATCATGGCATCCATTTCTTCAAAGCTCATAACGCCGGTGACGACATCGGAACGAATCATGAAAGGCGGAATACAGTAAGTGAAGCCTTTATCAATCATGAAATCACGGGCATAGGTCAGCATGGCGGAAGACAGTCTGGCGATGTCCCCTATCAGATAGTAGAAGCCGTTGCCGCTGGTTCTACCCGCGCTGACTTTATCCAGGCCGCCCAGTTTTGTCATAATATCGGCATGATAAGGTATTTCATAGTCAGGCACAAACGGCTCCCCAAATTTTTCCAGCTCAACATTCTCACTGTCATCTTTGCCGATCGGTACCGAGGAATCCATGATATTAGGAATCTTCATCATGACATCTTTCAGTTTCGGGGCTAAAGCTTTTTCTTCTTCTTCTTTTTGCTTCAATTCTTCAGCCATATCCGTCACTTGCTTTTTTACCGCTTCCGCTTCAGCCTTTTTTCCCTGCCGCATGAGTGTGCCGATTTCTTTAGACAGGCGGTTGCGTTCGGAACGTAATTCACTCGCTCTGGTCAACGCGGCACGATAAGCGATGTCAAGCTGAACGGCTTCATCAACCAGAGGCAGTTTCTCATCCTGAAATTTCTTTCTGATGTTTTCTTTCACAGCTTCAGGATTTTTTCGTAACAGGGCGATATCGATCATATAATTTCCTCCTTTAAAATAAAAAAAGCACCCGCGCTAGGGACGAACATAGCCGCGGTGCCACCCTAATTACAAATGTTTCACGTGAAACATTTATCTCTCTCTTCGATAACGGCGAATTCCGGAACAGGTTTATACCCCTGTTCACTCCGAGGCGGATTTCAAAGACTAGGCAGCTGATTTTCACCGGCCATCAGTTCTCTCTATGCGTTCATCTTTTACTGTTCCTCTTCATCGATTTGCAGGGGAATTATACAATACTATGAGGCAATCTTCAAGAAAAGAATGAGATAAACCATGATCAGTAGCAAGTTTATGATATAATTTTTTCAGGTGATATTATGAAACTCTATTATGATAAAAGATTGAAAGATCCTACTTACTATGGCCAGCAGGGAATACGCAACGGTAAAAAAGTTACCTCTAAAAATGTAATTAATTTTGGCAAGCATTCGGAACTCCTTAAAATCACGGATGATCCGGAAGCCTATGTCCGCGAGAAGATCAGGCAATGGAATGAGGAACACCAAGCCGGCAAGGAGAAAATAACCGTTACCACCGATTTCAACGAAAAGGTGCCACCATCCGGCAACACCGGTCCCACCTCAACCTTGCTTAATACCGGTTATTTTTTTCTCCAGGATACATTGAAGGACTTTCACCTTAAAGAATTTTTCCAGAGGGACAGCGAAAACACCTATGATCCCTATACCATCATGCGCTTTCTGATTTATTCCAGAATACTTGATTCTCTCCCCTGGCGCAATTATTTCGAACAGCCTGATATTTCTGACCAGGATATTCTTAGTTTCTTAAATATGCTTGACGAAAACCGCGATGACTATGTGACATGGCTCTTCAAGCACAGCGCATCACTCACGGAGGAAGCCTTCAGTGATCATAGCTATCGTCTTCTTTCTGACGATACTCGTATCAGGATTGAAAAAATAAAAAGCTTTGACAGATCCGCGGTTGAGATATATGAGGATCTGGCATACAAAGTTTTACCCTTTAAAAAACCTTCTTATCTCAGTATGGGTGATGAAGAAAGCCGGCAGCGTGTCATCATCACCTTTTCGAGAAAAGAAATGGAGCATCAGCGCGAGATAAGGCAAAAACAAATTGAAAAGGCAGAAGAATTGCTTGGCATGAATAATCCCGAAGCCATCGAAAACGCTCCAAATGATGTGAGAGTATTTCTAAAGAAAATATCGCCGGATGAATACGGACTGGATGAAGAAAAGATTTTAAAGGAAGAAAAATATGACGGCTATCAAGCCGTGATCGCGAGTTCGTATGATTCAGTGAAAGACATTCTCGAAACTGCCGCCAGGCGGGACCCGGACAAAGCGCGCTTTCTGATTGATTACACTGCGTTTCTGGTCATCAGTTTACTGCAGGCCAGACTGA
>CAZQRT010000061.1:0-7324 GCA_964596105.1 uncultured Erysipelotrichales bacterium | reverse complement strand
GATCGCTGTATGACAGCGGATTTATCACATACTCGATGGAAGCGCCGCATTACTCGGATCCTTACGGATATTTCATCGCTGGCGTGGCGTCTTGCGCCGGATGCGTGAGGGCGACCGGACTTTGTCTCAATATGCTTGGCATTAACTATGAGCATGTCAATGAGAATCAGTATTCCCATCAGTGGGCTCGCGTCAACGTGAACGGGGTGTACTGGATCTGCGACGCTTACGGTCTGTATGTCGGACCGGAACCGGCGCCATACGAGCATCCTTACGCGTAGATCTGATTTTATCACAGCAATGAAATGACAGCCGGCTGTTTACTCAAGGCCGCGGGTTATGAGTCCGCGGCTTTTCGCGTTTGTCATAACAACCAAGATTGTGACCTCGGGAGCGCATTTTTTTCATTGACAAAGGAAGGCGATTCCCCTATAATGATATTTGCCTTCAAGGCACAAGGTAGCCCCGGAAAACTACTTTGATCAGGAGGAAATTTGTATGCGTCAAACAACAATGGCGAATGAAGCAACAATTGAACGGAAATGGTACGTCGTTGACGCGACCGGATGCACGCTGGGTCGTTTGGCGACTCAGGTGGCGACGATTCTGCGCGGCAAACACAAGCCAACCTACACTCCGCATGTCGATACGGGCGATTATGTGATCATCATTAATGCCGACAAGGTTGTCATGACGGGAAAGAAACTGGACAAGGTGATCTATTATCATCACACCGGTTATCTCGGACATTTGAAACAGAAAACTGCGCGGCAGTTTCTGGAAAGCAACCCGACAGGTTTTGTGGAAGCAGCCGTGAAAGGCATGCTGCCGCATAACACCTTAGGCAGAAAACAGGGCATGAAGCTGTTTGTTTATGCCGGTGATCAGCACCCGCACGCGGCGCAAAAGCCGGAAGTTTTGGTTTTGAAATAAGGAGGAGTGACGATGGCAGTCGTACAGTACAGAGGAACCGGACGCAGAAAATCTTCGGTGGCGCGGGTCATTTTGACACCGGGCACGGGAAATTTCACGGTCAACGGCAAAGATGCCAAGGACTATTTCGCGTCACAAGTGTTGTTGATGATGATTCATCAGCCATTAGAATTGACAAGCACCACATCAAGATTTGATGTCAGCGTAAATGTCAACGGCGGCGGTTTCAGCGGCCAGGCCGGAGCGATCCGTCACGGTATCGCGCGGGCTTTGTGTGAAGCCGGCGAGTATCGTCCGACTTTGAAAGCGGCCGGACTTTTGACGCGGGACGCGCGGGTGAAAGAACGTAAGAAGTACGGTCTGAAAAAAGCGAGACGCGCACCGCAGTTCTCAAAACGTTAATTTTTACGCCAAGAAGAGGGTTCAGGTATTGCCTGGCTCTTTTTTATATACAAAAAAAACGAATTCAGGAGGAAAGTATGAAAAAAAGATTATTGAATCATTTAGTTGTCTCCGAAGTGGGCATGGGCTGCATGGGTCTTTCTCATGGCTACGGCGAGATTCCCGATGAACAAAGCAGCATTGAGGCGATTCGCGCCGCCTATGAGGAAGGATGTACATTCTTTGATACCGCGGAGGCTTACAGCCCTAATCTGCAGGGCATCGGTCACAACGAACTGATCATCGGCAAAGCCGTGAAGGATTTCCGTCAGGATATCGTGCTGGCCACAAAACTTCACCCCGTGGTTAAGGAAAATCAGGAAAAAGGAACCTATCAGATGTTAAAGGATCACCTCACGGCATCTTTGGAAAGGCTGCAGACCGGTTATGTCGATCTTTATTATCTGCACCGCGTTGACCGCGCCATTCCGGTTGAGGATATCGCCGCGGGCATGGGAAAACTCATCCAGGAGGGACTGATCCGCGGCTGGGGGCTGTCACAGGTGGATGTTGACACCATCGCGAAGGCTCAGGAGGTCACACCGCTGTCCGCGATCCAGAACATCTATTCCATGGTGGAACGCACCAGCGAGGAAGAGGTTATCCCTTACTGTATCAGCCATAATATCGGTTTTGTGCCGTTTTCTCCGGTAGCCAGCGGTCTGCTCTCCGGCAAGGTAACAAAGGAGACGGACTTTTCCCATCATGATGATGTCCGAAAGCATGTGCCGCAGTTATCCAGGGAAAATATTGACGGAAATCAGCCGGTGCTGGATCTCATCGCTGAGTTCGCGGAGAAGAAGAATGCCACGATGGCGCAGATTTCGCTGGCCTGGATGTTGTATAAATATCCGAATGTGGTGCCGATTCCAGGCTCAAAAAACAAGGGAAGAATTCTCGAGAATCTCCATGCCAGTGATGTCGTACTTTCCAAAGAAGAGTTTGAGAGACTGGACAGCACTCTTGACAGCATCCCGGTGAAGGGCCTGCGCGGTCATGTGGAGTTTCAGGGTGAAAGCATGAGTAGCTGGGGAAAGAAATAAAGACAACAAAAAAGGGTGCCAAAGGCACCCTTGATTTTTATATCAGATGTAGTAACAAAAAAGCATTCACAGGTCAATCTGTGGTTTTTTCGCCCGGGATATCTGAATCACGAGATTTCCCTGCACCACAAGATTTTCCCCATCCAGGCATTCCACGTTCAGGCACTGGCGGTACTGGTAATCTTCCTGATTTCCCATGTACTGGAAATAGTTGCAGGCCCCGAGTGTCGTGTCACGGTCGTTTTTATATTTCGTGACGGAGCCGCTGCCAAAAACCCAGGTGAAATCAAAGGTGCCGGCCGGGATATCTCTGCCGACAAGATAGGAGCCGGCTGGGAGCTGGTTCTTTCCAAGGACAAACGGATCCCGCAAAGCGGCATTTGAGTCTAAGGCCAGCTGCAAAAGCCGGTCGCACCGCGCTGTGCCGGCATGCTCTTTGATGATCTCTTGCTCCCCGTTTTGATAAGTGACGCTGAAAGTGATGAGCGTACCGGTGGGAACCTGCCCTCCATCCATAGCAATCACAGCGCCGTCCGAAAAATCCCTTGTTCCCGAAAGTCATGCCCCATCTGGTTTTGTTTTTGTACTGCTGGCTTTCTTCGAAAATCACAACGGAAGCGATATCGTCAAAGGTGTGTTTTTTCTTAGCGAATCCCATGCTTTTTCCTCCTCAGCGGGAAAATTTCTGCTTTTAGTGTATCAGAAAATGCCGGAAAAGGCTAGACAAGCTTCTCATCTATACTGTCCAATATCCCGCTTTATTCGCCATAAAAGGTTGAGGCTTTAATTCATGCCCTGGGACGTGACAAGAAAACATAAATACGGTATGATAGACTCAGAAAGAAAGGGATGGATTATGCGGACACGTAAAGCACTGGCTTTCTCTATTGCGGTACTGCTTGGCATTTCCGGATGCGGGAATAATAATGACAACAATATAAGCGAGCCATCAGAATCCTATGAGGAAACTGTCACATACAACGGGAATGAATCCGTGGATGGCGCGTCATTTGTTTCCACTGGAAAGGATGAAAACGCCATCGTTGTGACAGACGGCGAGGTATCTCTTGACAATATCACCATTCAGCGCGAATCTCAAGATTCCACCGGCGGGGATGACGCGAGCTTTTACGGGACCGGAGCCGCTTTACTCGCGTCAGGCGGCACGGTAACCGTCAACAATGCCAGTATCATCACCGATGCCAAAGGCGGCACGGGAGCGTTCGCTCTCGGTGACGGGGTGATCAAAATCAACGCCAGTACCATCACGACCAGTCAGGACACCTCCGGGGCCATTCATGTCGCCGGCGGCGGCACCTTGTACGCGGATCAAGTCACGGCATCGACACAAGGGGAATCCTCGGCTGCTGTGCGCTCCGACCGCGGCGGCGGGCTGATGGTCATCACCGGCGGGGATTATACCTCAAACGGCATTGGTTCACCCGCTGTCTACAGCACCGCGAACATTGTCGCGAAAGACGCGAAACTGACCGCCAACAGCTCCGAAGCGGTATGCATCGAGGGCAAAAACAGCCTTTACCTCTATGACTGCGATCTGTCCGGAAATATGGGGGACTCTAACGAAAACGACTGCACCTGGAATATCATCCTCTATCAGAGCATGTCAGGGGACGCTACAGTGGGCAACAGCACTTTCCAGATGTCCGGAGGAACGCTGAAAGCGGAAAATGGCGGAATGTTCTATACCACCAACACCGCCTCCACTTTTATCTTAAAAGATGTCTACATCACTTATGCCGGCGACGGGGAATTTTTCCTGCGCTGCACCGGCAATCAGAATAAACGCGGCTGGGGTACAGTGGGCGCGAATGGCGCGGACTGCACCTTCCTGGCCATCAGTCAGGAAATGAGCGGCGATGTGATCTGGGATTCTGTCAGCAACTTGAATTTTAAACTGACGGAAGGCAGCGTCCTGCAAGGGGCTTTCCGCCAGGATGAAAGCTGCGCCGGGGCCGGCGGGGAAGGCACCGCGACCTTAACCGTCAGGGCTGATTCCAGCTGGATTGTCACCGGTGACAGTGTCCTGACCACCCTGTACAACGCGGGCAGCATCAAAGACACTGAGGGCAATCAAGTGACGATCAAGGGGACAGACGGGTCCGTTTATGTCTCGGGAACATCCCCTTATACGGTCACGGTTGTGAATTATAATACGACTGCCGATACGGATGAGATCCCGGACGTTACCAGTTTTGAGGACGCCCAGGTAAATAACGGCTCTATGCAGTTCGCGCCAGGCGGGGAAGCGCCAGGCGGTGAACCGGGCCAGGAGCCTCCGGATGGTGAACCGGGCCAGGAACCGCCCCAAGGCGAACCTCCTGCCGATAGACCGGAACCTCCGCAGGGCGAGCCTCCGGCACCACCGGATGAACAGGGGTAAACTTTGTTTTGAAATGGAGGATCAGTCATGAGCATCAAGCGCAAAATCGCCGGAGCGATTGTGAAAAAAGTACCCCTGGATATTAACGGGGTACTCGATAAAGTGGGGCAGGCTGTCGGACAGAAAACCGCCACAGATTATATCGCGGAACTTCAGGAGCCTTATTTCATTATTCAAACGAAGTCCACCAGTGTTTCCAATGTGCTCGGCACCATCATTGAGGAAGAAGAGCTGGAGAACAAACCGAGCTATCAGATCTTCGATGAAAACGGGGTAGTCCAGTATCACTCCGATGCTAAAGACACGCTGACCAACCGCGATATTCTCGTCCTTTATGATGAGAACGGCAACAAAATTGGCAAGATCAAAGAACACCTGGTGAGTATGGGAAAACCCGTGATTGAAAAAGATACCAAAAAATGCTCCATCTATCTTGAGCAGGAAAAAATCGCGCAGGTCAAAAAGTATCTTTCCTTAAACGGCCTAAACATGAGCGTTTCCGCCGCCTCTTACCGCATCACCCACCGCGGTTTTCGCTTCCAGATCTTTGAGGATGATCATCTTCTCGCCACCCTCTATGACTGCGCCCTCAACTTTAAAGAAGGCTTTGTCGACAAATACGTCATGTCCTATGATCCTATGGAAAAAAGCAAAGCCGTCCTGTTTGCCATCGCCATCGATGTATTAATGCTCCGCTAAATCCAGTCTGGCGATCTTTTCCAAAAGCTCTTCTCTGCGGTCGGCAAACAGCAGGCGCTGACGGTGCGTTTCATAACTTTGATTAGGATGAGTGTATAGATAGAGCGCGCAGTCATCATGAACCGTCAGCTCCGAGACAAAAATCAGCATCTCCTGACCATCGCCAAAAGCCTCCTCGAGAAAATGGAAAACATGATCCAGGCTCTTTTGACACTCGTCACTCTCTTTCCTTAAATCATTCAAGATATCCTGAAAATAGCCCTTAACATTCGTTTCGGGCATTTTTTTATAATAAGCCATATACCAGGAATCCCTTTTCTCATGAACATTCTTTTTGGCGGCATCCCTCATCAAAGCCTGCAAAGCCTGCTCTTTCTTTAAAAGCGCACTGAGTTTATCAGTCATTTTGCTCATCAGCAAAGCGATCAGCGACAGCCGCTCGTCAAACGGGGCCTTCTGACACTTTTCCACAAAATCTTGATCGTATGCACCCGAGAAAATTTCATCAAGCTGAAAATTCTCCTCATATTTTTTAAACAGCTCGTAGTAATTGGCAAAATCTTTAGCGATACTCTCCTTCTGCAAATACTGCGCGATCAGATCTAAATTCACTTCCAGATGATTCTTTTCATACAAATTCATCATCTGACCGAGATCATCCCAGCTTCTCGCCGTGACAAACTCCTGGCCGTCAATGGTTGTCTCGACGACATAGAAATGCTGCGGCTTGAGATCCAGATAAGCGATGATCGCGGGATGGAGATGAGTGTTGAGGGCATAAGGTTTCCAGGCCTCATAATCGGGTTCAATGCTGATCTTTTTTAAACGGTCCCATGTGACCAGATCAAACTCATGACCGGAACGGTTATACTCGACAGGATTGCCCGCCGTCACCACCATCCAGCCCTTTGGTATCTGATGCCTGCCAAACGTTTTGAACTGCAAAAACTGCAGCATCGCCGGGGTCAGCGTTTCCGAGACGCAGTTGATCTCATCTAAAAACAGAATACCCTGATTTTTCCCTGTTCTTTCCATCTCCTCATAACAGGCCGCGATAATCTCAGACATCGTGTACTCGGTTATCGTATAAGTCTGATCCTGGAACGTTTTCTCCACGATGTAGGGGAGCCCCAGCGCGCTTTGCCGGGTATGATGGGTCATGGCATAAGAGACAAAACCGATGTCCATCTCCCTGGCGACCTGTTCCACGATCGAGGTTTTGCCGATGCCCGGCGCCCCGACCAGAAAAACCGGCCGCTGCTTGGGCACCGGAATCAGAGGCTCTCCCCATTCATCACAGGTTTGATAAGCGGTCAGGGTATGGATGATCTGTTCTTTCGCTTGCCTGATATTCATGCCTGTTCCTCCTTGACGATCAGCTGCTTCATGGCCCAGGGCGGAACCTGGGCTTTCTCATATTGATAAGCGTCTAAAAATAAAAACGCGGTCTTGTAAGAAGGGGCCTGGCGGGGATAAATACCGTCACCGTCGGTGTAGTAGAGCAGGCCCTGGGGATGGAAAGCGGGATCTGTTTTCTTGAGGTCATCTACGTATTGAAAGACAGGCCGGAAATCCGTTCCGCCCAGGCCCTTGATTTCCAGCTGATTTTGATAATCCCGGATATCTTTTTGGCTTGTTAATTTGATAACGTCCTGTATTTTGGCGTCACACTGGATGACGATGATGCGAAATTTCTCAAAAAAAGCTTCCTGATTAAGCAGCAGATCAAAAGTTTCCCGTAAAAAAGCCTGCACATAGTCTTTAGCGGTTGAACCGCTGGTGTCAATGGCGATGACGAGATCATGCA
>CAZQRT010000060.1:0-7554 GCA_964596105.1 uncultured Erysipelotrichales bacterium | reverse complement strand
ATTAAGTTTCACATCATTTACAAATATACACACATTGTGCGCTCTCTGTATGCTATTTTCCAAATGGAAATTTAAGATAAAAGTTCTTTCTAAAAGCGGCAAAATAGATTAAAATAGGGGTGTGAAAAAGGAGGAATGAAAACATGGCAAAATGGGTTTGCAGCGTATGCGGCTATGTATATGAAGGCGACACCCCGCCGGCACAGTGCCCGGTATGCAAGGTTCCCGCTGAAAAGTTTGTCAAGCAGGAAGAAGAAGGTTTGACCTGGGCCAGTGAGCATGTCGTTGGCGTCGCTAAGGGCGTCAGCGAGGATATTATCGCTGATTTACGTTCGAACTATGAGGGTGAATGCTCCGAGGTCGGCATGTATCTGGCTATGGCGAGAGTCGCTCATCGTGAAGGTTATCCGGAAATCGGCCTTTACTATGAAAAGGCTGCCTGGGAAGAGGCTGAGCACGCTGCCAAGTTCGCGGAATTGTTAGGTGAGGTCGTTACCGATTCCACCAAGAAGAACCTGGAACTGCGCGTCGCCGCGGAAAACGGCGCTACCGCCGGCAAGACCGATCTTGCGAAACGGGCGAAAGCCGCCAACCTTGACGCGATCCATGACACCGTTCATGAAATGGCCCGCGATGAAGCGCGCCACGGCAAAGCGTTCGAAGGCTTGCTGAAAAGATATTTTAAGTAAAAAAAGGTAGCTTACGCTACCCTTTTTCTTTGCTTAAAAACCTAAGCGGTCACGCATCATCTGCTCCTGATCCTTGGCCTCTTTCGGCAGTTCTCTTGGCACCACGTTGATGGCCGCGTTGATAATCTCACTGGAGAACTCGGCGACAAACTCGCATAACTCGATAAAGCGGTCCGGATCCAGATGCTCCATGGTATCGCGGCGGCTGTGAATCTCAGCGCCCCCGCGCGGTCCCATCGTACCAAAGCAGATCGCCGGCACGCCATGCAAAGCGAAACTTGAAGAGTCACTGGACATCATGCCCATATGACTTCCCAGATACAGACCCTTGACCTTGCCCAGGTAAACGGCGCGGTCCACGATCGAACGGTCCACCGAACCAAACACCATCTGCGTGCCCATCAATACACCGGTCATATCGAAATTAATATTGAGAATAATCTTTTCCAGTTCTTCTTTATGCTGCTCGCAGTAAGCCCACGATCCTAACAGGCCGATCTCTTCCGATCCGCACCATACAAACTTCACCGTGCGGCGCGGCTGATGCTCATGGAAGTAGTGCATTAACTCCATGATCGTAATCGATCCGGTGCCATTGTCCCAGGCCCCGCTGGAAAACTCAACCGAGTCATAATGCGCGGAGAAAACCACCGTCTCGTCTTTTAAATCCGTGCCCGGAATGGTCGCGACCACATTGCGGCTAGTCCCTTTCGCGTCGCCGTCCTGCTCCAGGATCATATGGACCTCTTCCGGCTTTTCTTTCAAGAGCTGCTCAGCGGTATAGAGATTCATCATCACGCCCGGGAAGTTGGACGTGTCATCCGGTTTAAAACGTGCGAAACGGTGCGGAACCTGCGTTTTCATGATGTCGTCATCATAGAAGCCGCCCCAGGTGACAATATAGCCGACGGCACCTTTCTCGACCAGCTTCTTCCTTAAATCGCCGCCCATGCCGGCGGTGGAAAGGACGATCTTGCCCTTGACATCAATCATATCGACCGCCTTGGCGTCATTTAAGTAGACTAATGGAGCCTTAATGCCCTCCGGCGGCGTGGTTCCGCTGCGGCCCTGTCCGGTGCAGTAGAACTCCTTGACCTCCGGCTTTGTCATCTCTAATTTGACATTCGTGACATTCGGCTGGGGAATTTCAAAGTCTTCAAGGTGTGCCTCCACCCCGATTTTCTCACATTCGCTGATAATGAGATGAGCCGCTTCCAGCTCTTTTTCCGTGCCGGAAACACGCTCAAAAGCGAGCCTTTTCAGGGTATCAAAGGCGCGAACTTTGTCCATAAAAATACCTCCTTCATTTCTTTTTAACCTTATCCCATTTTTACTGTGCTGTCAACGAATTTGAATTGATTTTCTAAAAAGCGAACTCTGATTTCGACAAAGTGGAAAAATTAAAATTATATTGAAATACCATGGAAAAAGGGCTATGATAGCCGGGAGGAGGAAGATTAAAATGTCTGTAAACAAACAAAGAGCCTGGGAAAATCTCACCAAGCTGAGCTTTGAGAGAGTCACCGGAACCCAGGCTGAGCGCGATGCCGCCAACATGATCTTAGCAGAATGTGAAAAGGCGGGCGTCGAGGCTCATCTCGAGTCTTATGAAATCGACATGCCTGAGATTGAGAAGGCTTTTTTAGCGGTTACGAAACCGGAGTATAAAGAATATCCGGTAATCGGTATCGGCAGAACCGCCAATACCCCTGATGAGGGCATTACCGCCCCGTTCATCTATATCGAAAATGGCCTTGACGCCAATCTTTTGGATGTGAAAGGCAAAATCTGTCTGGTATCGGGCCGTATGATGCCGCAGCAGACCGAGAAGCTGATCAAAGCCGGCGCCCTCGGCTATATCGCCACCCACGGCAACTTCACCGATCCTGACGATTTAAAAGCGGAATTAAGACCGCGCAACGCCTTTGGCAAGCCGCAGAGCATTCCGGGCATCGTCGTTCATATCAGTGACGCCGAGACGATCGTGAGAAGCCGTCCGGAAGAAGTCAAGATCATCATGAAAGCCGACAGCGACAAGAAAGGCCAGTCCCAGAATGTCGTCGCCACCATCGAAGGCACTGAAAAGCCGGAAGAAATTGTCGCCTTTTCCGCCCACTATGATTCCGTCCGCTACTCCAGCGGCGCCTGGGACAACATGACCGGTTCCATCACCATCATGGAACTCATGCATTATTTCCAGGAACACCGCCCGAAGCGCACCGTGAAATTCATCTGGTGCGGATCCGAGGAAATCGGTTTAGTCGGCTCCCGCAAATACTGCGAGGCCCACAAGGATGAGCTGGAGAAGTATATCTACAATATCAACTTTGATATGACCGGTGTCACGATCGGCTATGAGGAAGTCACCGTCTCCGCCAGCGAAAGCACGATGCACGGCATCGAGTACCTGGCGAAACTGGAAGGCTATCCGGTGCAGACGAAAATGGATCTCTATTCCAGCGATTCCACCAGCTTTGCCCAGGCCGGCGTGCCAAGCTGCACCTTCGCGAGATTAGCCCCGATGGGCGGCGCCCAGATTCATAACCATTATGACACCATGGAACATCTCGATCCTGATTCCTTCATGATCACCCTGAACTTCGTCGTCAAATACGCCGAGCAGATCCTGAATTCCCCGGTTAACCTGATCGAGCGCAAGTTCTCTGATGAAATCGCCAAGAAGCTCGAAGAGCAGAAGAAGCGCTTCATGGAGTTAGAGGGCAAGAAGGAAGAAGAGAAAAAGCCTGAAACTGAAGAAAAGAAATAAAGCAAGGAGTCATCCTTGCTTTTTTAAATCACCTGAAAATGCTTCAAGGCCTGATAGATGCCGTCTTTTTCGACATCAGCTGTCACATAATAAGCGGACGCTTTGACAATGTCACTGGCGTTACCCATGGCGATGCCGTAAGGGACATGTTTGATCATGGAAAGATCATTGCCCCCGTCCCCAAACACCATGACATTTGTTAAAGGGATATGGTAATGAGCGATCATGGCGTCGATGCCCTGATCCTTGCCGCCGTTCACGGGAATAATATCGGCGAAACGGTCCGTCCAGCGCGCTGATTTAGCGCCAGGGAGATGGGTTAAAAACTCCTCGTCATCCTTCTCGTCAATATAAGCCATCAGCTGAATGATTTTCTGCCTTAAAAGAAAATCGTCATCAGGCAGCAGCGGCCAGTGCAGATCATAATCCTCATGGTTATAAATATTGCGGTAGCTTTTCTCGAGGGTCGCGTATAGCACGGGGATTTTCTTTTCATGAGTGTAAGGAATCAGCTTTTCCAATGAGGATACCGGCAGATACTCCTCATGAATGACGCCCTCATGATCATAACAGTACTGGCCGTTGGCGCACAGATAGCCGTCAAAGGTATACATGGCGTCCATATGATGGATGCTGTTCGGGGGACGGCCGGTCGCGATAATCACCTTGATGCCCTTCGCTCTTAAGGCATCCAGAGCTGTTCTGGTGCTGGCCGGTAAATGATCCCAGCCAAAGGGAACCAAAGTCCCGTCGATATCAAAAAATACCGCCTGGATATTCATTAAACGATGCCGTTGATGCGGACGATCTCAAGGCCCTTGGCTTCCCAGGCGTCGAGAATCTGATTGAAGCCCAGCGAGTCACTGGACATATGTCCGGCGATGATCAGGTTGGCCTTGTTGTACTTCTGGAAACCTTCGATGACCTCTCTGGTGGCGTGCATCGTGACAAACGTGCCGATGCCGGCGTCAGCCATGGCGTTGTACTCCGCGATATCCGGCGCGCCGACCCCGTACATGCAGACATAGATCTTTCCGGCGACACTGTCCGGCTGGCCGGCCCAGATTTCCGGTTTCTGGGTATCATAAGCGGCCTGGTACTCGCGGATCTTCATCAGCTCATCGATGATGTCCCCGCAGGTGCAGTCAGGATTTTTCGCCATCAGCTCGTTCATTTTGTTCTGGGTATAACTCTCGGCGAGACGGTCGGCCGGCGTATGCAGGGCTAAATCGCAAATATCGAGCAGTTTGGCGACACTGGACATATTGGCCATGTTGCGGCCGTGCATGCCCTGATGCATCTGTTTAACGCGCCCGTAGGCCAGTTTCTGGGCCTGGTTTTTCGGCACGCCCGCCTCGATCAGCTTGTACATGTGATCGCGGGCCAGTAACTGTCCGGCCTCCTTGTTGACGATGCCGTTGGGATGGTGCTGGGCCACGCAGTCGAAACCGAGCTGCTTGGCGATCATCAGCTCCGCCGCCGACATATCGATCCCGGCCAGAACTTTATGAATGTCCTTGCCGTTGTCATAGACGCAGCCGCTGTCCTCCGGCATGTCCTGAAGACCGCAAAGATCGAGCGCGATCTTTAACATTTCTTGTAATTTCATGGTTGCTTTCCCCTTTCTTTTGGGTATCATTTTAAATAGAAATAAAGCCGATGTAAAGAAAAAAAGGAGGATCATCAATGGATTTGGAAACGATTGAAAGCTATTTTCACCTCGCTTATTTTGACAGCCGCGAGGCTTTGAAACTGGGCTGCCTGTTAGTGGAATTAAGCGATACTTTTCACGAGCAGGCGGCGATTTTCATCATCCGGGAAAGCGATGCATGCGAGGTGTTCAGCTTTATCGACAACGACAAAAAAATCCGCAACAAACAGTTCGCGATGGCAAAAAGAAAGGCCGTGCTGGAAACCGGCCATTGCAGTTTATGGGGATACGCTCATCATCTTGCTTTATCCGAAGGCGCGCTGGCCGTCGGCGGGGCTTTCCCGATTTTTGTTGGTGATGAGCACTGTTATACGGTGGCCATCTCAGGGCTTCACCACGGTCATGATTTCACCCTCATGATCAAAGCCCTGGAAGCCTATTTAGACTGCGAGATTCCGCCCTATGAGGGGGAAATCATCTAATTTTCGCGGTCGTTGATAAAGCGGTAGCCGACCCCGACCTCGGTGATGATAAAGCGGGGATGGTTAGTGTCCTTCTCGATCTTTTTGCGCAGGGTGGCCATAAACACCCTCAGGGCATTCTGGTTAGACTGATCGACATATCCCCAGATCTCCCGCTGCAGAAAGTTATGGGTCAGCACTTTTCCGCGGTTATCGATGAGAAGCTTTAACAGGCTGTATTCCATCGGCGTCAAATGAACATTTTTGCCATTGACGGTGACGGCGCGGTTTTTGAAATCAACCCTGAGATCGTCTTTCTCAAAGTAGTCTTCCGCCTGATCGGCTTTTAAACGCCGGGCGACGCGAATCCGCGCCAATAGCTCGCCCATATAGAAAGGCTTCGTGACATAATCATTGGCGCCCAGATCCAAAGCCTTGATCTTTTCCGTCTCTTCGATCCGGGCCGAGACGACAATGATGGGCACGCTGGTGTTTTCTCTAAACTGGCGGATCAGATCAAGACCGTCCATATCGGGCAGGCCCAGATCTAAAATGATCAGCTCCAAAGGCACGGTCTGAAAAAGCTGCAGGGCCTGCTGTCCGCTTTCGGCGTGGATCAGTTCATAGCCCTCTTCCTCGAGGGCCATTTTCATAAACTTGGTGATGTAGGGATCGTCTTCAACGATCAAGATCGGCTGGCTCATCGACATCGATTCCCCTTTCCAAAGGCAGCCGGAAGGATATGCAGGCGCCTTTTTTGACATTTGGATCCGCCCAGATTTCCCCGCCGTGTTCATGGATGATGACCTGGCAGATCGTCAGCCCTAAACCAATGCCCTTGCGGGAATCCGCGCTGGTCGTATAAAACTCATCGAAGATGTGATCGATTTCTTCCGCTTTGATGCCCTGGCCGTCATCTTTGACACTAAACAGGACATTGTCATCAAGCTTTTTGACCTGAATGGTAATGCGGCCGTTTTCTTTCGTGTATTTGACGGCGTTGTCAAGCAGGTTGCAGAGCACCTGGACGATCAGTTTGCCGTCGACATTGACAAAGGTCAGCTCCTCGGGAAGCTCCACTTGAACCTGGCGGTTTTCCAAACCGATCACAAGCGACAAGGCGCTGTGGACGAGATCATCCACCAGTTCCAGGTTTTTGTTGATGGTGAGGTGGTCGCTTTCGATTTTCGACATGCTCAGGATGTTTTCCACCATCGTCGCCAGCCATTTCGCCTGCTCGTTGATATCTTTGGAAAGCTGGGTGATATTGGGGTCGGTGGAGTGTTCCATGATAAGGTGGCTGGCGCCCACGATGCCGGTTAAAGGGGTTCTTAAATCGTGGCTGATGCTCTTGAGCATGTTGTTTTTCGTGTGCTCGCTTTCCATGGCGAGGCGGATTTTTTCCTGCTCGGCGTAGGTGAGCTCGCGGTCTAAGGTATTGGCGATCTGGTTGGCGATAGCCTGAAACAGCTCCTCATTCTGGTAGCCGCTGATCTGGATCGATCCGATCACGCGGTCTTTGCTTATTAAGGCGACCTCGTTTTCTTTGGGCGGATCGAGGGTGACGCGGGCTTTGGTATGAAAGGTCTCCTCGAGATACTGCTCGGCGTAGGCGATGATGGCATCGGTTCCCGAGAGAGAGTGGAGCTGGTCGGCGAGGGCGTACAGCTGCGCGGTGATCTGCTCATTGCGCCGGGTGATCTCGAGCTGCTCGTGGAAGCGGTTGGTCAGATTGCAGGCGATCAGCGAGCAGATTAAAAAGCACAAAACGAATAAAATATCGGCGGTGTCGGTCATGCGGAAGTTGTAGAAAGGGGCGGTATCGAAGTAGTTGAAGGCCATCGCCATGATAAAGGCGGAGCAGATGCCGTAGAAGTAGCCGCTGGTCACATAGGCGGTCATTAATACCCCGATGATCGAGATCAGCAGGGTGTTTTCTTTGCCCAGGCCAAGCCGGCTTAAAAGCCTGGTGGCGAGAATCGTGAC
>CAZQRT010000059.1:0-8281 GCA_964596105.1 uncultured Erysipelotrichales bacterium | reverse complement strand
AGCGGTCATCACCCGCCACAGGGTGCCCGATGGCCTTCAAAGAGACCCTAATCTGATGCTTGCGCCCGGTCTGAAGATTACAGCGCACCAGCGAATAATGATTCCTTTCCGCGATCACCTCATAATCCGTCACCGCCAGCTTCCCGTCTTTGGCGATATAAACCGACCGCGCCTTATTCTCCTTCAGATAATAACGAAGCGTGCCCTTTTTTTCTTTGAAGATGCCATGGACCAGCGCCGTATAACCGCGGCACAGACAATATTCATTCCATTTGCTTTGAAACAGCTTTTGCGTTTCCACGTTTTTCGCGAACATCAAAATCCCCGAGGTATCTTTATCTAAACGGTGCAAGACAAAAACTTTGTTTTTACGATCCTTCTTCACAACATACTCATGCACGAGATGATAAGCCGTCTTCTCTTTTTCATGCTCATCGGCGATGCTTAAAAGCCCCGCCGGCTTGTTTATCACCACTAAATCCCTATCCTCATAAAGAATGGGCAGGGAACTTTCCAACATGAACCGGACCGTCTGCCCGGCTTTTAACGCCTGCCTTTTATCGGTCACAACTTTATCATCCACGAAAAGGCGACGCGACATAAAAGCCTGATGAATGCTCTTCTTACTCTGCCCGGAATACTTTAAAAGAAAATCCTCCAGCGCCATATCATTTTTTACCGTGAACGTCTTGTCCATGAGATCATCACCTTTCCCCTTATAAGCATATACAAACCGCCCGAAAAAAGCTATAATAGGTGTGAAAAAAGGAGGAAGCTTTATGAAGCGACTGGCAGGTATTTTACTTCCCGTATCCGCCCTGCCCAACGACTTTGGCATTGGCGACCTTGGCCCCGGGGCAAAAAAATGGCTGGATATCTTACATAAAAACCACATTCACCTCTGGCAGATGCTGCCCCTGAACCCGCTGGGCTACGGACACTCCCCTTATCAGCCCTACTCCTCAAAAGCCGGCGAACCATTACTAATCAGCCCGGAATGGCTTTTAGAAAAAGGCTACATCAAAGAAGAGGACATCCTGCACCGTTCCTACCCAGAAGGACAGGCATCTTACGAAGAGGCGGAAAAAGAAAAAGACATGTACTTTCACATCGCCTACGCGACGATGAAAATGGATTCCGAAAAAGAGATCGCCTTCGCTAAATTCAAAGATCAGGAACGCTGGGCCCGCGACTACGCCGTCTACTCCGCCTTCAAAAAATTCCACGACCTGAAAAGCTGGACAGAATGGGAAAAACCATACCGCGACTGGCCCCAGACCAGAGATCCGAGACTATTGCGCTGGCATCAGGACGAAATCGACTACGCCATGTTTTTACAGTTTCTGTTCTACGAGCAGTTCTATGAACTAAAAGCCTACGCCAAAAAACAGGACGTCCTTCTGATGGGCGATATCCCCTTCTACGTCGGCCTCGACTCCGTGGACGTCTGGATGAACCGCGATCAGTTCCTGCTCGACAAAGAAGGCCGCCCGACCTACATCGCCGGCGTCCCGCCTGATTACTTCAGTCCCACCGGACAGCGCTGGGGCAACCCCATCTACGCCTGGGACAAAATGAAAAAAGACCACTACGCCTTCTGGACCGACCGCCTCAGACACATCTCCAGACTGTTCGACATCATCCGCATCGACCACTTCCGCGCCTTCGACACCTACTGGAAAATCCCGGCCTCCTGCCCGACCGCCATCGAAGGCAAATGGATTCTAGGCCCGTCTCACGACTTCTTCGACAACCTCAAAAAAACCCTCCCGCGCCTCAAAATCGTCGCCGAAGATTTAGGCGATCTGCGCCCTGAGGTACTCAAGCTCAGAGACGACTACAAACTGCCCGGCATGCAAGTCATCCAGTTTCACTTCGATCCCGATACCGATAACACCCTGATTGAAAAAACCAGAAACCTCGTGCTCTATACCGGCACCCACGACAACCAGACCCTGTTCTCCTGGTATCTGGACCTGCCCTTTGAAAAACGCGCGAAAACCTGGCAGTATCTGTGCGAACACGGCTACAAAGAAACCACCATCGATTTAAAAATCATCCACTATGTTTTAAAAAGCAAAGCGGACACCGTCATCTTCCCGGCCCAGGACATCCTCTTCTTAAAAGATGAAGGCCGCCTTAACACCCCGGGCACCCTCGGTGATCCAAACTGGAAATGGCGCCTCAAAGACTACAAGGATATTGAGGACCGCCTGGCCCTGATTAAACCGTGGATCAAAGACACAAAAAGAGGCTGATGCCTCTTTTTTAGTTCAACAACTTGTTTGCTTTGACCTGCTGCATGACCAGCGCCACCGCGCATCCCCCGATGATATTGCCAATCGTCACCATGACAAGACTCATCAGCATATTTCCAAACTCCAAAGCCGGCAAAGCGCCGTAAACCTCTGTAGCCTTCAAGACATACGCGGGATTCAAAGAAGCGAAATAACCGGCCGACAAATAATACATATTGGCGACACAGTGCTCATAACCGGAAAGGACAAAACCCATGATGATAAAGAAACAGGAAAGAATCTTGCCCGCCGCGCTTTTGCAGCTAAGCGCCATCAGCACCGCGCTGCACACCATGATATTGCACAAAATCCCCGAAGCCAAAGCGGCCACCGGGCTGATCTGACTTTTCGTGACAGCCATGCGGTAAGTAAAAGCCCCCAATAAATCACTCGAATAATGCCACTGCCCCGACAGGCTGACCAAAGCCGCCACCAATACGGCCCCGGCAAAATTAGAGAAAAACACAATCACCAGAAGTTTAAAGAACTGCGGCCAGGAAATCCGCCCGTTGACGACCCCCAGCAATACCAGGCAATCCCCGGTGAAAAGCTCCCCGCCGACCACGATAATCAGCATCAAACCGATCGGGAAAATCGCCGCGCCGAGAAACCGCTGCAGCCCGACATTGCTGATGTTATGCATGACAACATTACTGGCGGCAGCCCCTAAAGCGATAAAAGCCCCCGCCATCATGCCCAGAAACCACAGCCGCCAGAAACTGTAACGGACCTTGTTATCAACCCCGGCCAGATAAGCGTCCACGATCTCCAGGGGATTCAGCACCTCTTTCATGAACCAGCCTCCCCTTTAATGATGCGTGAGCGGCTTGAGACGGTCCTGCCGGATCCAGCCCACGCGGCCGTCCTTCATCACATAAGCATACTTGCCATACGTCTTCACCAGACTGACCTTATCGCCAACCTGAGCATCAATCATGCTGGAGATATAATCATCCATGCAGTAATAATGACCGTTCTTCTCATAAATAAACTCATTTTTAATATGAACCAGCTCATCCGTGACCAGCTTGCGGCACCACGAGAACGACGTTCCCACCTGCAGCACCTCAATTTCCCGGTACGGCCAGGAAACCTTCACCGTGCTGGCAAACTTCGGATAAGAGCGGAATAAAACCTCACATTTCTCAAAAGGATCCACCGAGTAAGGAAAATACAGATAACCGTCCTCCTCCTTTTGAATCACCAGAGCGTTCAGCTGGCAGATATCCTTGACCCCCAGCCCGCCGTCAATCGCGATAATATGCTTCTGATGGCTGATGATAATGGAGTTGTCAATCGTCATGTCGGAATAATTGCTGACCGGAAAATGCCCGGTGACAACATAATAATCAGACAGCGTATGACCTTTATAAAGAAAATTCTGCTGCTCCAGAAACTCCGCCATACTGGAATTCTCCCAGTCATCGCGCTGCCCGATCCCGGCATGCGCGAAGATATAACGGTCAAAAACCGCCGCGGTATCCAGACTGGACAGAATCGCGATCTCCTTGCTTAAATACTGCGCCAGCTGCCGCTGAAGATCCCTGGCCCCAAGACGCGCGACATCGAGATTCAAAGCCTCCGCGCTGTCCTTCAACAGCGATCCCCACGGGGCATTCTGAACATAGTTTTTCAAATCCTCAGCGCGCTCTTCATTTTTCAACAGCTCCAGAACCACCGCCTCGCAGTTGCCGGCCAGCACGATCGTGTTCTCCCTTTGCTCCAAAAGATCGCGAATCTTGTAGAGGGTTTCCAGACTGTTGGGACCTTTTTCAATAATGTCGCCAAGAATGATCAAATAATCCTCATCCTTTAACGCCACCCGGTGCAGCAGCTGATTGAACAGCTGATTGTGAGCGTGAATGTCACTGATCACAACGAGACGAAATGTATCAGGAACACTCGCGAATTTACGGATTCGTTTTTCCAACAGCATGTTCACTCCCCCTTTTTTTATAACCACGATTATACAATACCCCTGCCCATTATACAAGCTAAAATTCCGTGAACTCCCGGTTGCTTAATGGCCTTTAAACTGCTAAGATTAAGGCGGTGATCCGCGATGCTGTTATCTGTTTCTCAGCTGCAAAAACATTTTTCTGAGCAAGTGGTGCTCGACGGCATCACCTTTCATATTGACCAGAAAGACAAAATCGCCATCGTCGGCAGCAACGGCGCCGGCAAGTCCACCCTGCTGAATATCCTCGCGGGAAACCTCGACAGCGACGGCGGCGCGATCAGCTATATCGGCAACGTCAAACGCGGATTCCTCACCCAGAACCCGGTCTTTGATCCCGCCTTAACCGTGCGTGAGGTCCTCAGTCAAGTTTTTTCCGACCTGAAAGCCCTAGAAAACGAAATCCGCGAACTGGAAAAAGCCATGAACGAAAACAGCGATGAAGCCCTCTTCAACCGCTACGACACCCTCACCCACACCTTCGCCGAGCGCGGCGGCTACAGCGTAGACAGCCGCATCAACGGCGTCCTCAACGGCCTGGGATTTACCGAAGACAAACCTGTCAGGGTGCTGTCAGGCGGGGAGAAAACCCGCCTCGCCTTAGGTAAACTGCTATTGGAAGAGCCGGATTTATTACTCCTGGATGAGCCGACCAACCACCTCGACATCGCCGCCATGACCTGGCTGGAAAGCTATCTGAAAACCTATCCCAAGGCGATCCTTTTTGTCAGCCATGACCGCTATCTCATCGACCAGATAGCCGGATCCATCCTGGCCATCGAGCACGGCAAATCCGTCATGTACAAAGGCGGCTACGCTCATTATCTCGAGGAAAAAAACAAAAACCGCGAAATCGCGGAAAAACACTATCAGGATCAGCAGAAAATCATCAAAAAGCAGGAAGAGAGCATCGCGAAATTACGCTCTTTTAACCGCGAAAAGCAGATCCGGCGCGCCAAAAGCAAAGAAAAACAGCTGGCGAAAATGACAAAAGTCACGCGTCCGGAAAACGATGACGACGCGATGAGGCTGACCTTCGCCCCGCGCCTCACCCCGGGCAAAGAAATCCTGAAAATCAAAGATCTGGCCATGTCTTATGATGACCGCGTCCTGTTTGAACATGTGAACCTGGACATTTTCCGCGCTGACCGCGTCGCTTTGATCGGCCCCAACGGCATCGGCAAAAGCACGCTTTTAAAAATCATCATGCGGGAAATTACCCCAATCAAAGGCACCATCGTCTACGGCCAGAATGTCGAGACCGGCTACTACGATCAGCTCCATGAAAGCCTGGATTTCAGTAAAACCATCTTTGACGAGGTGCATGACGAATATCCGAAGATGACCCATACCGAGGTGCGCAACGCCCTGGGCGCCTTTCTTTTCAAAGGCGAGGATGTTTTCAAGACGATCGGGCAGCTGTCCGGCGGGGAAAGAAGCCGCGTCGTGCTCTGCAAGCTGTTATTAAAAAAAGCCAATTTTCTTTTACTGGATGAACCGACTAATCATCTCGACATCACCGGTAAAGAAATTCTCGAGGACGCCCTTGAGGATTTTTCCGGCACGATGCTGTTTGTCTCGCATGACCGCTACTTCATCAACAAAATCGCGACCCGGATATGGGCCTTTGACGGTCATCACTGGCAGGACTTCCCGGGCAACTACGACGACTATCTGGCCGCCACGCAAATTAAGGCCCCGCCGCCCGTTAAAAGACCCGCCCCGAAAGCGGACCGGGAAAAGCGCAAAATATCCCGCGAGCTGGAGGCGATCGAACAGGAGCTCACCCGACTGACAGCCCTGCGCGATGAAAACGAAGAAGACTATGAAAAATATAATCAATATGATGATGAGATCCGGGCTTTAGAAAAAAAGTGGGAGGATCTCATGGAAACTTATGAAAGGATGCCATCATGAAAAATGACGTAAAAAAACAAAACGGCCTGTTCGCCCTGTTTTATCTGCTGGCCTTTTCCGCTTTAGGCGGATTTATGCCTTACATCAATCAGTACCTGCAAGTCAACCAGGGCTTCAGCGGCGCCCAGCTGGGCATCTTTACCTTCTGCACCCTGATCGTCGCGGTGTTTGTGGTGCCTTTGTGGGGTGTGGCCGGCGATAAGACCGGCCGCTACAAATGGCTCTTGCTGATCTCGCTGGGATCATCGATCGTCGCGGCCTACCTTTACAGCATCCAGACGGGCTATCTCGCGGTGCTGATCTCCGGCATCATCCTCGAGGTGTGCCGCTCCGGCATCATGCCTTTATCTGATGTCCAGGCCATGAACTTCGCCACCAAAAACCACACCAACTACGGCTTTATCCGTTCCATGGGCTCGCTGGGCTTTGTCGTCGGCAGTGTGTTAGTCGGCCAGCTTGTCACCAAAAACGACTATTCCCGCATGCTTGTGATCTATATCACTCTTCTGCTTTTGTCGCTGGCGATCGCTCTGACTTTCCCGAATACGAAAAGCGAAGCGAAGGAAACTGACAAGCCGAAAGGAAGCATTCTAGCCGTATTAAGTAACCGCAAGTTTCTTTTTATCGCCATCCTTTCCCTTCTCACAACTGTCCTGATGGACAGCGCCAACGGCTATGCCGGCATCCATATGGTCAACCAGTTAGGCGGCGGTTCCAACAGCGCCGGCCTGTTCACGGCGGCCACCGCTTTTCCGGAAATCCTGCTTTTAGGTTTCATCGGCAAATGGTTCGACAAATACGGCTACAAAAAAATCTACCTCTTAAACGCGATCGTCCTGGTTGTCCGCTACGCTATCTATGTCATCGCCCCGAACTCCGCCGTCTTTTTGATCGCCAGCCTCGTGCACTGCCTGGCGACCGGCGTCTCCACCGTGGGCAACCTCGCCTACCTGAAAGCGAGCATCCCTGATGATTCCTACGGCACCGCGGTCTCGCTTTACAACGCCACCGTCTCGGTCGGCAGAGCGGTTTATTCCTTGATTTTTGGATACATGCTGGACTGGTTCGGCTCGACATCCATCTTCCTTTTCGCCGGCATCCTGATGGTTATCGCCGCTTTCTGGATTACCCGCACGCATGCTTTTGACGCCATTGATCAAAAAAATTAGAGACATCATAAGATGTCTCTTTTTTTTATTGCTTTAAGATTTCCAGCGCCACATTCAAGCCGTCCACGGCCGCGGACATAATGCCGCCCGCGTACCCCGCGCCCTCGCCGCAAGGATAAATCCCAACAATTGGCGACTGGTAATGGCTGTCGCGTAAAATCCGCACCGGACTGGAAGAACGGCTCTCCACGCCTGTCAATACCGCCTGCTCATCCTGGAAAAACGGCAGCTTTTTCCCGAAAGTCACAAGTCCGCTTCGTAATTTATCATTGATGTCATCATCAAATAATTCCGCCAGATTGGCTAATTTAACCCCGGGGCGGTAAGAAGGGACAATATCCCCCAGCCCTGTCAGCCGCTCATTCAGATAATCCCCGACGGTCATCACCGGGGCGCGAAAATCGCCGCCCCCTAGATCAAAGGCCTTTTGCTCCAGTTCTCTTTGATACGCGATGCCCGCGAAAGGATCTCCTTTGGATATTCCGACAACAACCGCGCTGTTGCCGTTATCCTGACGGCGGTCATAATCGCTCATGCCATTCACAACAAGATGTCCCTGCTCGCTGGCCGCGGCGATCACCTGCCCGCCCGGACACATGCAGAAGGTATAGACCCCGCGCCCGTCGGTCGTCTTGTAGCTGGCCGGCTTTAAGTAACGATATGCCGCCCCGTACTGGGTTTCATCAATCACACGCTGCCTGTGCTCCACGCGCAAGCCCACCGCAAATGGTTTCGCTACAAGCGGAACATTTCGTTCTGCCAGCATATGAAAAGTGTCCCGGGCGCTATGCCCGATGGCGAGCACCAGCGCGTCGCAGGAAAGACGCTCCTGATGGTTGATCTCGATCCCGGTCAGACGGTGATGATCAATGAAAATATCCGTCAGACAAGAGGAAAAACGAACCTGGCCGCCCATTTTGATGATATCTTCCCGCATCGCC
>CAZQRT010000058.1:0-8513 GCA_964596105.1 uncultured Erysipelotrichales bacterium | reverse complement strand
CTTTGGGGATCGGCGTTTTTATTTTGTTTACCGCCTGGGAGCTGTTCTGGTCGGCGTTACGCAAGGTGTTTCATCCCGTTCCGGTTTCCTTTTCTTGGGCAGCGCTGGTTGTGCTAATTTTGGCGATTGTGATCAAGGCCGGCATGGCGGTAATGTATCATGAGGCGGGAAAGAAAATTCAAAGCAGCGCTCTGCTGGCGGCGGCCCAGGACAGCCGCAATGATGTGCTGGCCAGCGCGACGGTTTTCCTTTCTTTTCTGTGGCCGGCGTGTGACGGGTATCTTGGCGCGGGACTGGCCGTTTTTATCGCTTTATCCGGGCTTGGCATTATCCGTGACGCCCTGACTTTGATCTTAGGCAAAAGGGCGGACGCGGATCTCGTGAATCAAATTACCGCGCTGGTGCTGGATCATCCTTTGATCTTAGGGGTTCACGATGTCATGGTTCATGATTACGGCGTGGAGAACCGCTTTGTGACCTTGCATGTCGAAACCTCCACTAATATTGACGCGGTGACCGCGCATGAGGTCATCGACCATATTGAACGGGAAATCGCGAATAAGTTTCATATGCAGGCGACGATTCATCTCGATCCGATCGTGACTGACGACAAACAGGATCATCTCATTTATCAGAAAGTGGCCGGCTTGTTGAGGGGGCTGGACGAGGAAGCGACGATCCATGATTTTCGCGTTGCCCATCATCCCGAAACCGTCATCGCCTTTGATATCTTTACCAGAAAGGATCTTGATTTATCGGTTTTCTATGACGAGTTCAAGGATGCCGAGCTTTACATCACGATAGATAAAAACACTTTATGATGATAGTTTTTTATTGACTTCCTGTGATTACTTCATTATAATGGAAAAAAATTCAACAGGAGTGGTCAAGATGATTGTTATTCCCGACGGTTACAAGTCAGCTTTAAATTTAATGGATACGGAAATCGCGATAAAAATGGTCAAGGATACTTTTGAAAGAGGGCTGGCGGAAACGCTGTGTCTGACAAGGGTATCCGCGCCTTTGTTTTTACTGAAAAATACCGGTTTGAATGATGATTTAAACGGGGTGGAGCGGCCGGTGGCTTTTCACGCCAAAGCTTTAAAAGATGACGAGATTGAGATCGTTCAGTCGCTGGCGAAATGGAAACGGGACGCTTTGCAGCGCTATGGTTTTCTGCCGCACACGGGACTGTATACGGATATGAACGCGATTCGCCGCGATGAGGAGCTGGACAATCTTCATTCGCTGTATGTGGACCAGTGGGACTGGGAGATGGTGATCGAAAAAAAAGACCGCACCATGGATTATTTTCATGCGACGGTGAGAAAGATCTACAGCCTTGTGAAAGCGGTGGAGGAAATGGTGCTGGACCGTTATCCGGAGCTTGGAGAAGCGCTCTTGCCTGATGATATTTACTTTATCTCCGCCCAGGAGCTGGAGGACCGCTATCCGGATTTAACGCCGCGGCAAAGAGAAGAGGCCGTCGTGAAGTTGTACCGCGCGGTTTGTGTGACGCAGATTGGCGATCTTTTAAAATCAGGACGCCGGCATGACGGGCGCGCGCCTGATTATGACGACTGGCAGTTGAACGGCGACATCATCGTCTATCACGCTCCGCTCGACAGCGCGCTGGAGATTTCCAGCATGGGTATTCGCGTCGATGAGAAGTCACTGGTGGCGCAGCTGGAAAAAAGCGGGCACATAGAGCGCCTGCAGCTCCCTTTTCATCAGCATGTCTTAAACAAAGAACTGCCTTACAGTATCGGCGGGGGTATCGGGCAGAGCCGCTTATGCATGTTTTATTTGCGCAAGGCGCATATCGGCGAGGTGCAGGCTTCTTTGTGGGATGAGGAAACCTGGCAGGCGGGCGCGCGAAAGCTTTGTTTATTATAAAAAAACCGCAGATTGCTCTGCGATTTTTTTGCGCCTAAATTATTTAGCGTTGGCTACTGCTTCTTTGGCAGTTTCGATCAGGTTGGAAAGATTGATCGTGCAGATCGCCTTGACATCACCGGTAGCATATCCTTCTTCATCAAGGACTACAGCGTCAAGACCATTCTCAACAACGTAATTTTCCAGATCGCCGACCTGCTCATACCACTCTTTGCCGATACCGGAAGCGCTCTTCATGCCATAGTCGTCACCAAGATCCTTCTTAGTATCCTTCTGAGCGTTGTAAGTCTCGTTGAAGTTAATAGCGGTGATCTTGTCGTCGCCGTCCAGTGTAACTTCAACCTTCACGATTTCCTCGTTGCCTTGATTTTCAATGGTTTTTTGCGCTTCTCCTTTTTTTGTTGTGGCTTCATTGCCGCCTGATGAACATGCGCAAAGCATCAACATTGACAAAGCAATTAATGAAAGCTTTTTCAATTTGCATTCCTCCTTACATCCTCATTTTAATATGAGCGGAATGATTTGTCAATCTGCCAAACCTAAAGAATGTATTAAGAAAGCGAACTATGATATCTTTTAATGTATGCATTACACCGTTTCAACAAAATGTATCGGCTTTTGCGAACATTCGCTCGGATTTGCCTAAATGAAAAAACGGTTACATTCTAAATTGTTTGACAAAAACCGCTTTCAAAGATAAAATAAAATTAGATATGAAAGGAGGAACTACTTATGAAATTTCCTGAAAACTTTTTATGGGGCGGAGCAGTTGCCGCTAACCAGTGCGAGGGAGCCTATCTGGAAGACGGCAAAGGCCTGTCAGTTCCTGACATGCTGCTGGGTGGCGATGTCAACACTCCGCGCACGTTTTTGCCGGTAAATGATCCGGAGGCTTTTTATCCGAGTCATGAGGCTATCGATTTTTATCACCATTACAAAGAGGATATCGCGTTATTCGCGGAAATGGGCTTTAAATGCTTCCGTTTATCCATCAACTGGGGACGTATTTATCCTAATGGCGATGACGCTGAGCCGAATGAAAAAGGCCTGCAGTTCTATGACAATGTTTTTGATGAATGCGCGAAATACGGCATTCAGCCGCTGGTAACCCTTTGCCATTATGAGATTCCGTGGAATATCGTGACCAAATATCACGGTTTCTATTCCCGCGAAACGATTGATTTGTTTGTCAAGTATGCCAAGACCTGCTTTAAGCGCTATAAAGATAAAGTAAAATACTGGCTGACCTTTAACGAGATCAATATCGCCTGCATGGGCGATGGCGGCATCGGCAATCTTTACGGTTTGGGCCTGATGGAAGACGAGGATATTAACGCTACGCACCGCATTTCCTTCGCCGATTTAAAATCCGACCCGCAGAAGACTTTTACCGCTTTACACCATGAATTTGTGGCCAGTGCGTTAACCGTGATCGAGGGCCACAAGATCAACCCTGATTTCATGATCGGCAACATGATCGCGCACGGCACGGTTTATCCGCTGACGAGCAATCCGAAAGATGTCCTGGCGGCGATGAATCAGGATGACTATCTGAACAATTTCTGCGGCGACGTTCAGGTACGCGGCGAATACCCTGATTTTATCTTCCGTTATTTTGACGAGCACGGTATTGACTATTCTTACATTACCGAGGAAGATAAAAAAATCATTAAAGAGGGCACCGTAGACTTCTATACATTCTCCTACTATCAGAGCAGCTGCGTCACGGTCGACGAGAACGCGGAAACGACCAGCGGCAATATGACGCACGGCGCGAAGAACCCTTACCTGAAGGCTTCTGACTGGGGCTGGCAGATCGATCCGGATGGTCTTCGTTATACCCTGAATCAGCTGCACAGCCGCTATCCGCATACTCCGCTTATGGTTGTGGAAAACGGTTTAGGCGCGTTTGACAAGGTGGAAGAGGACGGCAGCATCCATGACAGCTACCGCATCGATTATTTCCGTCCGCATATCCAGGCGATGGCGGAAGCCATCAAGGACGGCGTACCGCTGATCGGCTACACCACCTGGGGACCGATTGACCTGGTATCCGCGGGAACCGGACAGTACGCGAAACGTTACGGCTTTATCTATGTGGACCGCCACGATGACGGCACCGGTGATTTCAGCCGCAGCAAGAAAGACTCTTTCGCCTGGTACAAGAAAGTCATTGCCAGCAACGGGGAGGATCTCGACTAATTTTTGGCGGGTGCGAAAGCATCCGCTTTTTTCATTCAGTTTAGGCGCCGGTTATGATATAATCAGCGTGAAGGAGATGAAGTGATGGACAATATTATTATTTCCCGAATTATCAAATACCTCAACGGCTGTATCGAGGACAATCATCTATACCGCATCGCGGGTTTTATTGTCAAAAACTATCCGCGCATCGCCAGCTACCGGTTAAAAGACGTCACCTTTGAAGGGGACTTCACCCCGGAGGAAATCACCGATTTCGCCAGGCATTTCGGCTTTGACAGCTTTGCCGCGCTGCGCGCCAAACTGGTGGCCGATGATTCCATGCGCTGGGATCAGATCAACGCCAGAATGCTGTCCATGAACACCGCCCCGTTCTATAAAGCCCTGGAAAACAGCTACCGCAAGGAAGAGCTCGATCAGCTGCTTGATGAACTGACAGAACTGATCTTCCACAAGGACCGCCTGATCATTATCGGCTCTTATTTCCCGAGCAGCCTTTCCGTGGACTTTCAAACCGATTTAATCGTCTATGGCAAGGAAGTCATCGAATACCACGCTTTTGATGAAAACTTCCAGTTTACCGAAGATGATGTGGTCATGTTTTTAACGGCGACCGGCCGCACGATGGAAGATTACGCCCATCTCGCCCGCAACCAGCACATCTGCGACAGTGATTTTGTGCTCGTGACGCAAAATATCAAATACAAGGATTTCCCGAACATGCAGGCGGATTATGTCATTCATCTCAAGGGTAACTTTGACGGCATTCAATTCAATTATCAGGTGCTGATGGTTCTGGATCTTTTGCGTTTCCGTTATTACAGCAAGTATTATGACGCTTTCAAAGAACATTGAGAAAAAGATGCCCCGGCATCTTTTTTGTATGCCGGGGAGTTATTTGCATTGAAGAGTTATCCGTCCGCAACTAAAAAGTTACCCGAATCTGGACGAGTATGATACCGTGTTTCTTGGATTTTCAAACGATGCCGGTGACTGGCGGTGGCATAGAATCTGTGCCGGCGCTGCAACCGGAAATGGCGGGCAGTTTCCTGGGCTGGGATCTTCAAAACAGAAAATAACGGCACGGGCGATAGAAGCGCCTGGCTGATGGGAGGAAAAGATGGAAAAGAATTTTATAGAAAACACGCCGAAGTTAGGCTTTGGGCTGATGCGGCTGCCGAAGAGACGCTTCGGCAAAATAGACATCGATCAGGTTAAACAGATGGTAGATGAATTTATGGCGGCGGGACTGACTTATTTTGACACCGCGTATATCTATGATAACGGCGGGTCAGAGCGTGCGGTAAAGGCCGCGCTTATTGACCGTTATCCCCGCGAGAGCTTTACCCTGGCTACCAAGCTTTGCGCTTGGATGGGCGCACACAACGAAAAGACGGCAAAGCAGCAGTTCTATACCAGCCTTGAGCGCACCGGTGCGGGATACTTTGATTATTACCTGCTCCACGCCCTCCAGAAAGGCAATTACAAACTCTACGACAAGTATCACATTTGGGATTTTGTGAAGGAGCAGAAGGAAAAAGGGCTTATCAAACACTGGGGATTTTCTTTTCATGCGACCCCGGACATTCTGGACCAGCTGTTGACCGCCCACCCGGACGCGGAATTTGTGCAGCTTCAGATCAACTATGCCGACTGGGAGAATCCCAGAGTGACGGCACGGGAAAATTATGAGGTCGCGAGGCGTCACGGCAAGTCCATCGTGGTGATGGAACCGGTCAAGGGCGGGGCGCTGGCGAATCCTCCGAAAGCCGTGCAGGAGGTATTCAAGACCGCGAACCCTGACGCCTCCTATGCATCCTGGGCAATACGTTACGCGGCTTCTCTGGACGGCATTATCACGGTGCTGTCCGGTATGAGCAACATCGCGCAGATGCGCGATAACCTTTCCTATATGAAAAACTTCCAGCCGCTGAACGCCGACGAGCAGGCCGCCGTCCGCAAGGCGCAGGAGATCATGACCGGCGTGAAGTCCATCCCTTGCACCGCCTGCCACTACTGCACAGCGGGCTGCCCGAAGCACATTCCCATTCCGGAGATCTTCGCGGCGCGAAACCAGCAGCTTGTGTGGGGACAGCTGGAAGAAGGCAGACGGCAGTATGCGGAAGCTGTTGAAACCGGCGGCCATGCCTCTGACTGTATCGCCTGCGGTCAGTGCGAGCGAGCCTGTCCGCAACAAATTGATGTGATTACATGGCTGAAAGACTGCGCGACGCAGTTTGAACCGGAAAAATAAATAAAACATATCCCGAACTTTCAAAGCCAAGGTCGCCGCCCGCAACGAATATTACAAAAATGAGTGAATATTCAGCTCAACTCGGCGGCGACCGCGGAAAGCCTTTAGGCGAGTGGAGCATAGGTCTATGAGACCGGCGACGGCAGGAAGGCGGGCAGCGTTCTCGCCTGTATCCGGGACGCCTTTCATAATCTATAAAGAAGATTTTCCGTGATGGAATACCGAAAACACAAAAAGAACGGCCCGGCAAGATTAGCCCCGGCATCTTTTTTGTTTAATGCTTGTTTAAATCTTTTTTCAAAATTATAATAGGGAAAAGGGGAGATCAATCATGAAAAACGGCCGCCACTGGTATGTCATTGCCCTGCTTTGCGGCATGACTGCCGCTTCGATCGGCATCTGCAACAATTCCATCGGGGTGTTTTACACACCGGTTTCGGAAAGCCTGGGCGTATTAAGAGGAACCTTCGCTTTTCACGCCACGCTTTCCATTTTAGGCACTGCCGCCATCACCTTCGTGATGCCGAAGCTGATCGAAAAGTTTCCTTTTAAAGCCATTCTCTGGGTCGGCACCGCGCTCGCGGTCGGATCCACTTACGCGATGTCTATGGCGCGTACGATGATGGCCTTTAATATTCTCGGTCTGATTCGCGGCATCGGCTGCGGCATGTTCGCCGCGATGCCGGTCACCATGATCATCAACAACTGGTTTGTGGAGAAAAACGGCATGGCGACCAGTATCGCCTTAAGCTTCAGCGGTCTGGCCGGCGCCATCTTCTCGCCGTTCTTTACTAGCTGCATCAACAATTACGGCTGGGAGAAAGCCTATGTGATCATGGCCGTCTGCATACTCGTGTGCCTGCTTCCGGCTTTGGTTTTGCCTTTGCCTCTAACGCCGGAAAAAGTGGGCTTAAAGCCTTACGGGGTGACGGAAAGTCCCGAGCAGGGAACGAAAACCGTGCAGATTCAGTCTAACAGCAAATTCTCCTATTTTTCTGTCCCGTTCATCTGCATGGCCGTCTTCTCTTTGTATACCATGATTTCCGGCATCGGCCAGCATGTCACGGGCTTCTCGGTCGCCATCGGTTTATCGGCTTCCGTAGGCGCCACGATGATGAGTCTGATGATGATGGGCAACATCGGCGCGAAACTGATCATCGGCATCTTAAGCGACTGGGTCGGACCGGTCGTCTCGACGATCATCATGATGGTGCTCAACGTCATTTCTCTGATCATGCTTCTAATGGGCGGCCACAGCGGGTCGGTGCTGATGCTCTATGCCGCGAGTATCCTGTTCGGTTCGGTTTACGCGATCGGGGCGGTCGGCATCACGCTTCTGGTACGGCATTTCTTCGGCCTGGAAAATTATACGAAAGCCTACGCGGCGGTCAGTTTGTCCGCCAATCTCGGCACCTCTTTAGCCCTGCCGATCATCGGTTATATTTATGACTTCACAAAAAGTTACGACGGCGCCTTCATCATGGGTTTAGTGATCAATTTGATTTCCTTTGTGATGATCGGGATCACGGTTGCCTATCAGAAAAAACACCGTCATCAAATCTACCAGTAAAAAAGCTCGCCATGAGCTTTTTTCGTTGACTGAAGTATGCTCCAGTGCGTTAAGATAAAATTCAAGAGGGTGAGAAAATGTATGAGATTTTGCGCAAGGAAAAATTAAACCCGGCCGTGGAGATGATGGAAATTCACGCTCCCTATGTCGCCCGAAACTGTCAGCCCGGCCAGTTCATCATTTTAAGAGTGGACGAGGACGGGGAGCGCATCCCGCTGACGATCGCTGATTACGACCGTTCCAAAGGGACGATCACCATCATCTATCAGGTTGTCGGTTATTCCACCGTGATGCTGGCGAAAAAACAGGCCGGCGAGTCCCTGCAAGATTTTGCCGGACCGCTGGGCGTCCCCGCGAAGTTAGATAAAACGGGTCATATTCTCGGCGTCGCGGGCGGCGTCGGGGCCGCTCCGCTGTATCCGCAGTTACGAAAACTGGCCAGTCAGGGAGCCAGGGTCGATGCCATCATCGGCGCCCGCACTAAAGAGTATCTGCTTTATGTCGAAGAGATGTCTGCTTTCTGCGAGCATGTCTATATCGCCACCGAAGACGGCAGCGCCGGGACGAAGGGATTTGTCACCGATGTCTTAA
>CAZQRT010000057.1:0-8748 GCA_964596105.1 uncultured Erysipelotrichales bacterium | reverse complement strand
CGAAACGTGTGGATCGGGGCCGGGGCGCTGTTTATGCCCGGCGTGACCGTGGGAGATAATACCGTCATCGGCGCGGGGGCCGTAGTCACCAAAGATATACCCGCTGATGTTGTGGCCTACGGGGTTCCTTGCCGGGTAATACGGGAAATTGGCGAGAAAGACAAGACATTCTTTTTCCGTGATGAGCGGCTGGATGTCTGGGAGTAAGGAGGAAAATAATATGTACAAAATCATTGTCTGCGATTTGGATGAAACACTGTTAAGCATGGACAGGACCATTTCCGATAGAAATATTGAGGCGATCAAGAAGGCTTGCGCATTGGGGGTGAAGTTCGTTCCCGCTACCGGGCGTGGGTATAATTCTGTCGACGATACGCTGGCACAGTTGGGACTGCTGGATAAAGAGGACGAGTATGTGATCTCCTACAATGGCGGCGCGGTAACGGAGAACAAGGGAAACCGGCTTCTGCATTTTGAGGGCATCCCATTTTCCCTGGCGGAAGAACTGTACCGCCGCGGGCTGCAATACAATGTGTGCATTCATGTCTACACGAAAGATATGGTGTACGCCTACCGCTACTGGCAGGAAGAAATCGACTATCTGGCCGGACGAATGGAAGTCAAAGAGATTTTTGATACGAACCTCGATTTTCTCACCGGACAGGAGATCGTCAAGGTGCTTTATATGAACACAGATTATTCCTATCTGAAGCAAATCGAGGAGGACTTGAAAGACATTACCCAGGGTATCGATGTCAGCTTTTCCGCAAACCGGTACATTGAGTTTAACCACAAAGGCGTCAACAAAGGCGCGGGGCTGCTGTCTCTGGCAAAGCTTCTGGATGTGAAAGTGGAAGAAACGATCGCCATCGGAGATAACTTCAATGACCTTTCCATGATCCAGGCCGCCGGCCTTGGTGTCGGTGTTCAAAATACCGTTGAGGATATGAAACCATTATGCGATTATATTACGGAAGCGACCAATGACGAAAGCGCGATTGCGGAAGTGATTGAAAAATTTGTGCTTCCAGACTATATGAATGTAAAACAAGAATGACTTTTTCCCAAAAAACTGTAAGTTGTGTTTCCGCGAATCATCTCAAGACAGCGGCGGAATGTACTGATGTTTTTCGGCTGGCGATCCAAGGTTTTTGAAGAGCGCTTCGTGATCCAAAACCGGCATCATCAATATTGACAACACTCTGACAAAGGATGCAAGGATGAGAATTTGATTGATTTTGCCTAAAGAAGGCTGCATTTCAAAAACAGAATCCGTACAATGATAAAGAGCAAGGGCCTTATTGTATTCTATTAAACAGGTGGAAAGGAATTCATTGGCTCATCCATGCTCTGAACTTGAGCGCGGCGCCATTCCACGGGTACTTGAGACGTTCAATGTGGTTTGAGCCGCGCTCGCCTTTTTAAATCAGTCATCCTTTTTGTATGTCATCATAAATTGTTTATACAGTCATAAAAAAATGCCAAGCCTCAGGCTTAGCATTATTTTTTCTTTTAACTCAAAAAACAAATTATTATTCATCCTCGATCTCGCGCCAGATATTAGCTCCCAGCGCGATCAGCTTGCCCTCAATCCCGTCATAACCGCGGTCGATATGGTAGACATTATGAATCGTCGTGACACCCTCTCCGATTAAGCCGGCGATGATCATCGCCGCTCCGCAGCGTAAATCCGTCGCGTTGACATCCGTGCCCGTTAATCTGGTCGGGCCCTTGATGGTCGCGACCGGGGCCTGCACACAGCAGTTCGCCCCCATTTTATTCAATTCATCACACTGCTTGAAGCGCGTCTGATAGATGGTTTCACGAATATGGCTGACTCCGTGCGCCTGGGTTAAAAGCGTCGTCATCGGCTGCTGCAGATCCGTGGCCAGGCCGGGATAGATCTGGGTTTTAATATCCACGGCTTTCAAAGGATGAGATTTACCATAGACGATGATGCTGTCCCCCACCTGCTCCATCTGCACGCCCATCTCCTCCAGTTTGGAAATCAGGGCATCTAGATGCTGCGGGATGATGTTGTCCACGATGACCTTGCGCCCGATCGCGGCGGCAATAATCAGAAAAGTTCCGGCTTCTATGCGGTCCGGGATGATCTCATGATAGCAGCCGTGCAGATCGCTCACCCCGTCAATCGTGATGGTATCCGTTCCGGCCCCGCGGATGCGGGCTCCCATTTTTGTCAGCAGGTTGGCGACATCGATGATCTCCGGCTCTTTGGCGACGTTTTCGATGATGGTTCTCCCCCGCGCCTTGACCGCCGCCAGCATGATATTAATGGTGGCGCCGACACTCGCGAAGTCCAGGTTGATGCGCGTCCCTCTTAAATCATGCGCGTAAATATGAAAGAGCTGATGCTCTTCATCATAATCAATCTTCGCGCCCAAAGCCCGAAATCCCTTCAAATGCAGATCGATCGGCCTTGGCCCGAAATCGCAGCCCCCGGGCATGCGCATCGTGACCTCTTTAAAGCGGCCTAAAAGAGCCCCCATAAAATAATAGCTGGCCCTAAGTTTTCCCACTGTCGGGCTTGTCAAGGCGACATTTTGAATTTGCGCCGTATCCACGATAATATGATCAGAGAAATTCTTAACTTCCAGGTTTAAATCTCTTAACAGTTCACTCAAGGCATCGACATCGGCGATATTGGGAACTCCGAAGATGGTGACGACCCCTTCCGCCAGCACGGTGGCGGGAATGAGAGCAACGGTGGCGTTTTTAGCGGCACTGATGCGCACGGTCCCGGATAATTCATGTCCGCCTGCGATTTTAATGACTTCTTCTGTCACCCTTACCGACTTCCTCTCTTCAGTGCAATACTATAAAGGAAATGGCAAAATAACTCAACTAAAATCACCTTTTAATTTGCAACCCCTACCAAAAAAGTGTAAAAAGTCATTTAAAACCGTTTGAAAAGCTGTTAAAATAGGGTATAGAAAAGGAGTGGATTTACTATGGGTTTAGTTTCAGCAAAAGAAATGCTGGATAAAGCAAAGGCCGGCAAATATGCGGTTGGTCAGTTCAACATCAACAATCTGGAATGGACAAAATCAATTCTGCAGACCGCGCAGGAGTTAAATGCCCCGGTTATCCTGGGCGTATCGGAAGGCGCTGCCAAGTACATGACAGGCTTTACGGTAGTATCCGCGATGGTTAAAGCGATGGTTGAATCTCTCAACATTACCGTTCCGGTTGCTTTGCATCTCGATCATGGTACTTATGAAGGCGCGAAGGCCGCTTTAGCCGCCGGCTTCTCCAGTATCATGTTTGACGGCTCGCATTATCCGATCGAGGAAAACATCGAAAAGACAAAAGAAATCGTGGCTTTATGCCATGCCAAGGGCGTTTCGGTAGAAGCCGAAGTCGGCGCTATCGGCGGTGAAGAAGACGGCGTCATCGGCGCCGGCGAAGTAGCTGACCCGAAAGAGTGCAAAATGATCGCGGATTTAGGTATCGATTTCCTGGCCGCCGGTATCGGCAACATTCACGGAAAATATCCGGAAAACTGGGCAGGTTTAAATTTTGAGGCCCTCGACGCGATCCAGAAAGAAACCGGCACCATGCCGTTAGTTCTGCACGGCGGCACCGGCATCCCGGCCGACATGATTTCCAAAGCCATCTCTTTAGGCGTTTCCAAGATCAACGTCAACACCGAATGTCAGTTATACTTCCAGGAAGCTACCCGCAAATACATCGAAGCAGGCAAGGATCTGGAAGGCAAGGGCTTTGACCCTCGTAAACTGCTGGCACCTGGTGCCGAGGCCATCAAGACCTGCGTCAAGGAAAAGATGGAACTGTTCGGCTGCATCAACAAGGCTTAAGCTGAATTGAAAGCATGACACTTCGTCATGCTTTTTTTATACAAAAAAAGGGTGGAAACTTCCACCCTTAAGGTAACGTCACAGTCGTTTTGACGATGCCGATCTTGTTTGATTTCGCCGTCAAAGTAATGGTTTGCGGATGCTCACTCTGGATCACCCAGCGGATCTTCTTCTCGCAAGGATCCTGGATGCTGCTCGAAGCGCCCATCAGGCCGTTATAGCCGCGGATGCACGAAAAGCCCGCTAACTGGCCGATATCCTGCTCCTGTTTGCCCTCGATGAAGGTCACATCACCGTTTAAAGCAACCTTGATGCTGTCCGCTTTTTTAGTCTTCAGCGCCTCTTTCGTGATATAAGTCGGCAGATACGCCTCATTTAAAAGCCGGGCCTCGATGACATACGTCTTCTCATCCACTTTTTCCGCCTTGATATGATTAAATGAAACGCGCGGCAGAGCCTTGACCTCTCTCAAGATAAAGCGGGTGTGCTTGTCGAGCTCCTCCGTCAAAAACTTAATCGGGGGATTTTGCACGACGTACTTGTAATCCATGCCGCCGATTTCCACCTCGCCTAACTGCGGGTGCTGATATTTCTGCCACGGCTTAAAGCCCTCGCCGTCAAGATTTTCATCGATAAACTTCAGATATTTTAAAGCGTCCTCGGCCTGCTTGTCATCAGTCTCCTTCAAAGGATCCCCCGGCCACTCCGTCTCGATGCCGGCGCGGTGCTCGAGATCCCAGCATTCGATCGTGAAGCTTACCAGACCCTGGGCGAAATACATGAAATCATCCATCGATCCAAAGACATCCTCATCCGGTCCGCAGTACTGGTCCTTGATGTTCAAAGCCGGAAAACCGGATTCCTCTGTCGCCATTTCCCCGAACTTGCGGTATCTCATCATATCCTCGGGATCCGCTTCTTTCGCGGGACGGATTCCCGGCGGATAAAGGAACACCCCGCCCATGGTGTGCATGCTGAGGGTTTCCCCGATATTCGGGTGACTGATGACAAAATCCGCCATCGCTCTCGTTTCGGTATGCGCTAACGGATACTTGCCGGCGCCCTGCTGCTCCAGTTTCCAGGAAACCGGGAAATTGCGGTTGAAATCATTGCCGTAAAGACCCGGGGCATTGGTCACCGTCACATCATCATAATCAAGAATCTCGCCTTCCTGATAGACGTGATAGAAATCACCCTTGACATCATCCGGCATCCTTCTTACCATGAGACGGTCATCCAGCGGTGATTTTTTCCAGATGCCGTGCGGGGATTTGACGCGCATTTTACGGACAACCCCGTCGCCGTCGAGATCCTTAGGCTGCAAGCCCGGCTGCGGCTCGTCATAAGGATAGAGCTTGTCGATGCTGCGGACATAATCCGGCGTGGTCAGATAATGCTCGGAGCCGTCCGGGGAGATCCGCGGCACGACATAGAAAGCGTAATGCGCCAGGATGTCCTGAATCTCTTCATCATCGAGGTTGCTTAACAAGGTATCAAGCAGATACATCGCCGACATGCTTCCGGTCACTTCGCCGGCATGGATGTTCGCGTTCATGAAATAAGCCGGTTTCTCACTGGCCGGACCGGTTTTGGTATCGGTGACGACAACCGCCATGATCTCGCGCTTTTGATCGGTGTAGGCCAGGGTCTCCTTGGCAACATATTCCGGATATTCTTTTAAATATTTTTCAACAATTTTGACGATCTCATCATACAGATAGTAGTGATCGTATGTATACGTGTGTTTCATCGTTTGTCCTCGCGAATTTCTTCGATCATGGCCTCATTCAGCTCGCGGCAGAACTCGGCCAGAACTTTAGCGGTGGCTTCAATGTCACTCTTGCAGACGATGGTGCGGTGCGAGTGCATGTAGCGCGACGGGATGGACAGGGTCATGTTGATGACGCCGGAGCCCACCTTGGATAATTCCCCGGAGTCGGTTCCCCCGCCGGCCAGAACATCCAGCACATAAGGCAGATTTAATTTTTCGCAAATGCTTTCCATCTTCTTTAAGAGCCCGGTATGGGCGATCACGCTGCCGTCAAGAACACCTAAAACGACGCCGCAGCCCAGTTTAACATCATTGATGATGCCCTCTTCGGGAACATCGTTGGAGAAGCAGACGTCTAAGGCGAAGGCGACATCGGGCTGGATGAGCTGGCCCATGGTGCGCGCCCCGCGCGAGCCGACTTCCTCCTGCACGGTGCCGACGGCGTAAACCGAGGCTTCGGTGGTTTCGTCTTTCAAAAGTTTTAAAACCTCACAGGCGACAGCGACGCCGGCGCGGTCATCCCAGGCTTTGCTCATCAGATAATCGGGATTGGCCATGACGGTGAACTCGCTGACCGGGGAAACCATATCGCCGATATGGATGCCGAGGCTTTCCGCCTCCTCTTTGCCGGAAACGCCGATATCTAATAAAGCGTCAGCGGGAACCGGGGTTTTCGTCCTGGCTTCGCTGTTTTTGCCGCGCGGCATGGTGCCGCCAAAGACGCCTTTGATCTCTTTGCCCTCACGGGTGGTGATCATCATCATGCTGCTGGCGATATTGCGGCCGAACCAGCCGCCTAAAGGATGAACCTGGATATAGCCTTCTTTGGTGATGCCTTTGACGACAAAGCCGATTTCATCGACGTGGCCGGCCAGGGCGACCTTGAGCTTGCCGGTGCCTTTTTTCACCGCGGCCATACTGCCCAGTTCATCGTAAATGAATTCATCCGCGCAGTCGGACAGATATTCTTTCATGACGCGGGTGACGCGTTTTTCCTGGCCGGGCACGCCCGGGGTCAGGGTGATTTTCTCTAGAAATTCCAGATCTGCCATTGTGTTTAATACCTCCTATTCCTCATTTTCAAACACGTAATTGATATCCTCAAGATTGATATTCAGGATGTTTCCTAACTGCAGATAAGTGGCGAATAGCGAATAATAGCCGTGATCTTTCAGGGTGTAGCGCAGGGTGACGGCCTGTTCGTAAAGATCGAGGCAGAGCTTGTTCACGGGGCGGTCCTCGTCAGGAATCTGGGACTGGTTGATATCATCCTTGGCGTTCAGGGCGATGCCGACCGCGAGCAGGCTGCGAAAGCCTCTGGCGTAACAAAGCATGAGCTCTTTGCGGTTCAGGGCGCGGTACTGGTGCTGAAAGCTTCCCAGTTCATAAAGAAAGTCCAGCAGGGCGCTTTCAAAGAAGTCCGCGCTGAATAAAGCGTACCCTTTCGCTTCCAGTTTTTCCTGTTCATTCTGAGCGAGTTTTCTCAAGGGATACATCAAGATTTCCTCCTTTATTACATATACTTCAGTATATCAGAATTTAAGGATTGTGTCCATGAATGGCACCCTTATTTAGTATTATCACAAATAAAAAGCAGGACTTACTCCTGCTTGGCCAGCGCGTTTTTGGCCGCGCTGACAATACCGGTAAAACCTTCCGGATCGGCGATGGCGATCTCGGAAAGCATTTTACGGTTGATATCAATATGGGCCAGTTTCAGGCCGTGCATGAGCTGGGAGTAAGAGATATCGTTCATGCGGGCCGCGGCGTTGATGCGGGCGATCCACAGTCTTCTCATTTCCCGTTTTAAGTTCTTGCGATCGCGGTAGGCGTACTTCATGGAATGCATGACTTGTTCATGCGCGGTTTTATACAGGGTGTGTTTACTGCCGTAATAACCCTTCGCGAGTTTTAAGACTTTCTTTCTTCTGTGTCTGGTTTTAAATCCGCCTTTTACTCTTGACATAACCTTTTACCCCTTTCTTACTTGCAGTTGATTCTCGTCTTGATCCGCTTGTAGTCGGAAGCGGAGAGCAGACCCGATTTCGCTAAATGTTTCTTTTGTTTGTGCGTCTTGTTGTGAGACAAGTGAGAGATATAAGCATGTCCGCGTTTCAACTTCCCGGTGGCGGTAGTCTTCAGGCGTTTTTTATAACCGCTGTGTGATTTCATCTTAGGCATCGTAATTTCCTCCTCTGTTACTTTTTCTTCGGTGCGATGATGGCTGTCAGGGACCGGCCTTCGAGCTTTGGCTGCCGCTCGATGACGGCGACCTCGGCGGTCTGGTCCAGAAAGTCCTTAAGTATCTTTTCACCAATATCAATATGAGCCATTTGGCGGCCGCGGAACTGGACGCCGACCTTCACTTTATCGCCGCTCTCCAGCCATTTTAAAGCGTGCTTTAATTTGGTATTGATATCGTGAGTATCAATGGTGGGCGATAACTGAATTTCTTTGACCGATACGGTTTTCTGGTTTTTCTTCATTTCGCGGGCTTTCTTCTGCTGCTCAAAGCGGTATTTGCCGTAGTTCATGATGCGGCACACCGGGGTTTTCGCTTTCGGCGCGACGCACACCAGATCCAGCTGCGCCTCGCGGGCGATCCTTAAGGCGTCGGCGCGCGATTTGATGCCGATCTGCTGCCCGTTTTGATCAATCAACAAAACCTCGCGGAAACGAATGTTTTCATTCACAAGCTCATCTGATTTTGTGTTAATATACTTGCTGATAACAGCCACCTCCATTTTTCTATCAGATGTAATATAAAAAGCGAGTAAAAACATCACCCGCTTTTCGACATTAAGAATCTGTTCTTAGTGACCTTTGCCCACCGCCAGAAGCGATCGGGCGAGAAACGGGGACGTTCCTTCTTTCCACTTCCTCATGAAGTATACCACAGCAGGATATCTCCCGTCAATAACAAAAAATCATTTGCGAGGTGAGGACTTTGTTTAAAGAACGCATGAAAGCTTTACTAAAAGATGATTATGAGGCTTTTGAAAAAGCCCTGGCTCTGCCGCCAAAATATGCCCTTTATCTTAATACGAGAAAGGATGAAAACAGGACCATCCCGGAAAAATTCTGTTTACAACCCCACCCTGATGTCAAAAACGGCTATCTTTTCGATAAAGAGAAGCT
>CAZQRT010000056.1:0-8774 GCA_964596105.1 uncultured Erysipelotrichales bacterium | reverse complement strand
TTGAAAATCTTAAGATTGGCGGCTTAGCGTTGATATTTTTCGCCTGAATATGGTATAATTGCGAAAGGTGATGGGGATGGTCAACTATCCAAATAAAAAAATATCACGGCCGCGAACCGCGCCGGATGCCAAACCGGATACCGCGCGCCGCGGCTACTCGCTGGAAGACATGCTCAACGAGAGCAACAAGTATTATCTGGCCTGCGACCGCGCGATCATCCATAAAAAACCGACCCCGATCCAGGTGGTCAAAGTGGAATACCCGCGCCGCAGCGCCGCCCGCATTGTCGAGGCGTATTATAAAATTCCCAGCACCACCGACTACAACGGGATCTACAAAGGCCGCTATATTGATTTTGAGGCCAAGGAATGCCATAAGAAGGCTTTCCCTTTCACGAATATTCATCCCCACCAGTTAAAGCATCTGGAAGGGGTGCTGCGTCACGGCGGCATCGCTTTTGTCATCATCGCTTTTACGTTATATAATGAAGTTTATCTGGTCGACGGCCAGTATCTTTTGGATTTTATCAAAAAAGATGAACGGCGCTCGCTGTCTTTTGAGACGGTGAAGGAAACCGCCGCCCTCATCAGGCAGGGCTATGCCCCGCAGCTGGATTATCTGGCCGTTGTTGATCAATGGTATTTTAAGGAGGATTAACCTTGGAAGAGACAAGAACAAACCGCTCGAAAAAGAAAAAGAAATTCTCAAAAATCAGCAAGAAAAGAATGTGGCGCTACATTCGCAACGGCGCTCTGGCCCTGGTTTTAATCGCCATGATCGGCGCGGTCGCGCTGGCTTTCAATCTCGTTTACACGATTGTTCAGGATACCGAGGCTTTTGATCCGCAGCGGGTTTTGCGCTTTGAGCCTTTCGCGATTCTCGACGCCAATGACAAAGAAGTGTACTCCTACGGCGTGGAGCCGGTCGAATACGAGGAAATTCCCCAGGTCATGGTGGATGCCATGATCGCGGCCGAGGATGCCCGCTACTATGAGCATAACGGCTTTGACATTCCCCGCATCATCTCCGCTTTCTTTGAAAACCTCTCATCGGGCACGATCAGCAGCGGCGCCAGCACCATCACCCAGCAGACGATCAAGAAAAACTATTATCCGGAAGAGGAGCGCACCTATACCCGCAAGATCGGGGAAATTTTCCTGGCCATCCAGGCTGATTCGGAAATGGACAAAAACACGATTTTAACTTGCTATATGAACACGGTATATTACGGCATGGGCATCGAGACCCAGGGTCTCAAGGCGGCCGCTAAATACTATTTCAATAAAAATGTCAATCAGCTTACGCTGCCGGAAGCCGCCTACCTGGCCGGGGCCATCAACGCCCCGTCCGCTTATGACGCTTTCTATGATCTGGAAGAAGCCCAGTCGCGCCGCGACGTGATTCTGGACCTGATGGAAATGCACGGCTATATCACCAGCGACGAGTGCGCCCTGGCGAAAAAGACCAAAGTGGAAAATCTCCTGGTGGAAACCAACAAGAACAAGAGCACGTATATTCCTAATCAGGCCTATGTGGACGCGGTCGTCGAAGAGGCCCTCGACGTGCTTTACAGCGACCAGTACAGCGCGGAGGAAATCGCGGAAAACAAGTCGGACCTGACCAAGGAGCTGACCAGTAAAAACCTCACGATCCACACGTTTTTAAACCAGGACATCCAGAAATATCTGGAGACCGAAATCGGCACCGGCGAAGCCTCCAATGTTTATTACGCGGACGATGAGATTGAAGTGGCCGGCAGTGTCCAGGCCAATGAGGGCGGGCGCATTATCGGCCTGTTAGGGGGTCGCGACTACTCCGACTCCACCTTGAATCCGGATCTCGACGGCCCGAAGATCTTCGGCTACAACCGCGCCACCACCGGCAAGCAGTCACCGGGTTCTTCATTAAAGCCGATCATCGCCTACGGCATCGGCATTGAGCTGTTAGACTGGCCGACCTTCGCTTCGGTCTATGACGACAAGTTTACCGCCGGCGGCATCAACCTGCACAACTGGGACGGCGGCGCGCACGGCGCGATGCCTTTCGTGACCGCGCTGGGCAATTCCTGGAATATTCCGGCCGCCAAAAACCTGAAACAGGTGTGTGACGAGCTGGGCGATCAGAAGGCCATCGATTACTTTAACGCCATGGGGCTCACGGTCAATGACGGTTACGACGCCGACGGCAATTTGGTTCCTTACGGGGATTTCAACTATCTCTACGCGATCGGCGCCTGGGCGCAAGGAATCACGATGGTCCAGGAGGCCAACGCTTACGCCACGGTCGCCAACGGCGGCACGTATTATAAGCCTCACACCATCGACTACATCGAATATAACAGCGACGGCACGAAGATCATGGTGGATGAGGAAATCGCTGAGGAGGCCACTCATCCCCTCTCTGAGGAAAGTGCCTTCATGATTCGCGAGCTGATGTTTGAATACACCATGCACACCAATGTGGGCAGCTATTCTTATGTCGACAGCGCCGCCAATGACTACGGCCTGACGGTCGGCGCCAAGTCGGGAACATCAACCAATGACAACGAAGAAACCAAAGGCCAGCTGATGAGCTGCATTACCCCGAGCTACACCATGTCTTTCTGGGTCGGCCGGGATTCCAGCTCGGAAACCATCTCCTCCGTGCACGGCGGCACGCCGAATGCCATCGTCGGTCATGTCATCCGCGCCCTCTATGATCAGGAAGGCGTCAATACTAAGTGGCCGACCCAGCCGGCCGGCGTCAAAAAGGCGACGGTGCTTTTAGGCAACAATCCTGACGGCCCGTACTACCTGGCCGGTGAGGGCACCATGACGGGAGCCACCGTGACCGGCTGGTATAAGATCAACTCAGACAAGAAACCAGTTAAAGCCCCGTCCGCGGAAAATGTGACCATTCAGCCGTTAACCTCCTTCAGCGTGACATCCATCAACAATCAGGCTTTGCAGATCTCCTTCGGACCTTATGATTCGCGCTATACTACCGATGACGGCAACGGCGATAACAATATGACCAATCCGGAATACTTGTTTGGCCGCATCATGTATGTCACCATCATCCGTGACAGTTTCGGCAATGAGTTACTGACCAATATGTCGGAGAACCCGGAGGTTACCATCGAGTATAACGTCACCGAGAATCTCCAGGTGTGCGGACGTTACCAGTACGCCAATGTCCAAACCCTGCACTCCCAGGAAAACTGTCAGACGATCACGACCTCCTCTTCCACCGGCTCCTACTCGTCTTCAATGGTCAACTTCAATGCTGTGGTGGACGGCAACTCCATCAGAGTCACAGTCAATGCTATCAGTGACAGCAGCCAGATCCTCGTTTCGATCCAGGGTCCGAACTATACCAGCTCGGATACCTTCACCGGCACCGGACAGACCGTCTTCACAAACCTGCCGGCGGGAACGTATACCGTGGAAGTGGTTGAAAACGGCCAGTTCTCCTCGACCAATGTCACTATCGGCTGATAAAAAATGAAAAGCACCTTATGGTGCTTTTTTTTATGAGCGGAATTTGTTTTTGATATCAGCGCCGCAAATATCAAAGAGCGGGCACTGCTGACAGGACGGCTTGGCGGCCTTGCAGAAGTGACGGCCGAAAAAGATCATCTGGTGATGGGTATGATTCCAGCGCTCCCTAGGGATCGCCCGGCACAGCTTGCGTTCCACATCTAAAACAGAATCGTCCGCTTTGGCCAGTTTTAAGCGTTTTGCGACGCGTTCGACATGGGTGTCGACAGCAAATGCCGGCACATCAAAAGCCACGGATAAGACCACATTACTCGTCTTTCGGCCCACCCCGGGAAGGGTCAAAAGTTCCGCGCGGGAAGCGGGGACGGTCCCCTCATAGTCCGAGACCAGCTTTTTAGATAAAGCGATGAGATTTCTCGCTTTGCTCTGATATAGCCCGAGACGGCGGATATACCCCGCCAGTTCCTTCTCGTCAGCCGCGGCCATCTCAGCGGGACCGGGATAGCGCGCAAACAGTTTTGGCGTGACCGAATTGACACTCTGGTCGGTCGTCTGGGCCGATAAAACCACCGCGACTAACAGTTCAAAGTTGTTGTGGTAAACCAGCTCGCACTTAGCGTCAGGATACAAATCATCGAGCGTCTGTAAAAGCCGTCTGACGCGCTCTTCCTTGCGCATGACTAGTCGTCCTCCCACCAGCGGTAATCCACCAGATCGACCGGCTCCTGATTCAGATCCACTTTCTCGCGCCCGGTCGGCTTCATGCCGTGCGTGGCCCAGTCGACGAGAATTTTCTCGATATAGCGCATGTTGTGAACATTGGAGAGCGTCGCTTCCTTCAAGGCGGCGGCGATCATCTCGTCGTTGTAGTGATACGTCTTCCACTCCCTAAGCTTCTCGATTTCCAGCGGGGTCAGAGGGCGGGCAAACTCCTGCTCAAAAAGATGCATCAAATCCACCTTTTCCGCTATGTTCGCTTTTTCCTCCGGTTTGCTGTCCAGGGTCTTTAACAGCGTCTTCAACAACGGCGCCGCGGTCAGATGATTCTCGTTTAAAGCCAAAAAATTGTTTGTGATCAGCCCCATCAGATACTGGTCGGCCTCATGGTCGGAGATGCTCATATACCCGGCGATAAGCTGCGGGGTGATGTAAGGCACTTTATTTTTTTCCAGCCGTCTCACCAAAAGCAAAATGACCGCCTGGGTTTCATTGAGACCGAGCCGGTGATAATGAAACAGCAGCAGCCCCTCCACATCGATCAAATCACGCTGCACTAACTCATCCATCATCCTCACCTCAAAAGCATTATACACAAAAAAAGCGTAAAAGAAAAGCGGCAAGCAAAGGCCGCTTAATCGTGATCGGTTGACGAGAAGATAACGAGAAAGACGCGCAGCAGGTTGAGGATTGTGCTGGCGACGGAGGCGACATAGGTCAAAGCCGCGGCGTTCAGCATCTGGCGCGCCATGCCGGTCTCATTTTCATCAAGGTAGCCGTTTCTTAAAATCACCAGCGCCCTAGAGGAAGCGTCAAACTCCACCGGCAGCGTCACGAGCTGAAACGCCAGCATGAATCCCAGAAGGGCAAATCCCACCATGGCGATCTTAAAATTCTGGGATAAAAGCCCGATCATGATCGCGATCCAGCCCAGGTAATTGCCGCCGTTAGCTAAAGGCAGAATGTTAGTGCGCCACTTTAAAGGGGCGTAGTTTTCGGCGTGCTGGATGGCGTGGCCGCACTCGTGAGCCGCCACCGCCAGGCTGGCGATCGAGGTGCCGCTGTAGATATCATCCGACAGCCGCAGGGTATGGGAACGGGGATCATAATGATCGGTCAGGGTGCCGGAAATGCGCGTCACACTAACCGTTAAACCGTGCTCACGCAGGATGCTTTCGGCGACTTCGGCCCCGGTTAGATTAGCGTCACTGGGGACCTTGCGGTATTTGGAATAAGCGGAATTCACTTTAACCTGCGCCGCCATGACAATCAGCGTAGCGGCGATCACTAAAAGATAAGAGATAAAAATCATCTTCATCATCCTTTCAATAGAAATATTATACCATTTTTATTTGAACGCAGTATGTCCATAAAAAAAGATGCCTAGTTCATAGCATCTTTTAAACGATTGCTGGGTTTGAAAGTCAGGGTCTTGCTGGCGGGAATGATCATCGTCTCCTTCGTTTTCGGACTGACACCCCGACGTTCTAATCTCTGATGAACTTTAAATGTCCCAAATCCCGAAATTAATATTTTATCACCGGATATGGCTTTTTCCACGATGGTATCGAAGACGGTATCAACCAGCATCTCGGCCTCTTTTTTTGTTATGCGCCGCTTCTCGGCAACGATGTCGATCAACTCTTTTTTGTTCATACTAACTCCTCCTATTTTTGACAACGCTGCCATTTTACCATTTCTATTATCCTTTTTCAACCTATATAAAGACAAATTCACGACATTTTCACAAGGGAAAAAAGCGCCTTGAAAAGGGCTTATTGCTCTCTTTTCAGATCGCGCGTCATGAGCGCGGTAATGACCTCGCTGGGCTTCTTTTTCTCATACAGCACGGCGTAGACCGCCGCCGTGATCGGCATCTCCAGATCATCGTAATTCTTCAAATCATCATACACCACCTGACAGGAGCGGATGCCCTCCACGGTCATGGTATTTTCCGCCATGAAGCGGGTGGCGTCATTGTCTTTGCCGATCGCGTAGCCGGCCTGGAAGTTGCGGGAATGAAGGCTGGAGCAGGTCACGATGAGATCCCCGATGCCCGTCAGGCCGAGATAAGTTTCCGGCCTGCCGCCCTTGCGAACCCCGTAGCGGGTCATCTCGGCGAGGCCCCGCGTCATCAGGGCCGCCCGCGTGTTGTCGCCGTATCCCAGCCCCGCCAGCGCCCCGCTGGCCAGGGCGATGATGTTTTTAATGGCGACCCCGTACTCCGCGCCGATTTCATCGTCCTGGGTATAGACGCGAAAATACTCATTGGAAAAAAGCCGCTGCACTTCCCGGGCCACCTCGGCGTCGCGGCTCACGGCGCACACCGTGGTCAGCATGCGGATGATGACCTCCTCGGCATGCCCGGGGCCGATCAGCGAAGCGACCTCGCGCCGTAAGGTTTCCGGAATGATCTCCCGGATCAGGGTGGAGATGCGCTCCCCGGTCAAAGGGTCAAACCCCTTGGCGGCATTGATCAGCGTGACTTTTTCCGTCAGCAAGGGCCTTAATTTAACCAGGACGTCACGCATAAAAGCGGTCGGAACCGCCAGTAGAATATAACTCGCCCTATCGACCGCGGTTTTTAAATCCATGGTCGCTTTGATCTTGTCAGACAGGCGGATATCTTTAAAATATTTGCTGTTTTGATGGTTCAGATTAATATCCTGAACCTCATTTTCATCCACTCCGTATAAAAGCGCCTCATAACCATTGTCAGTCAGAATCTGCGCCAGGGTCGTGCCCCAGGTCCCGGTTCCCAAAATCGCGATTTTCAAAATTATTCCCTCTTTCTGGCAATGATCTTTAACGGCACCCCGTCAAACTCAAAGCGGTCGCGCAGGCTGTTTTCCAGATAGCGCTCATAACTGAAGTGAAGATACTGGGGATCATTCACAAACAACACAAAGGTCGGCGGCGCGACGGCTACCTGACTGGCGTAATAGATTTTCAGGCGCCCGTTTTTGAAGGTGGTCGTCGGATTCATGAGCTGCGCGTCATTCAGCACATCATTCAAAAGTCCGGTGGCGACGCGGCGGCGGTTATTCTCATAAACCCGGGCGATCAGAACCAGCAGCTGCGGCACGCGCTGACCGCTTAAGGCGATGAAAAAAATTATTGGAGCGTAATCTAAAAACTTAAAATGATCGCGGATCATCAGCGTCATCTTCGCCATCGTCTTCTCGTCTTTGTCAACCTTGTCCCACTTGTTGACGGCGATGATGACGCCCTTGCCGGCGGCATGGGCAAAACCGGCGACATGGCGGTCCTGCTCTGTTATAGCTTCACTGCCGTCAATCAGCACCACCACGACATCACTGTCCGCGATCGCTTTCTGGGCGCGCAGATAGGCGTAGCGCTCGATATTCTCATAAATCCTGCCGCGCTTTTTCATGCCGGCGGTGTCAATCACCACATAAGGCTGATCCTGATAAGTGAAAGGCGTGTCGAGGGCGTCGCGGGTCGTGCCCGGAATGGTGCTGACAATGGTGCGGTTCTCCTTTAAGATGGCGTTGGTCAGACTGGATTTGCCGACATTGGGGCGCCCGATCAAAGCGAAATGAATCGCGTCGTCGCGGGCTTTTTCCGGGATATCAGCCATGATTTCAACGGCCCTGTCCAGCATATCGCCCACCCCGATGCCGTGGACCGCGGAAACCGGAAAAACATCCTCAAACCCCAGCTGGTAGAAATCATAAAACTGCCCCATAAGATGCTGATCGTCGATTTTATTCACGGCCACGATCACGGGCTTTTGGCTTTTTCTTAAAATTTTGCCGACGTACTCGTCTTCTCTCGTCAGGCCGTCCCGGCCGCTCGTCACAAAGACGATGACATCGGCTTCATTGATGGCGATTTCCGCCTGCATCTGAATCTCCGCGGTGAAAGGCGCCTGATCCAGTTCAATGCCGCCGGTATCGATGATTGAAAAAGGTTTCGTCAGCCACTCCGCTGAGGCGTAAATACGGTCGCGGGTGACCCCCGGGGTATCCTCCACGATGGCGATGCGGCTTTGGGCGATGCGGTTAAACAGCGTGGACTTGCCGACATTGGCGCGTCCGACAATCGCCATTACCGGCATGATAACACCTCTTCCGCCAGCCGGATCACTTCCCGCGCGACTTCCGCGATCGTCATGTCGCTGGTATCGATCGTAATCGCGTCATCCGCTTTTTTTAAAGGGGAAAGGGCGCGCCGGGAATCTTCTTCATCGCGTTTTTTCAGCGCCTCGTAAATGGCCTCATAATCATCTTTCAGTCCACGGGCGATGTTTTCCTTGTAGCGGCGCATGGCCCGCGCCTCCAGCGACGCGGTTTGAAAGATCTTCAAATCCGCCTGGGGCAAAACCACGGTCCCGATATCGCGGCCTTCCAGGACCACGCCTCCGGACTCTGCCATGGCGCGCTGCCGGGCAACGAGAAAATCGCGGACTTTCCGGTAAGAGGCCACCGCGCTGGCGCCGGATGAGATGTCATTAGCGCGAATCGCCGCGCTGACATCCTCCCCGTTTAAAAACACCTTTCCGTCCGGCTTTAAATCAATATGGATATCATCGAGGCAGCTTTCGACAGCCTGTT
>CAZQRT010000055.1:0-8988 GCA_964596105.1 uncultured Erysipelotrichales bacterium | reverse complement strand
GCTCTATCCAGCTGAGCTACTGGGACATTTTTCCTGCCCTCATTGTACAGGAAAGCCCGGAAATTTTCAACCCTTTGTGCCAGCCACAAGAAGGCCCTTAAGCCTCCTTGTGTGTCTGGGGAACAAAACGGCGCGTCTCATGCCAGTCATCCTGATCCTGATGCGCGTTAGCCGCCCTGACAAAATACTGCTGACAGTCAAACTTCTCCTTACCGCGCAGATCCACCCGCTCATAAGTCCCGTCACTGTTCATGATACTGGCCCGCAAGGTATCCCTTAACTGCGCCTCCAGAATCTCCATCACGCGGTCAAAAATCTCCGGCGACTCCACCGGGAAAAGAATCTCCACGCGCCGGTCCAGGTTCCTTGGCATCCAGTCCGCGCTCGACAAATAAAGCTCCGGCCTGTCATCATTCTGGAAATAATAAATGCGGCTGTGCTCGAGAAACTGCCCCACGATACTGCGCACCCGGATATGCTCAGACAAACCCGCGATGCCCGGCCTCAGACCGCAAATCCCGCGCACGATCAAATCAATCTCCACCCCGGCCTGACTGGCCTCATAAAGCTTGTCAATCATATCCTTGTCAATCAGCGAATTCATCTTGGCAATCATCCGCGCCGGCTTTCCCGCCTTCGCGTTATCAATCTCGCGGTCAATCAGACGGTAAAACGTATCCCTTAACCAGATCGGGGCAATCGCCAGCCGGTTCCACTGCCTGGGCTCACTGTAACCGGAAATCATATTAAACAAAGCCCCGGCATCCTCGCCAATCAGCTCACTGCACGTGAAAATACCCAGATCCGTATACACCTTCGCCGTGGCATCATTGTAATTACCCGTGCCAAGATGCACATAACGGACAATGCCCTCCTCTTCTCTGCGCACTACCAGGGTAATCTTACTGTGCGTCTTCAGCCCCAAAAGACCATAGATGACATGACAGCCGGCCTTCTCAAGACGCTTCGCCCACAAGATATTATTCTCCTCGTCAAACCGCGCCTTCACCTCCACCAGCACCGTCACCTGCTTGCCGGCATCAGCCGCCCGCTCCAAAGCCGTGATGATCGGGGAATGCCCGCTCACCCGGTACAGCGTCATCTTGATCGCCAGCACCTGATCATCCTCAGCCGCGCTTTCCACCAGCCTTAAAACCGGATCAAACGACTCATAAGGCAAATGCACAAAACGGTCCTTCTCGCGAATCTGCGCGAAAATATCACTGTCATCAAACATCGCCGGAGCCGCCGGCGTAAACGGCGGATACTTCAAGCCGGGATCCACATCAAGCTGATAAAACTTAAACAGAAACGTCAAATCCAAAGGCCCGCTGATATAAAACACCGCGCTCTTCTTAATATCCAGCTCACTCTTCAAAAAACGGTAAAGCCGCTCATCAATATCAGCCCCCACCTCAAGCCGGATCGCCGCCCCCGTTCTGCGCTTCTTTAACTTCTTCTCAACCTCCGCCAAAAGATCATCGGTATCATCCTCATCAAGATCAAAACCCGCGTTGCGGCTGATCCGGTAAGGAGCGTAACAGACAATCTCATAGCCGTCAAAAAGATCCGGCAGCATCATCGCGATCAGATCCTCCAGAAAAACATAAGCCCGCTTGTCAGGCAAAGCGATAAAACGGTCCAGCACCGCCGGCACCTGCACCGTGGCAAAATTCTCCTCCTTGTTCTTCCGCAAAAGCACCGCGAGATTCAAAGTCTGATTCAAAATCAGCGGAAACGGCCGGCTGGCATCCACCGCCATCGGCGTCAGCACCGGCGCGACATGAACCCGGTAATAACGCCTTAAATAATCCCGCTCCTCATCAGATAACTCATTGATCTCCAGAAACGCGATACCCTCCGCCTCCAAAGCCGGAAAAAGCGAACGCGTCAGCGTCGAATACTGCCGGCTCTCCAAATGATGAGCCTCCTCCAGAATCGCCTTCAACTGCTCCTTGGCCGTCATCCCCGCCAGATCCCGCTTCGTGACATGATTCGCCACCGCGTCATCCAGATGAGCGACACGCACCATAAAAAACTCATCGAGATTGCTGGCGGAAATCGCCAGAAACTTCAGCCGCTCAAACAGCGGCACCGACTTCGTCCGCGCCTGCTCCAGAATACGGTAGTCAAACTGCAGCCAGCTCAACTCGCGGTTAATATAATTCTTAGGATCATTCGCGATCATTTCTCAATGCTCCTTTTCACCTTCAAAAGCGGCCGCAGCCCGAAAACCTCACTGAAGAAACCCCCGGCCCGCTCAAAAGCCCTTTGCTCAATCGCCAGCTTCTGACTCGACGTCACCCGCACCACATAACGGTCATTTTTAATCTCCGCCTTCAGCTGGGAAAAGCCCTGACTGTGACAGTCATCCAGCGCCGCCGCTAATCTAAATAATGCCGTGATCCGGGCCAGCACCACATAATAGTCACTGTCCAGCGCCAGCTTATCCGCCGCCGGAAACTCACCGTGCTCATAACGCAGCACATTAGCCACCAAAAGCTGATTCTCATCACTCAAATTAATAAAAGCGCTGTTCTTCACGATCTCATACGAAAGCTCATCCTCATCATGAAGACTCACATAACGCCCGCAGTGATGCATGATCGCCGCCAGCTCCAGCACCTGCAGATCCTTGTTCGTTAAACCAAACGGCTTGCTTACGGCCTTAAACAAAGTCCGCGCACTGTCCAGCACAAACAAATTGTGCGCCATATCACAGTCAAACTTCTCCGCTAAATGAACCGCGGCGCTGATGCGGTCCTTCGTGAAATGATGACCCGAGAAAATCTTAAACTTCTTATACGCGTAATCGCTCGCCGCCCCGTCATTCAGCACCACATCCGGCGCCTCAAACTCAGCGATTTTCAAACGGTCCAGAAAACCGGCGATCATCTCAAACAGCGCGGCAAGCACCTCATCCGGCTTCTCCTCATACAGCCGCGTCCGCATCTTCTCCAGCTCCGCCCTCGTATAATGCTGGGCGCCGTCATTTTGCCAGGAGCGCAAAGCCGCCATCGCGCCGCCGATGATGATAAAATGCTCCACCTTAATAGCACCGGTGATCTGCCCGCAGTACTCGTCAAGATCATTTTTAATCGCCCGGGCGACAAAACGCGGATACTCGCTTTTCTTCATCTCCAGCCCGCTCAGCATCTCCTGAATGCGCGTGATCCCCAGCCGGTTATGCTGCGTGCTCACCAGCTGCGACTGATCATATAAAGTCATCTGAATATGCCCGTAGCCGATATCAAGAATCAAAGTTCCGCTCGCGATGACATTATTGAAATCCGGCATGCGCATCGCGATACTCTGCAAAGCCAGATAATGCTCCTTGGAATTATTTAATACCCGGGCCTTCAGCCCCGTTTTCACGCGAATCTGCGTGACGAGAAAATCGAGATTCTTGGCATCCGTCAAAGCGTGCACCAGATAAAGCTGACTGGCGCCAACCCCGTACTCGAGACAAGTCCTCTGAAAATCATTCAAAGCCAGACACATCTCATCCGCGCTCTCAAAAGAAATCTTCCCCTCCGAATAAATCTCCTGCGCCAAAGGCAAAGGATGCCGCAGTTCATCGAGCAGCTTAATGCCGCTTTTTTTCAACTCATAAATCCGGATCATTAATCCCCCGCCGTTCACCACGATCGCGGCGTAACTGTTGACAGCCATGACTGTTCACCTCCAGGCTATTATACCATTAAATTTTATAAATGCTCATCACAACCGCAAAAAAAGCCGGGAAAACCCCGGCTTCAACATTACTTCTTAATGAAGGAGAACGGCATGTTCTCCGGAACCAGATCAAGGATGATCAGCTCCTCCTGCGGCAGCCTTCCGGCGAAATTACGCTCGCCGTCATTAGGCATATCACGCAAAACCAGCTGCAGCTCCCCGCAGTAGTGTTTGACATTGTCATTGACGATCAAGACATCCCCGCGATGGAAGCAGTCGCCCTCATAAGGACGCGGCGGAATCGACGTCTTCGGATCACGGTACTTGAAACGCGGCATCGAGCTTCTCAGCATGTAATCCGGAGCATCGCCGCGGCCGACATGCGGGAAGTTGTAAATGACATCCAGCTCCTCCTCGGTGATTCCTTCGGCCAGATCAATATTGAACGTCGGAATATTCATATTGACCTCAGAGAGCGCCTTTAACTCCTCCTCTGTCGCGAAACAGTTGCCGATGATGATATCATCAATCACACCCGTCGCCAGTAAATGCCTAGCCTGAACATCAATCGGCAGACCGCGGTGCACCTCGCAAGTCGGCAGCCCCGCCTTCACCGGCCAAGGTCCGAACGTATCCGCGTTATTGGAAGAGACAAAAGCCGCCAGCCGCAAGCCCGTCTTCTGCCATTTTTTATTAAACTCGCAGAACTTATCCCAGCCCAGTCCCGTATAGCGCTGCGGATAGAAATTGTGACAGATCACCATGTTCTGCTTGTTCGCGCCGTGGCGGATCAAGGTATCAAGATCGGTGTCGCTGCTGCCGTTAAACTCAATCGCGATGTTGTAAGGGTTCTGGGTAATCAGCACATTGCCCCTCAAACCAAAATCCATGTCAAGACGGATAATATCCACGCCAAGCTCAGCGAAGACACTGATATCATCCGGCTTCGCCCCGAGACGCTCAAAAACATACTGGTTGGTATCAACCGCGACCTCAAAACCATACTCATGCGCCTTGCGCATGAACTCCCCGAATGTCTCCATAATTTCTTCTTTCGTCTCCGTGACCGACAGCAGGCAGGTAAAAATACGCTTAAAGCCGTACTTCGACGCTAATGCCATGTAAGCCCAGTCTTTTTCCTTCGTGGAATGTTCCGGATACAATGAAATACCTAGTTTGTGCATAATAGTCCTCCTTTTCTACACAACAATTATACCATTGCGAAAGCGCTTTTACTAGCTATTTCAGATAATTTAAAGCCGCTTCGGCGGTCTTCACGAGATACTCCATCACCGCCACCGGATAGTTTCCGACGGCGGTCTCCCCCGTCACCATGAGACTCGACGCGCCATCGAGCACGGCGTTAAAGATGTCACTCACCTCGGCCCGCGTCGGCACGGGATGACTGATCATGCTCTCCAGCATCTGCGTCACCACCATAAAGCGGCAGTTTCTTTTCCGGCACACGGCGGCGATCTCCTTTTGCAGGCGCGGCAGCTCCCAGAGCGGCACGGCATTGCCGAGATCCCCTCTCGCGATGACGATCTCATCGGCGACATCGAGGAAATCCTCCAGCTGCGCCACCCCGGAAAGACTCTCAACCTTGGCATAGATCTCGACATCTTCCAGGTTTCTTTTCTTCAGCTCCGCCTTTAAAATCTTTAAATCCGCAACCGATCGCACAAAAGGCAGCATCACCCCGGTGACGCGGTATTTTCTAAACTGGTCCATATTGCTTAAATCGCGAAGAGATAATGCCGGTAAATCTAACTCTTTATCAACGATCTTCAAACTCTTCTTATTGGCCAGCACCCCGCCGCGTAGACACTCAAACCGCGCCTTGTGATCATGATTTTCCTTTGTCAAAAGAAGGATCTTGCCGTCGTCAGCCAAAACCTCGTCAGAAACCTCCAGGGTATCAAAAAACAAGCCCGGGATCTCATTTTCCTTTTCCTCCAGATAAAAACAGTCGCCCGGCTGTAAATCCAGCTCGAAAGCCAGCTTCCCGATTCTTAATTCCGGGCCGTTTAAATCCACGAGCAGTAATGGATCCACCCCGCATGCCCGGGCCGCTTGCTGATAACTGGAAAGCCAGGCTTCGGCATTCGCGATATCGCCGTGCGATAAATTTAAACGGATGCCGCTCATCCCGGCCTGAAACATCTTCTTTAAAGTGGCCGCGTCATGCGTCCGCGGTCCCAGTGTCGCGAAATAGCGCATATTCATTTCCCCCTAGCGAAAGACATGATAACATAAAAGTTCCCGGTCTTGACTTTTTTTCACAATTTTTCGGCGGCTTAGCTTTCTTTTCCCCCTGATATCCTCTATAATAATAACCACTATCGGAGGAATGCCCTATGGTCAGGAGTGTGAAAAACCCGGTCAGCCATGAAATTGTGATCAAAAAATCACGCTTTATCGGCATCGCCGTGCCCCTCAACGAAGCCGCTGACGGCCCCGCAATGCTGGAAAAAATCAAAGCCCGCTATCCGGATGCCTCCAGCCACTGCTACGCCTGGAAATACGAAGGGCAAAGCAAAGTCAGCGACGACGGGGAACCGGCCAAAACCGCCGGCATGCCGATCTTAAACGTGCTCGAAAAACAGCGCCTCGATCATATCCTCATGGCCGTCGTCCGCTATTTCGGCGGCATCAAACTCGGGGCCGGGGGCCTCGTGCGCGCCTTTACCCAGTGCACCGTGGAAACCCTGAACAAGGCGGAAATCGTCACCAAACAGCGCACGCCCTGCTATGAGCTGAGCTTCGCCTACCATCACAAGCGCCGCCTCGACAGCCTGCTGAAGAACGCCGGAATCGCCTGTGAGGTGACCGGCTATGACACCAATGTGCACTACCGCTGCTTTATCAATGACGACAGCTTTGTCAGGATGCTGAAAGAAAGCTTCTACACTGATTTTGAACTGACCATCACCGGCTACGAAGACCGCGAGCTGAAGGAGGGGGAGACATGAATCAAGACGATCCTAAAAAAACAAACCTTGACGACCCTTTAAGCTATGATCCTGACGAATATCTCAAAGAACTGCTCGATGAACAAAACCAGCCCGGCGTCATGGCGGAACCTCCTGTAGACGACACCGAAAAACCCAAGAAAAAAAAGTTCCCGTGGCGCCAAGTCTGGCAGTGGCTGGCTTATCTATTGCCCGCCGCCGCGATCATCTTCGCGGGATATTTACTCATCACCTATCCGGCGCTTTCCTTCCGCTGGATTCTCATCGCCATTCTCGCCGGCATTTATCTTCTATGCACGTTTCTGGCGATTTTGTTTCAGATTAAAAAAATGGCCAAAGCCCAGATCACGATGATCGTGATTACCCTGCTCTTCACGGGTCTGGTATCCGGGCTGGACTACTTATACTACCGCCTCACAAGCATGATGGACCGTGTCTCCACCAGCGAGGGCGAGATTATCACCAGCACCCTGTATGTGTTAAGCGACTCCACAGATGAAACCCTGACCGATTTAAAAAGCAAAGCGATCGCCGTGCAGCCGGAAAATTCCGTCACCATGTACGACATGCTCGTGACCGGCATCGAAGAGGCCAAAATGGAAAAAAGCGACTTTGTCTTAACCCCGTATGCCAACTATGTCGAGGCTTACAACGCCTTCCAGGACGGCAAGGTGGACGCGATCGTGTTAGACGCTTTGGCCAAGGCCACGATCCGCGAAGTCTACCCTGACTTCGATCAGAAAGTCAAAGAAATCACCACCTTTTATAAAATCACCGAAAACACCGCCAGCAATATCGATGTCGCCACGGAACCTTTCACCTTATTGATCAACGGCGTCGATGTCCGCGACGGCGACCTCAATGAAGCCGCCAACGCCGATGTCATCATGCTCGCGACATTCAACCCGAACACGATGAAGCTCGCCCTGCACTCCATTCCCCGCGATACGTATCTGCCTGTCACCTGCCGCGGTTATGAGGACAAGATCACCCATTCCGGCGGCGGCGGAGTCTCCTGCACCATTTCCAGTCTCGAGGACGCCTTTGATATTGATATCGACTACTACGTGAAAATCAACTTCTTCGCCCTCATCGACCTCGTCAACGCCCTGGGCGGCATCGATGTCGATGTCCCGATGGAATTTGACGAACAGGATTCCCATGATGAAAAGAACGCGATTCATTTAGACCCCGGCTACCAGCACCTCGACGGCGAACAGGCCCTGGCCCTGGCCCGCCACCGCTACTCTCTGCCGCGCGGCGATATCGACCGCGGGTTAAACCAGCAGCTGGTCATCGAAGCCATCCTGCATAAAGTCGCCAGCAGCGCGGGCATCATGAGCGTCGACAAGCTGCTCAGTGTCGTCGGCGACAATGTCCAGACAAACATGCCGGTCAGCCAGATGTACAGCCTGTTTCAAATGCTGACCAGCCTCAACACCGATTCTAAATACGGGGATTTATCCGCCCTCAACATCAGCATGAAAACGATCGACGGCACCGACGACATGCACGTTCCGCCTTATAACAGTGAACCCGTCTACTTCTACCTGCCTTACGAGTATTCCATGCAGGAATTCACCCGCGATATCCGCCGCATGACCGGCGAAGAGAGCTATCCGCTGCCCACCGCCACCTTTGCCTTCAACGCCAATGTTCAATATGATGAGCTGAGCGACGACGCCAAGTATTATCTTGATAACGACGAGCCGGAAGACCTCTCCTATGAGACGCCGGAAGACGAAACCTACAGCCCGCCATACGTTCCCGACTTCTCCGGACAGACTCTAGGTGATGTCGCCTACTGGTGCTCCGGCATCAACAGCGAACTGCCGGAAGGCTATGAGGTTTCCTGCGAGTACTACTACGAGGACGGCACCTGGGCCGAAGACGACTATGCCCTCTTCTCCTACGGCGACTTCGCCGCCTGGAGTGAGCTTTCCCCGTACACGCTTTACGAAGGCACGACGATCCTGCCTTTCTACTTCACGTATCCTTATGAAGATGAATATCAGGAAGAACCGGGACCGTACGTAGAAGAAGAACCGTATGAAGAAGAAACATACGAAGAAACTGAATACTAAAAAAGGGGTGGCGCCATCCACTCCTTTTTATTTTTTTACTCGATTGTAATAGATTTTTTCGCGGCGACAGCCGGCTCTTTCGGCACATCCACCGTCAATACCCCGTTGTTGTAGGAAGCGTGAATACTGCTTTCATCAAGATTGTGGCCGATAAAGAACGACCGCTGATAAGAACCCAGATGCCTCTCCTGACGGATCCAGCGCCCGTCCTCATCTGAAGTCTCGCTGTGCACAGCTTTAATGGTCAGATAGCCGTC
>CAZQRT010000054.1:4949-8989 GCA_964596105.1 uncultured Erysipelotrichales bacterium | reverse complement strand
GCCGACCAGAACAGCTCCCAGGCGGTAAACAAAATAAAAACGCCGATCCCCAAAGTCGCCAGATACTCCGCCCGGCCGTGCCCGTAAGGATGATCATGATCAGGGGCTTTGCGCGCCACGCGCATTCCCAGATACAAGGTGACATTGCTTAAGCCGTCCGCGAGATTGTTGAAGGCATCAGCCAGAAAAGCCGCGCTCCCGGATAGATATCCCGTGACAGCCTTGCTGATAAATAAAAAGCCGTTAAGCCCGACGCCAAAAAGACTCAGGCGGCCGGAGGCTTTTTCCCGGTCCTTGGCAAAACCTAAAGCGTTTAAGAACCGTTCAAGCATGATTCCAGCTCCCTTTTCAGTTTCGCGGCCTGCCGGACCCGAATCGTATAACGCTGATCTTTAGCGACGATACTGACCTGACGCTCACTATCCAGCGAGACTTCCTGAATATCTTTCAAATCGACAATCACAGGCACGGCGATCAGGCCGTGATAGCGGTTAAAGAGCATGGCGTCCGGTGTGATTCGCACATAATATTTGGTAAAGACGCTCAAAATAGCCAGCCCCAGAAAAAGCCCGGCAATGACCATCGCTATTGTCTTTTCCATCTGCCAGCCTGAAAAAAGCATGAACAAACCAAGACTGATCATGATGATGTCAATCACGATCCCGTTTCTCTCTTTAAAGCGCATATCGATCACCTGCTGATAAAAAATTATTTAAATAAAAGGTCTTTATTTTATTATTCTTTTGTATTAGAATGAAACCAGTCTAATGAAAAAGGAGGACAATATATGTCATATACGAAACGTGTCATGGATACCGTCAAAGCCAGAAATCCCGGGGAACCGGAATTCATCCAGGCCGTCCGGGAAGTTTTAGAAAGCCTGGACCCGATCATGGCGAGCCATCCGGAATATGAGAAAGCCGGGATTTTAGAGCGCATGGTGGAACCGGAAAGAGCGATTTCTTTTCGCGTCACCTGGGTGGATGATGCCGGTAAAGTGCGGGTGAACCGCGGCTACCGCGTGCAGTTTAACGGCGCCATCGGCCCATACAAAGGCGGCTTGAGATTTCATCCCAGCGTCAATTTAAGCATCATTAAATTTCTGGGCTTTGAGCAGACCTTTAAAAACGCCCTCACCACCCTGCCGATCGGCGGCGCCAAAGGCGGCAGCGACTTTGATCCCCAGGGCAAAAGCGACGGCGAGATCATGCGTTTCTGCCAGGCCTTCATGACCGAGTTATACCGTCACATCGGACCTGATGTCGATGTTCCCGCCGGTGATATCGGAGTCGGAGCCAGGGAGATCGGCTATCTGTACGGCCAGTACCGGCGCATTCGCGGCGCCTTTGAAAACGGCGTTTTAACCGGCAAACCATTAGAATACGGCGGCTCGCTCATCCGTCCGGAAGCCACCGGCTACGGGGCCGTTTATTATGCCGATGAAGTCATGAAACACTTCCGGGATACCCTGAAAGACAAAACCATCGTGATCTCCGGCTACGGCAATGCCGCCTGGGGCGTCTGCCTCAAAGCCCGTGAGTACGGCGCGAAAGTCGTCACCATCTCGGGCCGCGACGGTTATGTCTACGATCCCGACGGCGTCAGTACCGATGAGAAAATCGCCTACCTCTTAAAGATTCGCGGTTCCAACGACATCCGCCTCGCCGATTACGCCAAAAAGTTTAACGCCCAGTTCCACGCTCATGAAAAACCGTGGTCCGTGCCGGCTGATATCGTCATGCCTTGCGCCACGCAAAATGAGGTCAACCTCGAAGACGCGAAAGCGATCATCGCCAACGGCACAAAATACTATATCGAGGTTTCCAATATGCCGACCCTGCCGGATGCTGTCGCGGCCTTCCAGAAAGCCGGCGTGGTCATCGCCCCAAGCAAGGCTGTCAATGCCGGCGGCGTCGCCGTCAGCGCTTTGGAGATGTCGCAAAACAGCATGCGCTACAGCTGGGAAGGCGCTGAGGTGGATGCCCGCCTCAAGACCATCATGAAAAGCATTCATGATTCTTCCGTCAAAGCCGCGGCAAAATATCAGCTTGGATACGACTTGATCGCCGGAGCCAATATCGCCGGTTTTGAGAAAGTCGCGGCCGCCATGCTCAGTCAGGGAATTAATTAAAACGTCTCAATGAGGCGTTTTTTTTAAGCGCTGATCAGCTTAAGCAAAGCGCTGGCGCATTCTTTCGGGCCGCTATGCGCCTGGCCGGAAACCGCCAGCCGGGTGCGAAGCATCCCGACCGCGAAACGCTGATTAAACATCGCTTGAAAATACTTTTGCAGAAGATCCTCGCACTGCTTTTGTCTTTGTACCGGCCCGAACGGATTGGCGAAATAACTCTCGACCAGGCCGGTTTCCGTCGTTGTGCCCTTGGCCTGGCGCGCCCCGCGCCGAAATACCGCCAAAGCCTCATCGACATCGCTGAAGAAAGTCAGCGCCTCCCCTTCCTTGTCATAGTTATTGGCATAAAGAAAATAATCAACCGGATACGAGGTGATGACATCCCGGTAATCTGTCACGGGAATGATGATGCGGGCATTGACCTTATCGGGATTCATAAAGACCGAACGGTCCAGTTCCTTGTAGCCGTACCCGGCATCAAGATCATCGAGGCGCACAAAAGCCCCGGTTTCCGTTCCCGAGGAAACCACCCGGCCATCCTCGGCAAGGCTTAAAACGCCCATGTCATCATAGACCGTCTTCATGTCGCGGATCATGTCGCGTCCCTGGGCTTTGAGCTGTTCGAGCGTCTCCGATTTGCCCGCCCCGCTGTCGCCCATGATGACGATGTTTTTATGCCTCCCGTCGCGCAGCGTCAGCGCGATCATCGCGCCGTGCACGGGAAGTTTCTGATGATTGATTTTATTCACGTTATAAAGCGTCAGGATCATCTTTTTCATGTAGCCGAAATAATCGAAGTTCTCAGACAAAGATAAATACCCGACCATTAAATGATTCGCGTCGTCCTGATAGAAGCACTGGTTTTCCTGCTGGTCGTCATAGCCGAAAACATAAATCAGATCAGGCTGGCGGCTGCGGTACTCATGCTCGTCGGCCAGTTCAAAGAGGTTGCACAGGGTGATCCCGTGCGCCATGTAATCGACGTGAAAATAAATATAAGCCAAGAGATCGCCGACCTTGGCGGGATAGCAGAACCACTCATCGCCGGCGAACTTTTTATCCTCCAGGGGATTGGCCGTCACTTCCCTAAACACCCCGTCCCGCTTGTTGCGCTTCGAATAAGTGATTAAAGGCGGCCGGATGACGACATTTTCGATAAAAGGAATGTCGTCCAGGGCGCGGTACTCATAAGGCAGTGTGGAGCGCATGACGCTCACGGAAATCCCGGCGTTCACGCCCGCCGCGATCTGGCGGTAGACCTTGTTCTGGTGGCCGACGGCTCTTTGTTCAATCGTCCGGTAAGTTTCCAGAACCAGTGTCTCAAAATGGTTGATGGCGTCTAAAAAACTCGCGCTGCCCAGGCCCTGATGCTTGTGATCATTAAAAAGGACCGCGTAGCGCTGATAGCGGCGCCAGAATAAATAGAATTTCTCAATGATATGATACATGGCCACGCGGTCAAGAAAATAAGGCGCGTACTGCCCGTAAGTTTCCCCGATCTCGTCGCCGTCCATGATCAGTAACAGCCGCGCGATATCCTTCAGGTCCCTGATCAGGGCATCGTCATCGGGCTGGCAGGCTGTCAGATAAAGATAGGTATCGCTGCCGCGCTCTTTCTCATGCCAGATGAAGGCTTTTAAGATTTTCGTGAAGCCTTCACTTAAAATCAGGGCTAAAGGCGTCGCGGCATACTCCTCGCTGAAGTTTAAGATCGCGTTGCGGCTCGTCAGCTGAAAGCGGTAAGTCATGAAAGAACCTTCTTAAGGGTCTCGATAAAGCGGTCGAGATCGGCGTGATGGACCTCCCCGATCACCCCGATGCGAAGCATACGCGCTTTGTTTTCCCCGAAACCGGTGGCGACGATAAAGCCTTCCTCATCGAGGCGGTCGTGAATGACGCGGGCGTCAAT
>CAZQRT010000054.1:0-4849 GCA_964596105.1 uncultured Erysipelotrichales bacterium | reverse complement strand
AGATATTTTTTCATATCCATGTAGTAGCAAGGCAATGTCCCGCGCGATAAAAGTTTTAATGCCTTGTCCGATAAACCCGCGATGGCCAGTCCCGGCGGAATCAGAAAGCCTTTCTGGCTGCTTGCCAGAAGGACGTCAATGTGCCACGCGCTCATCTTCATCTCATGAATCAAAAAGCCGCTGATCGCGTCCACGATCAGTAAGCATTCCGGCAGCTCTTTGACTAAATCGCCGACCGGGGCCAGCTGATTCAAAACCCCGCTGCTCGTCTCATGATGGGTGACAAAAACGCCTTTCAATTCCGGATGATTTAAAATATAGTCTTTGACCTCATGATAGTCATATGTCTCGCCCAGGGGGTAGTCGAGCATCGTGACATCGAGCTCGTAAGTGGCGCAGATTTCCGTAAAGCGGTGGCCGAAATGACCGATGCTGATGACAAGAACCGGATCGTGCGGGGAAAAGAAATTGGCGACCGCGGCTTCCATAACCCCGGTTCCCGAACTGGTCAAAATGAGCACCTCTCCCCCGTCCAGGCCCATCATGGTTTTTAACTGATTGCGGGTCTTTTCATAAAGGCTGTGAAAATCGGCGCTGCGGTGATAGAGCACCGGTTCGCTTAAAATATCTAACAGCTCCTGTTTGGCCTGGGTCGGCCCCGGAGCCAGAATAAACTTATCCATATTGATCTCCTTTCGCGCTCTATCATAGCATAAAAGCGGAAAAAAGGCATCTTATTGATGCCTTAAATGCTCCAGGGTCAGATGAAAGATCTGGACGACATGATCATCATCCAGCGAGTAATATACTTCTTTGCCGTCCCGTTTGGCTTTCACCAGGCGCACATCGCGAAGCTTGGCCAGCTGATGACTGGTCGCGGACTGCGACAGACCGCAGGCTTTGGCGATATCAGCGACGCATAACTCCTGCTCAGAGAGGACATATAAAATGCGCACTCTGGTGGTGTCCCCGATCACTTTATAGAAAGCGGCCATCTGTTCCGCCATTTCAAATACCATGATCTTCATCTCCCGCGCTCACCGGTTGTCTACTTTTTCCGGATAGAGGTCGTGATTTTCCAGGCGCCTATTCGCGATTTGTTCCCACTTTGTACCGGGCTTTCCGTAATTGACATAAGGGTCGATCGAGATCCCGCCGCGCGGCAGAAACTTCCCCCAGACCTCCAGATAGCGCGGGGCCATCAGCCGGACTAAATCATCGCGGATGATATTGACACAGTCCTCGTGAAAAGCGCCGTGATTGCGAAAAGAAAACAGGTAAAGCTTTAACGATTTGCTTTCCACCATTTTCAGATCCGGCACATAGCTGATGATCAGGGTGGCGAAATCCGGCTGGCCGGTAATCGGGCAGATGCTGGTGAATTCCGGACAGTTGAACTTCACGAAATAATCGCGGTCCGGATGCTTGTTGAGGAAGGTTTCCAGAACATCCGGATTATACTGATCAGAAATATCCACCTTTTTCCCCAGCGCCTGAAACTCACTCATGAAAAACCCTGCTTTCTAAACTTTTAACGAGCGCAAACCCGCACAGGCCACAGACAAACTGCCCGATACACAGGTTAAACGCCAGCAGCACATAAGGCAGCCGCAATAGCCGGCTTAAATACAGCGGAACCCCGAGTCCGGGAACAAAGGTAATGACCGGGACAATCCAATAGCTTTGACCCCGCTTTTTTTTCAGCAGCGCGACAAGCCCCGCGGTCATAAGACCGATGAGAAAACCGCCGATGACATCGACGATGCCCAGCCCGCCGAATAAAAGATTGGAAAGCCCGTTCGCCATCCCCAAAGGTAAAACCAGATATGGAAAAAGGTACGCCAAAGCGTACAGCGCGGTACCCAGACGAATCTGATAGGCTCCGAATGAAAAACTCTGTGTGAGCGCCATGACCGCGATATACAAAGCGATCACCAGCGCGCAAAAAACCAGTCTTTTAGTCTTGATAGACATCCCTCCTCATCAGTTGACAATTTTTAGTTTTGTTTATCGACAGGATGTTACGAACTGTCGCGATGAGGCTTTCCGGGATTGAGTATATATGATTTTAAAATCATTTGCAATCAAAAAGGCCGTCTTACGCCTCCTCAAAAGGAATGACGCTCAGTAAAGGATAGGCCTCTTTTTCATTAGGAATTTTGATGATCACCTCACGGGTGCCGCCTTCCGGCATCCGGTAAATCATATCGTATTCGTAATGATCTTTGACAAGATCGCGATAAATATGGGCCGCGCGGTGAAACTCGTAAAGTTCCGACTTATAGTAAATCGCGCGGTTGTTGTAATAAATGCCGTGAAAAAACAAATCCCACAAGACATAATAATCGATGAGCGGGATGAACATCGTGATTTCCGCGTATTTCCAGGTATTAATATGCCACAGCCGGTAGCCTAAAAACAGCCCGGATAAAACCAGTATCACGACATAGAGGACATATTTCAGCTTGGTTGTGTTGTACTGGTATCTTTTCCAGTTGGGCATGGCCAGCTTGACTTTTTTATAGCGGCGGTATTTAAAAAACAGATCCAGCCCTAAAGCCAGAAAGAGAATTAAATCAATTTGCACGCGCGTCTCACCCCATCACGCCGCCGGTTTCAAAAAGATGACCGCCGTTTAAATAATCAGCCACTCTCATCGCCCTTTTGCCGGGAATCTGAAGAACCTCCAGGCAGTACAGCTCATCCTCGCAGGCGATATACAGACCGCTTTTGTCGATCTTCTCAATCGTGCCCGGGGCTTTTGTGGCGGCTTTTCCGGTGCGCCTGCCCTGATGGAGTTTGATGTTCCGGCCTTCGTAAACCGCGTAGCTTCCCGGCCACGGTTCGAGGCCGCGAATGTGATCGTGCACCTTCTGACAGCTCTTAGCGAAAGAAACATGCTCATCCGCTCTGGTGATCACCTGCGCCTCATCCTGCTTTTGCGGGGTGATTCTTCCGGAAATGATATCATCGAGCTTCGCGCATAACAGCTGCCCGCCCAGCACCGCCAGGCGCTCATACAAAGACCCGACATTCTCATTTTCCCCGATATCAAGGCTGCTCTGGGCGAGAATATCCCCGGCGTCCATTTTCTTCACCATATACATCAGGGTAATGCCGGTTCTGGTCTCACCGTTCATGATGGCGTGATGCACCGGCGCTCCCCCGCGGTATTTCGGCAGCAGCGACGCGTGCACATTGACACAGCCCAGCGGCGGGATTTTCAATATTTTTTCCGGGACAATCTGCCCGTAAGCCGCCGAGATGATCAGGTCGATATCGGTCAGCTCTAGATTTCTGATTTTTTCCGGCTGCGCGGCTGGGATATCATGCTGCTCCGCCAGGGTTTTGACAGCGGTGGGAATATTTTTTCTTTTGCGCTGGTCATAGTGATCGGGCTGCGAGATCACGAGCCGGACCGGCCAGCCCTCATCGAGCAGCGCCTGCAGCACCGTCCGGGAGAATTCCGCGGTACCCAAAAATGCGATATTCATGTTCATCACCCAGGCCATTATAGCACTTTTCCCCCTTGACGGCACGCGATTATGTTAAAAAGGATTGCATTTTCAAAGTGAATTTGCTAAGATAGGTAAGGAAAAAAAGCGAGGTGAAAACAATGGCAAACAATAAGCAGCAAATCAAGCGCTACAAAAATGACTACAAAAAGCGCGCCGCGAATAACTCCTTCAAATCAAGCTTAAAGACCGCGATCAAGAAAGTGCTGGCGGCCGTGGAAGCAGGCGATAAAGAGCAGGCAGTCATCGCCTATAATCATGCCGCTTCCAAGCTGGATGCTTCGGTTACCAAAGGCGTTCACCATAAGAATTACGCTTCCAGACAGAAGTCTAGATTAGCGAAGTTAGTCAACTCTATTGAGTAATCTTCAATAGAGTTTCTTTTTTTATGGAGGTTTTATGAAAAATCGGTTACAAACGAGAAAAGTAAGAGTCGGGCCTTGCGAAATCGGCGGCAGTGACCACGTCTATATCCAGTCCATGACCAACACCCCGACCAAAGATGTTCAGGCAACGGTACAACAAATCCATAATCTGGAAAAAGCCGGCTGCGAGATTGTCCGGGTCGCCTGTCTCGATATGAAAGACGCGAAAGCGATCAAAGACATCAAAAGCGAGATTCATATCCCCCTCGTCGCGGATATTCATTTCGACTACCGCCTCGCGCTGGAAGCGATCAAAAGCGGCGTGGACAAGGTCCGCATCAACCCCGGAAATATCGGTTCGAAAGAAAAGGTGAAAGCTGTCGTTTCCGCCTGCCAGGAAAAAGGCATACCCATTCGCATCGGTGTCAACGGCGGCAGCCTGGAGAAGCCTTTACTGGAAAAGTATGGCGGGGTTTGTCCGGAGGCGATGGTGGAAAGCGCGCGTAATCATGTCCGGATTCTCGAGGAGCTGGACTTTCACGATATCATCATCTCATTAAAAGCCAGCGATCCGCTCATGTGCGTCAAAGCCTATGAACTGGCCGCGGAAACGTTTGATTATCCCCTTCATATCGGGATCACGGAAGCGGGAACCGCTTTTGGCGGCACCATCCGCTCCGCGATCGGTTTAGGCATTTTATTACATGAAGGCATCGGCAATACGATGCGGGTTTCCCTGTCCGACGACCCGGTGGAGGAAATCCGCGTGGCCCGGGAAATTTTGAAAAATTTTCATTTAATCAAAGACGAGGCGAATCTCATCTCCTGCCCGACCTGCGGCCGGACTCAGTACGATATGATTCCCATCGCGAAAAACATCGAGGCCTTTTTAAAGGACATCCATGAACCGCTTGCCGTCGCGGTCATGGGCTGCGTCGTCAACGGTCCCGGTGAAGCCCGGCAGGCCGA
>CAZQRT010000053.1:0-9259 GCA_964596105.1 uncultured Erysipelotrichales bacterium | reverse complement strand
TTACCCGATGGATATGGAGGAATTTATGCTTGCTTTGGGGGAAGACGTTCTGGTGGAGCAGATTAAAAAGTGCTTCCAGACCGATACGCCCCTGCCTTCCGCCTTGCACGATGCGGCTATGCTGCTTTACCGTCAGTACCTTGTGGTGGGTGGTATGCCGGAGTGCGTCATGCATTTTGCTATGACGAAGGACTATATCCTCGTCCGCCATACGCAGGACACCATTCTCGCAAGCTACCGCAATGACATGATTAATTACAACAATCTGAATGAGATCAAAAAAACAAGGCTTGTCTATGACAGCATCCCCGCACAGCTCGCAAAGAAGAATACCCGTTTTCAGTATAAACTGATTAAGAAAGGCGGCATGGCTTCCGAATTTGAGAACGCCATCGAGTGGCTCAGCCTGTCGGGGATCGTGTCGCAGGTGTTCAAGGTGGAGCAGATTAAAAAGCCTTTGGAAAACTACCGTGACATCGACGCATTTAAGATTTATGTTTCCGATTTGGGTCTGCTTGCCGCCAAAAAGGATTTGGCAGCTAACGATGTCCTGTATATGGTTGCGGAACTGAATGACTTTAAAGGCGGATTTGCGGAAAACTATGTAAATGTGCAGCTCACCATAAATGGCTACCAGACCTTTTACTGGGAGTCTAAGCGCGGGGCTGAAATTGATTTCGTTATTCAGAGGGAGGGAAAGCTCATTCCCGTTGAGGTCAAGTCCGCAGACAACACCAAAGCCAAGAGCTTAAAGGTGTATATGGACACTTACAAACCCGCTTATGCCATCAAGCTCTCAGCGAAAAACTTTGGCTTTGAGGACGGAAAAAAGACGGTTCCTCTCTATGCGGCATTTTGTATTTAGGCAAACAGTAACGCTCACTTAAACGGCGGGCGTTTTTTTATGTCATGGGGACTATGGCGGAAAGAATATCCGCCCCGCATACTGCAGTGAGCTGATGACTTGCTGATCGATGATCCTGATCCGTTCGTGTCATAAAAAGTAAAAAGCTGCCGGGATTTGGCAGCTGTTATTTTCTGGCGGAGAGTATGGGATTCGAACCCATGGTACCCGTGGGGTACACCTCATTTCGAGTGAGGCTCGTTATGGCCGCTTCGATAACTCTCCAGCGCATCCCTATTTTACAACTTTCCCGCTAAAAATCAATCCTGAAAATGACGGGGACTGCTGTCAATCAGAAAAAGTGCTGATGAAATCAGGATTTTTTCCGGCGCTTTTAGAGCGCGCTCTTTTTTGTATAAAAAGCTTTTACATTTTATTGCTAAGATCATTTTGACGCTTCTGGTAAATATTTCCCTTATATTTCTATTTTTAAGTATTTCACCAAATTTTTTGTTCATTTTTTAGAATTAGGATAATCATATTGCGTTATCGATTATTTTTGTTTAAAGGATAATTTTTCCGCTTTCTTTGTTGTTTCAAGTAAATGTTTCCAAAATATTTAATGAAAACACTTGCATAAGAGCCGTGGGGGGGTATATACTTTTCTTAGGTGGAGAGGTTTTGAAAAATATTTATTATGTTTAAAAAATTCTCCCGACTAAAGTTTTATTTCATTTTTTACCGCAGAGGAGGTGAAAAACATGCAGAAAATCGTTCAGGTACGCATTGACGAAAGATTGATTCACGGGCAGGTAGCCAGCTTCTGGACCAGTTATTTAGGCGCGAATCGTATTATGGTCATTGATAATAATGCCGTAAAGGACAATATCCAAAAAACCGCGCTGAAGATGGCTTGTCCGCCGGGCGTAAAATTGTCGATTTTATCGACCGGGAAGGCTGCCGAGAATTTATTAAGTCAGAAATACAAGGATGAAAAGATCTTCATCGTGCTCAAAGGTCCGGAGGTGCTTCTGGAGCTGAGGGAAAAGGGACTTAATTTAGACGAGGTCAATGTCGGGAATATGTCGAGCGGACGCGGCACGACTCAGGTGAAGAAATCAGTGAATGTCACTGAGGAGGATGTCAAGAACTTCCACAAGCTTGAGGAGCTGGGTGTCACGCTTTACGCGCAGATGGTTCCTAATGATGACCGCGTGAATTTCTCCAAGCTTATTGAATCAATGTAGTAGTGCAATTTCAGCTCTAACACAAATTGGGAGGTGTTTCTTGTATGGCTGAATTACAAATGTGGCAGATTCTCTTACTTTCTTGTTACGCGGGGCTTTCCATGATCGAAGGTTTGTCATTTGGTATGGGTACCAATGGCGCCATTCAGTCAGGAATCTTCACGGGACTCATCACTGGTAATGTCAAGTCCGGGTTGATCGTCGGTGCCACGATGCAGTCTTACGCGCTTGGTATCGGTACCTTCGGCGGCGCTTCGGTGCCGGATTACACCACGGCGACCATTCTGGTTACTGCCCTGGCGGGCGGTGACATGGGACAGGCCGATACCTTGATTACCATGATCGGTGTGCCGATTGCCGCCATTGCCGTACAGTTCGACATTTTAGGACGTTTCACCAACACGATCTTCCAGCACATGGCCGATCGCGAAGTGGCGAAGGGCAGAATGAACAAGATCCAGTTATACAACACGTTAGGATGTATTCCTTGGGGTCTGTCAAGAGCGCTGCCGATTTTCTTCGCTCTGGCTTTCGGTCCGACATTTGTCAACAATTTAATCAAAATTATGCCTCAGGCTTTGATTAACGGCTTCTCGATTGCCGGCAAGTTATTACCGGCGGTTGGTTTCACGATTTTGTTGAATTACTTACCGACGCGATCCAACTTACCTTACTTGATCTTCGGCTTTGTCGCCGCGGCTTACCTGAACCTGAATACGATGGCTATCGCATTAATCGGTTTAGGTGTAGCGATTTTGATCTATAAGTCAAGAGTCAGCGGATATGCAGCACAGTCGATTGGCGGAAATGATGAAGGTGACGAATATGACGAATAATACGGAAACAACAAGCAAAAAATTTACCAAGAAAGAGTTAAACAGAATCCACTGGCGCTGGGTATGGAACAGCCAGATCGGCTGGAACTACGAGCGCATGCAGGGCCTTGGTTATTTAACAACCATGCTTCCTGTCATCAAGAAACTGTATGGCGACGATCCGGAGGCTACACAGAAAGCCCTGGATACGCACTCCCAGTTCTTTAATACGACCCCGCAGATGGGCGACGCGATTGTCGGTGTGGATATCGCGATCGAGGAAGAGGGCGGCGCGGACTCTCTGGAGACCGTCGCAGCTGTCAAGACCGCTTTAATGGGTCCGTTTGCCGGCATCGGCGACACGATCTTCAGTGTTATTTCCGGAACCGTCTTTGGTTCCATCGCCTGCTCGACAGGTGTTAACGGCAGTTTCATGGGTATCATCCTTTGGGAATGCTGGTACTTGTTTGTCCTGATCGGATTGCGTCCGTTCATGTTTAACCTCGGCTATCAGCAAGGCGCGAGATTAGTCACGACGATGTCTCACCATCTGCGTGCCTTCACTGACGCGGCCAGCGCGTTAGGTGTCATGGTAGTCGGCTGCATGATCGCGACTATGGTCAATATTAAGTTTGGATCGTTCTCTGTCTTCGGCAATGTCATCGATGCTCAGACGCAAATCCTGGACGCGATCGCACCGAAACTGGGCGCGGCTTTACTGGTCGGCTTCTTCTACTGGATTTCCGGACGGAAGGGCATGAACTCAAACAAGCTGATCATCATCGCGGTTTTGATCGCGATTCTCGGCTCGCTCACGGGTATTCTGGTTGTACCGTAAGCCCGTTCTGATTAGATCGCTATCTGAAATGATTAAACTTAAATGACGCCATTTAAGATCCTTCTTCTTTAGTCATTCCGGGCCATCGATATCATCATAAAAAATATTATTGAAGGAGATCATGATATGTCTTTATTGGTATTGGTAACCGGAATCGGAATTTTGCTGAATGGCGTGACCGTTTACATCATTTTTAAAAACAGAAAACAAACGAAAGAACTTATGAAAGGCAAGAAGAAGACGTTTCAATTCTTGCCTTTTGGCTTTTGGGACTACGGGCTTTATCTTCTTATTATGATCGTTTCCGGCGGGCTGTTTTTCTACTTCAAGGATGAACAGAGCAAATCCATTACCTTGTTTCTGTGCTTTATGTGCCTGAACAGCATCCTTAACAGTTTTTCCGCGAAAACGCTGTATTATGAAGATGAAGGATTTATCTATAACGGTGTTTATTACCGCTATAAAAATATTCGTTCCATTCGCCCCGGGAAAACCCCGCTGGCTTTAGAGGTGCAGTTAAAATCCAACCAGACCCTCAAAGTGTCACGCAAGGCGGCGGCGTTCCTGGCGGAAAGAATGAGCTGAATATTGTGCTAAGGAGGAACTACGAACATGAGTTATGATGAAAGCTTTAAGCTTGTCAAAGAACAGATCTCCCGCGTCATGGTGGAAGATCAGCCCGCGGTATTGCAGGCCGCGGAACTGATCGCGAAAGCCATGGCCAATGACGGCATTTTGCAGCTTTTAGGCTGCGGCAACAATTCAACTTTCGCGATGGAGATGGGACACCGCGCCGGCGGTTTCTGCCAGTGCCACCAGATGAATCTCCAGGATCTTGTCGTGCGCGGTATCGTGAGCCTTGAGGAGTACAGCGATCCGGATTTCGCCGACCGCGACGATGTCGCCGACAAGCTCTGGAACACCTACAACATCGACAGTCGCGATATCTTCATCCTCGTCCAGCTCGACCGCCATGTTAAGACCATCGCGGCGATCGCCAGAAAGATTAAAGAGCGCGGCCAGACTTATATTTACGTGACCAACTCGCAAAATCATCTTCCTGACCAGGAAGTGGTAGACAATGCCGATGTCGTCATCGATATCAATCTCCCGGCTGATAAGCAGGCCATTCCATTTACGGATGAGCTTTCCATCGCCCCGGTTTATGGACTTCTGGGTAACATTGTCGCTCAGATGCTGACCGCGGAAATCTACGGCTACATGAAAGATCATGACATCACCCCGAAACTTTTGTTAAGCGCGAATATCCGCGGGGCTGACAAGCATAACAATGATCTTCTGGAAGCTTATCTGGGACGCTACAATTCTTAGGGGAAGGGAGAGATTGCCATGAAAGAGATCAATTCGGAAGTCGTATGTCGTAAAATCATCAGTTATATGGATACCCTCCATGATAAAGAGTTAGACCATATTGTCCAGGCCGCAAAGATGATCGCCGAGAGTATTAAAAATGACGGCGTCGTTCAGGTGTTCGGTTCCGGACATTCGATTGGATTTGGTATGGAGTTTACGGGAAAACCGGGTTCCTTAGCACCGGTTCACACCATCAATTCAGCGGATTTTGTCATTCGCGGTCTTTACTCTCTGGATGAGTACCGCGACCGCACCAACGTCTTTGAAAGGCGTCCGGGCATCGCGAAAGATTTGTATGAGTTATATGACATTCATGACAGTGACGTCTTTATCATCATCTCGAACTCCGGGATTAACGGCCTCGTGATCGATCTGGCCAATGAGGCTAAATCGCGCGGCCATCAGGTGATCGTCATTACCAGCTGGGAGCATACCAGCGCGGAACCGTCCCGCCATCCGTTAGGCAAGAAGCTTTATGAGTTCGGCGATGTTGTCATCGACAACTGCGGACCGCAGGGCGACGCCATGCTTGAGACTGGCGAAATTGAGAAAGTGTGCTCGATTTCTTCCATCACCGGAGCCATGATCGCCCAGGCGCTGTGCGAGAACGTCTGCCACATCTTACAGGATGAAGGCATTGAACCGCCGGTTTACAACGGTTCTGTTGATCACGATCAGGCTTTGAGAGAACACTACAAAGGAAGAATCTAAATGGCTCACTATGAATATATCCAGAAGATCATCGACCTCTTTCAGGAGATCGATGACCAGGAGCAGGCTAACATTGACGAATTAGCGCGCCGTTTTGCCGATAACATCGCCTCTAATCACATTATTCACACCTTTGGCACCGGTCATTCCCATATGATCGGGATTGAGCTGTTTGCCCGCGCCGGGGGTCTGGCCAATGTCAACGCGATTCTCGATCCCGATACCCTGACGGCCTTCGGGGCCAGACGGTCGGGGGATCTTGAGAAACTGTGCGGGCTGGCTGATATCATCTATGATCACTACCGCATTGAGCCGGGCGACATTATGATCATCGTCTCCAATTCCGGACGCAACGCCATGCCGATCGAGATGGCGATGCGGGCGAAAAAAGAGGGCGTCTACACGGTGGCTTTGACGAATCTGAAGCAGTCGCGAAACACCACTTCAAGGCACCCCAGCGGCAAGCGTCTGTTTGAGTGCGTGGATATGGTGCTCGACAATCACGTGCCGGAGGGCGATGCCGCCATGGAGGTCGGCGGGGTGAAAACGGGACCCGCTTCCTCTTTAAACAGCATGCTCATCCTGAATACGGTGGTCAATGAGGCTTTGAAAATTTTAGCGGCCAGAGGGGAGCCTTTACCGGTCTTCCAGTCGCAGAACGTCGACGGTTTTGACAACGACGCTTTATACGCGAAATATGAGGATCGCGTCAAACATTTTTAAAATCGTGAGGTAACTAGTATGAAACCAACAATCATTGTCATGAGTCACGGTAATTTCGCGAATGAGATTTTAAATTCCGCGAAGATGATCATCGGTGAATTTGATCGCGTCTATCCGATTTGCATGAAGGAAGACGACGGCCTGAGCGGCACCGCCGCCAAGCTTGATGAGCTTTTATCCGGTATTTCCGGGGAAGTTTTGATCATCGCTGATCTGTTTGGCGGCACCCCGGCGAATGTCGCGGTCATGAAAGCGGCCGCCAGTCCGAATATTAAAGTCGTCACCGGCCTGAATTTAGGCATGCTGGTGGAGGCGATTTTGTCGGTGGAAGAGGATACCGAAAAGCTCGCGAAGACGATCGTGGACGCCGGACAGCTGGCGATCCGCTATGTGGTTCCCGATGTCAGCGATGACGAGGAGTTTGAGGACGAGTAAGTCATCCGTAAAGCTGATCGCGACCGATCTCGATGAAACGCTGCTCGATGAAAAGGGCGAGCTGACTTTACGTACCAGGGATGTTATCAAAAGGCTTCAGGAGCGCGGGATCCTGGTTGTTCCCGTGACCGCGAGGACGGAGCTTGGTCTTCCTCCCTTTATTCAGGGGGCGGCGGCTTTCCCTTATGTGGTCGCGGTGAATGGCGCCGTGGTTGTCGATAATATCAGGGGCAAGATTTTGCGTCAGGATCTTTTGTCTGGTGAACTGGCGCGCGAATTAATCATTGCGACCGCGTCATGTTACCGCGGCACGACGCTGATGGCCGGCGGTGAGATGTACGCCGAGGAGCGCTCGCTTGATATCTTTGTCAGCCGCGCTCCCGGGGATCCGAATGTTTATCGCGCGGAGCTTTTAAAATCCCGCGCGGAGATCGCCAACGACAGCGGCCCGCGGGACATTCTGGATCAATACCCGGAAGTGGAGATGCTGCATTTCAATTTTGATGTAGCGGATACCGCGCGTATGCTGCGTCTGCTGGCGCCGTTCGCGAACCGCGCCGCCATCACATCCTCACACGCCGGCAGTGTCGAGATCACCAACCGGCAGGCCACCAAAGGTCTCGGGGTGATGCATCTGGCTGAGCTTTTAGGGATTTCCAGTGAGGACATTCTCGCTATCGGCAACGGGGAAAACGACATGTCGATGTTTGCTTTGGCGGGGATTTCCGTGGCGATGCGAAATGCCCCTGAGATTGTGAAAAGGCATGCCCGCTACATCACGGCTCATTCCTTTCGGGAAGATGGCTGGGCAGAGTTTATGGAAACTTTTTTAAGGAGTGGTTCAAGATGAAATGCATCATCAATGGCAAAGTCCTGCTTCATGACGGCATGGTGGAAAAGAATGTCTATATCGATCAGGGTGTCATTGTCGAAATCAGCGACCGGGAACCGGATGATGAGGAGGTCATTGACGCGCGGGGACTTTATGTTTCCCCGGGGTTTGTGGACATTCATACCCACGGCCGCAACGGCAGTGACACGATGTACGCGAACTTTAAGGATTTGAACAATATTTCTGTATCCACCCTGAAAAGCGGCGTGACGAGTTTTCTGCCGACGACGATGACGATGCCGGTGGAGGATACGCGCCGCGCGATTGAAAATGTCGCTGTTAATAAGGACAAGGTGGAAGGGGCGCGGATTTTAGGCATGCATCTCGAGGGCCCTTTCTTCAGCAAGAAGTACAAGGGCGCCCAGCCCGAGGAGTGCATGATCGCTCCGACCGTTGAGAATTATGAGGCGATCGTCGGGGATCATCAGGATCTGATCCGCAAGATCTCGCTGGCTCCGGAACTGGATCACGCATTGGATTTGATCGCTTACTTAAAGGATAAAAATACGGTGGTATCGCTGGGTCATACCGATGCCACGTATGAACAGGCGCAGGCGGCCATCGACGCGGGGGCCCGGTCGGGGACGCATACGTATAACGCGATGACGCCGTTAACGCACCGCGCGCCGGGTGTTGTCGGCGCGGTCATGGTGAATGACGAGGTTTACGCGGAACTGATTTTAGACGGGGTCCATGTTTCCTATCCGGCCGCTAAAGTGCTGTTGAAGACGAAAGGTTTGGACAAGCTCATTTTGATCACGGATTCGATCGAGGCGGCGGAACTGAAGGACGGAACGTATTTGCTGGGAACGCAGAATGTCATCGTGAAGAATGGCGAGGCCCGTCTGGCCAGCGGCAATCTCGCGGGCAGCACAACGAGATTGAACATCTGTGTGCGCCATGCCCGTGATCATCTCGGCCTGCCGCTGTATCAGGCTGTGAATCTGGCCAGCTACAACCCGGCGCGAAGTTTACATGAGACGGATATCGGGGAGATTAAGGAGGGCAAGAAGGCGGATATCATCCTGTTTGATGAGCACGTCGATATCCAGAGAGTCTTCCTTCACGGGACAGAAAAGACCATTTAATATTTAGAAACGAGGGACAAACATGAAAGTGACGGTTGTTAAGGATAAGGCTGAGGGCAGTCAGAAAGCGTGCGAGATCATGCTTGACGTGATGAAGAGTAAGCCTCATCCGGTTTTGGGTCTGGCGACGGGGTCAACCCCGGTGCTTTTGTATCAGAATTTGATCGCTGATCATAAAGTGAACGGGACAAGCTGGGCGAATGTGGAGACGTTTAATCTCGATGAGTACGCGGGACTGGATCATTCCCATCCGCAGAGCTATTATCATTTTATGTGTGAGAATTTGTTTAAT
>CAZQRT010000052.1:6870-9328 GCA_964596105.1 uncultured Erysipelotrichales bacterium | reverse complement strand
GACAATCACCACACCCCAGATGATCATGTCCGTGATGGTGTCTGGCGCCGGACCCAATACAATAAACAACATGACGAGAACCGGAAGCACCAGACCCCGGCACAAGCTGAAGATGTTTTTCCAGAACAGGGGAATATCGAGGCCGACTTTCTTGTCATAATACCAGTTGATGAACAGTCCGTTCAAAAATACCGAGACGATCAGGGTTCCGACCGCCGCTCCTAAAGCCCCGTACCTTTTACAAAGCGGGATCGAGATCACGATATTGAAGAAAACCACCGCGAAGTTTAAGAGGGCCTTAAAGCGGTGCATGTTTTTCGCCTGCAGGATCGGCACGCCGAGATACTGGATGGCGGAAATAAACGTCGCCAGAAAAAGCACGATGGCGACCGTGTACGTATCCTGGTAGCCGTGCGTGAAGTAGTTCACAAAGGGCCGCCCGACGGCCACAAAGCCGATGAGAATGAGACTTAAAAGCATAAACTGCAAACGCCCGATCTGAATAAACAAAGTCGATAATTCGCGGTTGGCGTCAGGCTTGTTCGCGGCGACGATGCGGTGCACCTTGGGGGTAAAGACATCGGAGATGGTGCTGGCGAAACTGAAAAAATAGCTCGACAGCTGATCGGCGTTCGTGTAAACCCCGACGGCGACGGTGTTGGCATACAGCCCGAGGATGTTTTTATCCACGCTCCAGTTCATCTGATCGACGACTAAAGTGAGAAAGACATAGAAGGAAAAAGTGAAAATCTCCTTGACCGCGGCAAACTTCGGGCGGTGAAAAGCGAAGCGGATGTGCAGGGCGCTCAGGCAGAACCAGACATTGGCCAGATCGATCGTGATCGTCGTGATCATCGTCGCGAGAATCAAAGACGTGCTCCCCACACCTAAAAGCAGCATCGGGATGCCGAGCAGCGGATTCAACAGCTGCTTGACAATGTTCATCAGCCGCGAGAAGAAATACTGCTCGCGGACGATGATATTGGACTGGAAGATGTAATTGGGAAAATCGATGCTGATATTGATGACCATTAAAATCATCAGAAAGCGCAAATTGTTCACGCGGTCAGGATCCACGTTGACGGGAATCGGGATGACCGTCCCGATGGCGCGCACCAGGACCATGCCGCAGATAAAGGCGATGCTGCCCAGAATCACATACAGGGTCAAAAAAAGCCCGTTCAGCTCGGCCAGGTCGCGGCTGCTGCCCTTCACCTTCGCCCGCGAGTAATAGCGGGTAAACGTCGCGTACAAACCCATCTGAAGAATGCTCAGATACTGGATGATGGAAAGGCACCACGAGTAAGCCCCGTATTCCGCCATGCCTAAAATGCGGTTGATCAGCGGCGTATAAAGCATCGTCGTCAAAAAACCGATGGCCACTGAAATGTACGACATCGCGATGCCGATTCCGCGCTGATTTTTCATCGTACCGCACTCCTTCCAGGGGCATTGTACACTATTTTAAAAAAAAAGAAAAGCCGCGACCGAACACAAAAAAAGGAAGATGGGATATCTTCCTTGCGCCGAAAGTTATTCGCTTTCGTAATCATTGTAAGCTGCAATGATTTTTTCTGTCATTTCTTCCCTAACCTGGCTGTTGATCGGATGACAAATGTCCATGCGAGAGCCGTCCCGCGAAATCCGGTATGGCATAGCGATAAACAGTCCGTTATCGCCTTCAATGACACGAATATCGTGGATGGCGATAGCATCATCAATGGTAAGGGAGACAAAGGCCTTTAGTTTACCGTCGCCGTTCAATGGATGAATGCGTATTTCTGAAATATTCATCACCTAGTCTCCTCCTTTCTGTGTATGGCTATTTTACCCTTGATTTTTGAATTCTGCAATATTTCTGCTCAAAAAATCGTTAAAATTTAACTTTTTTATCAGATCCGGGGATTCTGCCCGGTTTTGGCCTGCCGTTTCGCGGAATTCTTTTGGATCTTCACGGGTTTTCTCGGCACCTCGTGGCAGTGCCGGCAGCGCGGTTCGTAACTTTCGCTGGCCCCGATTAAAACGATGGGATCCTCATAACCGGCCGCCTGCCCGTTGATGAGGCGCTGGGTGCGCGTCGCGGGCGCCCCGCAAACCGCGCAGACCGCGGTCAGCTTCGTGACAAACTCCGCCTTCGTGAAAAGCTGCGGCATCATCCCGAACGGCTCGCCGCGAAAATCCGTGTCGAGACCCGCCACCATCACCCGCTTGCCGTTATCGGCGAGATAATCGCATACCTCCACGATCGTCTCATCAAAAAACTGCCCCTCGTCGATCGCGACGACCTCATCGTCGTCTTCAAGATGATTCAGGATATCAGAGGCCTTCTTGACCGCGTAGCACGGGATATGCTGTCCGGCGTGGGAGACGATTTCCGTCTCGCTGAAGCGGTTATCCTGAACCGGCTTAAACACCTTGATCTTTTTCTTCGCGTAACTCAATACTTCCACGCGGCGGA
>CAZQRT010000052.1:0-6770 GCA_964596105.1 uncultured Erysipelotrichales bacterium | reverse complement strand
GGCTTAAACACCTTGATCTTTTTCTTCGCGTAACTCAATACTTCCACGCGGCGGATCAGCTCCGCGGTTTTCCCCGCGAACATACAGCCGCTGATCACTTCGATAAAACCTTCCCGGTACTGGTGATACATCAAGCCGCCTCCTACTGGCGCAAATCGCGATTCGCGTAGCCCTGCCGCGGGCCGGCGAGATCGGAAAAGCGGCTGTAATTCTTCTCAAAAGCCACTTCCACCATCCCCGTCGGACCATTGCGGTGCTTAGCGATATTGACCTCGACAATCCCGGTATCCTGATCGGCCTTCTGGTCATAATAGCCCTCGCGATACAAAAAGATGACGAGATCGGCATCCTGTTCAATCGATCCTGATTCTCTTAAATCCGACATCACCGGGCGCTTGTCATCCCGCCTTTCGAGATTTCGGGACAGCTGCGACAAAGCCATGACGGGAACCTCAAGCTCGCGCGCCATGCTCTTTAACTGCCGCGAGATTTCCGATACTTCCTGCTGCCGTGACTCCTTGTTGTTGCCGACGATCAGCTGCAGATAGTCCACCACGACCAGGCTCAGGCCGTGCTCCTGCTTCAGACGCCGCGCCTTGGCGATCAGCTCATTCATTTTGATGCCCGGCGTGTCATCGATATAGAGATTGCACTCGCTGACGCGCTCCGTGGCGGCGTAATATTTATTGGCATCCGTCTTTAAAATCTCCCCGGTGCGAAGCAGGGCCCCGTCAATGCCGCCCATGGCCTGGATGCTGCGCCGGATGAGCTGCTCGGCCGGCATCTCCAGCGAGAAGAAAGCGACCGCCTCGGGATTTTTATGGGCGACATTCGTCGCGATATTCAAAGCGAAGGCGGTTTTGCCGACCGCCGGTCGCGCCCCCAAAATGATTAAATCACCCTTCTGAAAACCCTGGGTGACGCGGTCAAAATCACGAAAGCGCGTCGCCAGCCCGGCCACTTCCCCCTTGTTTTCCTGGATCAGCATCATCTCTTTGGTGACATCGCGGATGACGCTTTTGACATCGCGAAATTCCCCGGTAAACCTTGACCGCGTGACGGCCAGGATATCCTGCTCGCTCTGGGAGATGAAATCATTGACGCTCGTCATTTCCTGATAAGCCCCGCTGATGACCTTCTCGGCCTGGCGGATCAGGCGGCGCAAGTTAGCCTTGTCCGCGACAATCCCGGCGTAATAGCGGACATTGCGGGTGGTGGTCACGGACTCCGACAGCGCCGCCAGATACTCCACCCCGCCGGCCTTGTCGAGCTGATTCATGTCGCGCAGATACGCCACCAGCGCGGTGCTGTCCACGGGGCGGTTCTCCTGACTTAAAACCGTCATCGCCTGGTAGATCAGACGGTGGCTTTCCTGGTAAAAATCCTCGGGCATGAGCAGGCCGATGACATCCGTGCAGGCCCGCTTGCTGATGAGCATACTGCCGAGCACCGCCTGCTCCGATTCCAGATCATTAGGCAGTTCGCGAATCATCGCCGGCATCGCCCTCACCCTTTCTCAACGGTATGAACATTAAACGCGGCGATAACTCCCTTGTACAGCTCAATCTGCACCTTGGTATAACCTAAAGCCTGAATCGGGATGAAGTCGACGAACTTGCGCTTGTCCACGGTGATGCCGTATTCCTTGCTTAAGGCGTCGGCGATCTGCTTGGTGCTGATCGCGCCGTAAACCCGGCCCTCGGTGCCGCTGGAAAGCTGAAACTCCAAAACGACATCTTTCATTTTCTCTTTTAAAGCCTCGGCGTCAATTTTTTTCTGCTGCTCCTTGGCGATGGCTACCTCGTTTTCATGCTCCAGAAGCTCCTTGCTGCGCTCGGTATAAAGCACGGCGAGGCGGTTTTTGATCAGATAGTTCTGGCCGTAGCCGTCCGCCACCTTGACGATGTCCCCGCGTTTGCCGAGTTTGCTGACGTCCTTCAATAAAATGACTTTCATCGCGATTCCTCCTTGTTGTTCTTATATTCATCGAGCACGCTTAACAGCTGCGCTTTCAATTCTTCTAAACGGATGCCCGTCTTCTGCACGGCCGCCATACTGAAATGACCGCCGCCGCCTAATTTCTCCATGATGACCTGCACGTTGAATTTATTCGTGGAGCGCGCCGAGATGGAAACTTCCTGCTCGCCGGTTTTGGCCAGGACGAAGGCCGCCTGGGTATCGTCGGTATCAAGCAGCTCGTTGGCGACCATCGCGATCATGGCGCGGGTAAACTCCTGATTTTCCGGGCCGCTGGCGATCAGGATGCCGCTGCCGTAGCGCCGGGCGTTTTGAATGATCGCCGCTTTTTTCAGGACGAAATTGTAGTCATCCTGCAACAGCTCATTGGCCATGGTCATATCCGCCCCGAGCTCCTTTAAAGAGGCCGCGGTCTTAAAGGTGCGGACCCCGACGCGGTTTTTAAAGTTGGACGTGTCCACGAGCAGGCCGGCGTACATGACGGTCGCCTCCAGCGGAGTGAGCTTGACGGGTTTGGGCTGATAGTCATACAGTTCCACGACCAGCTCCACCGTGCTGCTCGCGCCGGGCTCGAGATAGGTCAAAACCGGACTGGCGAAAAAGTCCTCGCCGCGGCGGTGATGATCGATCACGACAATCTGACTGACCAGATCGGCCAGGCCCGGGGAAATCGCCATCTCGCGGCGGTGATTATCCACCGAAATCAGAAGACTGTGGGCTTTATTGAAATCAGCGGCCCGGCCGGGGCTTACCATGATCTGGTCGTAAGGCGCGGTTTTGATGAGCTGGCGGTAGGCCCGCTTCGTCTTCGCCTCCATCGAGTCGGGATTGATGACGATATGGCACGGGACATCGTAAGCGGTCATGATCATCTTCGCGACGGCGATGCTCGCGCCCAAAGAATCTAAATCTGATACCTTGTGGCCCATGATAAACACCGTGGAGGCGTTTTTGTATAAAGTGTCGAGACTTTGCGCGATGACGCGCACTTTGACGCGGCTCAGTTTCGTCTGCGATTCGCTGCCGCCGCCAAAGTACTGGATGCCGGCGTCGGCGGTCTTGACGACAACCTGGTCGCCGCCCCGCGACAGGGCGAGGTTGAAAGCTTCCCCGGCGGCGTCTTCCGCGGCGGGGATTTCTTTTTCATGGCGCGCCAGGCCCATCGATAAACCGAGGACGACGTGATTTTGCTGGCCGATTTCGCGGATTTTGTTTAAGATCGCGAATTTCGACTGCACCAGGCGCTCATAGTTTTTTTCGTCGCAGATCAAAAGATAATTCTCCTGACGAAAACGCCTGAGCACGATCTGAAACTCGCGCGCCCATTCCAGAAGGCTCGTGCGCACCGCGCTTTGCAGATTGGCGCCCTGCTGCTCATCGAGCGCGTCGATGGTCTCATCGAAATTGTCAACGGCCAGATACCCGAAAACCAGGCGCTCGTCGTTGTAGTCACTCAGCAGCTCATTAAAACTGGTGATGTCATGCAGATAGATGGTGCGGGAATCCTGGTTGTTGTAGACATCATACTGATCATCGCCGACGGTAATGGAGAAAACCTCTTCGCTCTCGAAGTTTTTCTCGAGGTCCGGCTGCCAGGCGGCGAGGCTTTCCCCGACCAGATCAAGCCCGATCTCATCAAACAGATCACTCTGCCAGGTGATGAAATGATCCTCATCATAGCTCAACAGCCCGACGCGGGCAAACATCAGGGCGTTTTTGGTTTCCGGCCCCAGCTGCTCGCTGATGGTCACCGCGTTTTTCTGCAGGATGCCAAAAGACCTTAAACCCGTAAGGCCGAGAACAAGACAGAAGGCGGTGACGGCGGCGGCGTAGATCAAAAACACATTCTCGCGAAAAAAGAAATAGACCGCGAAAGCCGCCGCGACCGCTAAGATCAAAGCGAAGACAAACTGCTGGCGGGCTTTTCGGAAACGTTCAATCATGTTCTCACCATCCTTCTCAGCGGCGCAGGATGTTCACCAGGCCGCAGATGACGCCGATTGGCGTAATCGTGACCAGAAACGCCAAAAGCGGTCCGATATAGCGGATTTTGATAAAGTACCGTAAAATATAAAGGTATCCCTGCATCGCTGACAGAAGATAACAGATCACGAAAATAAAGTAGCCTTTTTGAAATATCAAAGGCAGGATCAGCCCCGCGATAAGAAGAACACCGGCGGGTTTGGACAGCTGGATGTGTTTGACTGTTTTCAAAGGCTGAAAATCTTTTTTGAGGCGCATGCAGAGTAACTGCAAAAGCATCAGGACACAGAGCGCCTCGATCAGCCCCTCCACCAGACTGACCGTTAAAAGCGCGTCCCACGGTTCAAAAGGCAGCCCGGCGAGCTCATTTTCATAACCGAAGAGCTGCGAGAACACGGTCAGGGTCAAAATCATCCCCAGTGCGCAGATCAGCACCGTGCCGACATAGAGATAAAAGAAGCTCCATTTTTTCTTGGCGGCGAAGACGATGAAGACGGCGGTCAGGCCGCCCTGGGCAATTAAAAAGATCGTTTCCGGCAGGCCCACAAAGAAAGCCGCCATCGTCGCGCCAATCCCCGCCAGGATGGTATAGGAAAGGCCGAAATCCAGACCGTAGATGGTGAGCGCCAGGGCGGCAAACCAGCCGATATATAAATTGATGAAGCCGCCGGTATACGTATCCAGAACACAGGCCAGCCCGCACAGCGCGATGGTCATCGCGCCATAGGCCAGGGCCTTGGTTTTTTTAATGGATCCCAAAACTCATCATCCCCTTTCGTCTACTATACCACAAAACGCGGTTTTTTTTTAGTCTTTTGTTGCCACAAAAAAAGCCCCTTAGGGCTTTAGTCAAAATCGCACTGCGCCGAGATGTCGCGCCAGGCTTCAAGTTCCGCGATTTTATCTTTCAGGGTGGCGATCACCGCGTCCACCCCGGATTTGGTCAGGGTTAAAATCTCCGGCTGTTTGTCCATGTTTAACACCTTCACGATGACTTCGCCGGCTTTGTCAGGATCGCCGGCCTGGTTGTGGGCGTTGGTGAAGTTTCCCGGGCGGCTTTTGCCGACGGTGGCTTCATAGTCGCTGATCTGATCGCTGGTGCCTTTCAGGCTTTCGGCGTCATAGAAGCGGGTGCGGAAGGCGCCGGGCTGAATCACCATGGCGTGGATGTTCAGCGGGGCAAGTTCTTTCATGAGGCCGTTGGTCAAAAGCTCAAGGGCGGCTTTGGAGCTGGCGTAATATCCCGAGCCGACGGCGCTGCGCGCGGCGGCGATCGAGGTCACGTTTAAAATGTAGCCGCTTCTTCTAGCCCGCATGCCGGGCAGGACCTGTTTGATCAGTTCGATTGGACCGAACAGATTGGTCTGGAAGAGCTTCATAACTTCCTCTTTTTCGCCTTCCTCGATGGCGGCGCGGTAACCGTAGCCGGCATTGTTGACGAGCACGTCGATGGCGCCAAAGTGATCGATGGCATCCTTGACAGCCTGTTTGATACTTTCATCATCGCAGACATCGAGGCTTAAGGCCAGGGCCTGATTTGGATACTCTTCGACAAAGTGCGCGACTTTAGCGGGATTACGGGCGGTCACAACCGCCTGGTCGCCGCTTTTCAAGACGGCTTTCGCGATGCCGGCGCCGATTCCGGAACTGCAGCCGGTAATGAGCCATGTTTTCATCTGTTTTTCACTCCTTCTAAATAAAAAGCCTCCGCAAGGAGACTTTAATCCTGAACGTATGGCAGTAGTGCCATCTGTCTGGCGCGCTTGATGGCAATGGCGAGCTTTCTTTGATAACGGGCGCGCGTGCCGGTTACCCGCCGCGGGATGATTTTACCGTTGGAAGAAATAAACCGTTTCAACAGTTCGACATCCTTGTAGTCGATTTCCTGGATTTTATTTTTGGTAAAATAGCATACCTTTTTTCTTCCGGTTCGCTGTCTTTTATATGGCATCGCTTTTAGATCCTTTCTTAAAATTGTATATCGTCATCCATGATGCTGTAGGAATCGAGGTCATTATCGAAGTCCTTTTGAATGTCGACACTCGACATATCGGTAAAGGAATCCTTGTACTCGGCCGGCTGGGACTGCGCCCGGTTTTGCTGCATGGCCCTGGTTTCCAAAAACTGCACGCTGTCGCAGATGACTTCGATGACAGTGACTCTGCGGCCTTCCTGGTTCTCATAGGAGCGCGACTGCAGTTTGCCGTCGACCCCGACCAGCGATCCCTTTGCGCAGTACTTCGCGGTATTCTCCGCCGCCTTGTTCCAGACGACGCACGGGATGAAATCGGTCTGACGCTCGCCGTTCTGGCTGGTGTAGCCGCGGTTGAGCGCCAGGGTAAAATTGGTCACCGCGCTGCCGGTGCCGGTTCTTCTCAGTTCCGGATCACGGGTCATGCGGCCCACTAAAACGACACGATTAAGCATCTTGATACCCTCCTTGTTATTTTCGGATGATCATATGACGCAGCACGTTCGCGTTAATCCGCGCGATTCGGTTAAATTCCGCTACCGCGGCGCTCGATCCGGTAATATCCCAGATCGTGTAATAGCCGCGTTTGAAATGCTGGATTTCATAAGCGAAATCACGCAAGCCCCACTCGGTGACTTTATCTACCGTGCCGCCGTCTTTTTCGATGGTGGCCTTTAAGGTATCCGCCAGTCTGGCGCGTTCGTCATCCTCAACTGTGGGCTTGACAATGTACATAATCTCGTAATGGTTCATGCCTTACACCTCCCTGTGGTCTGATGGCTGATTTCTTGAAGAATCAGCAGAAAGATATTCACGTGCTCACAGATTATAGCATGAT
>CAZQRT010000051.1:2782-9650 GCA_964596105.1 uncultured Erysipelotrichales bacterium | reverse complement strand
CATTATGGGATGTGTTGAGCTGGACATTATAGTTTTCCGGTTTTGATTTCGTCACGAGTTCAATAGGATAACTGTCAACAGCTGCACTGGCGGCAAATCCGGTACTGGTAAATGTCGGCTTCCATCCGTTTAAAGCAGTACTGTCTGGGCTCATCGTATATTTGACATCTTCAGAGCTCTTTGTCTCTCCGTATGTCTTTGTGACATCCCCGGTAATATTGATGGTAACAGTAGGCCTTGTAACCTCAAACTTGATCTTAAGAGCGACCTGTGGAGCTTCCTTTGACCAGAATATTAGTGTTTCTTCATATTCACCGACACCAAGGTTCGGCTTTGGAGTGATGGTAATTTCTTCTGTCGTATTTCCAATAGCTAGAGATGTTTGCTCACCAAACGAATCCGGTGACACTGTGAAATAATTCGGAGTATTACCAATCCTGATATTCGTCAAGGCAATATTACCAGCATTCTTTAATTTCACTTTCTTTGCATTATCCACATAGCCATCAGCAGAATAATCCTTACTTCCGAGGTTAAGTTCAGTAATGGTACCGTTGCTTTGGGCATCAACATATTCCAGCTTAGGATCCTTCTTAGTTCCGTAAACAGCATAAAGGGTCTGCTCAGCTTCCGCACCAACACTGGTTACTACGCTTTCATAGGTAGTCTGACCTTGAGCCTTAGCCCAGCCAATAAAATCTTTACTGTCAGGAGTTGTCTTTATTTCTGGTACATTAAAGGAATAAATGCTACCATTTGCCATTCCAAATCCTTCATATGTATCTCCACCACTAGTGAAGGTTCCACCATCAGCGTTAAAGATAACTTTTACAATATTGCATTTTGCACTTAGTGTTTCACTACCTTTTGCCGTATTTGTCATCGTCAGGGTATATGTGCCTGATTCACTGATCTTATTCTCTCCCAATTCCCAGTAAAGTTTTGTTCCGGTTGTGCCACTATAAGTACCAATTTGTTTGTCGTAAGTACCCCCATTACTCAACTGAAATGTAAAAGAAGCTTTGTTACTATCAAAGAATTGTTTAAAGAGCGTGTCAGTACCAACTTTGTTCTTATCATCTTTAAAATCTTTAATAGACAGCATCAGCACATTGGTCTTTTCAGTGACAAAAGGCGCACCTTTCTCGTAGTATGACAATGTCGCATCCCATTTTGATATATCAATATCACCAGGAGCAGCTATTGCCATAATGTCGCTGTCAGAATCCTCAGGCTCAGGCTCATCCTCGGCAGGTTCTTCTTCAATAACAGGAGTGTCCTCTATTGAAGTTTCCTCCTCGAGTGCCTCATTCTCTTCGGTCTGCGCTTCCTCGACAGTCGCTTCTTCGTTCTCCTCCTCAGAAATTGCATCTTTATCAGAGGACTCTTCAGAAGGAACGGCCTCTTCTTTTGGTTCCGTAGTCTCTTCGCTATTAGCAGCTACCTCCCCCTGCGGTTCCGCGGGTTTGTCAGTTTCCGCAAAAACCGCCGCGCCAAGCGAGTTGAATACGAGAACCGCCGCCAGCAGCAAGGCGACAAGCCTGTATGCACGTTTTTTCATAGTTACACTCTCCCTCGTATCAGATAGTAAAACATTAATAAGGGTAAAACCCGGCTAAAGATAGTATAACTCTATCCCCCCCCCGAATTGCAAGTGAGCACCTGTCATTTTGTGCCTGGTTGCGTAGAGGGAGGATTCATAAAAATTTTATTGTTTCCGGTGCTTAAGCCAGCCGCCGGAAAATCATGTCACTTTCATCATGATAAAAATATATTTGGATATCTGGTTTCAAATCACATTACTGATCACATTATAACATGATATCCCGATCAAAACTACAATTAAGATGATGTAAATCCTGGTGATTTTTTCATTGTCCAGCTTCTGGTTGATCACCGTTCCGACATAACCGCCAAGGATGGCCGCGATGAGAATAAAAGGCACGATTGTTAAATCGAAGTGGGTTAGTTGACCAGTCAGCACTACCTTGCCCAGTTTGGAAAGCTGGGAAAAGAAAATCGTCGCCAGCGAATAAACCGTGGCCTCTTTCATCGGATAAGAAAACAAAAGCATCAGCGCCGCCACGTTTAACGGGCCGCCCCCGATGCCTAAAAACACCGAGACGCTCCCTAAAAAGAATCCGGCTAAAAAGATCAGAAAAACATTTTTGATATGGTAATGTTTAAACTGATCTTTTTTTAAGGTATAGATTAAGATGAAAACCAGGGAAACTCCTAATAGTGCAGCCTGAATCATTTTCACCAGGCGGTTTTCTAAAGATTTTGTAACCAGAGAGAAAACATTCTCCCCGGCCAGACCCCCGGCTAAAGATCCCAGCGAGATAAAAACAATCGTTTTCAGATCAAAATGGAACCCTTTTTTTAATTGTTTGACGATGGATACGACGGACATGGTGAACACCGCGACAGAGGAATAAAAACCGATGGCCGCGGCGTCATGAACCCCGATCAGATCAAAGAGCGGCTTGATGATAACCCCGCCGCCTAGACCCGCAATCGCGCCTGATACTGTCGCCACCAGCACAATCATGACATATAAGAAAATGACCATACTTGACACTCCCAATCATTTTCCGAAATATCTGTCATTATAGAAAAGCATTCAGCCGCTGGCAATATGAACTTCTGCCGCCGTTATCCGGCTTTTTTCACTGCCTTAAAGCCGAACTCTGCCGCACCAGTAAATCGCTGTTCAAAACCAAAACATCCGCGTTCTCAAAATCCACTAAAGGAAGAAAAACCTTGGAACCGACATAGCGGTTGTCGATCACCGTGATCTTTTCAAAATAAGGCGTAAACAAAGGAATGATCGATGAAGCGAAAGAGTCCCGGAAAATGATCAGATGACGATCGGTGAAGGCCTGATCGTTTTCTATTTCAATCAAAGACTGCGCCCCGCCTAAAAAGAAATCATAAGGATCAAGATGATCCTCATCAATATAAAGGGTATGATACTGTTCCTGATCGTAATAATGCACATTGATATGCTGAAACTGCTCCTGATCAAGATAAATCAGCTCATCCTGCACAGGGGCAATCAAAGTCCGGTCCCCGTAAACCCCGGCAAATGGACCCCGGCTTTTTTGCGTATACTGAATATTTTCAATGGTCATGCCGAGTTCCTTCAGGATGATTTCACTGACATCCTCTAAACGTTCCTGCTTCCAGTGCGTATCGCCGAAATAATAATCATCCAGACTCAAGGCATCCTTTAAATCCAAAACCGAAAAATCATTCAGTTCCTCGACAATCTTGTCATGATCCCCCTTTAGAGTCTCATCATCCAGGTAACTGTTTTTATCAGGGATTAAAGCCACCAGAAACTGCCCCTTAGACAGATCTTTGAGGGTATTTAAATAAGCCCGGTAAGGCTTCATTGAATAATCATACTGCGGAATTTCAAACAGACCGTTCTTCTTCATCACGATATCATTGTTTTCCAGCTTCTGAAAGCCGTAATAGCTGAAATAAGCCTTTATAGCCCGAAACGGCTCCCGGAAAGGAAACTGGTCCGCCAGGTACTTTTCCGGCTGCTTCATGCTGACGGTCAGCTTTCTCCTTTCGCTTTTGCTGATGGTCTGATCCGGCATGATAAACCCTAACAAGGACAAAGAAAAAATGATAGTGAAAAAAATCACAACAAAAGGTTTCATATGGCTCACCTAAAAGCGGAAATATAAGAAAGGATTGTAGGACTCATCAATCAGAAAAGCGATGCTGATGATCAAAAGCGCGATCAGTAAATAAGGTCTGATCACTTTAGGAAGCTTATCATAGACAGGCAGACAGCAGATCGCGGCCAGCACCGTCACAAAGAAATAATCCTTGAAATAGAAAAGATCATTGGCATTCACCAGCGGCAAAGCTTTGAATCCGAACATGTAAGGGAAAGCGGAGGCGTTCTCAAAGATCACAAAGGAAATCAGAACGATAAACAAGGTATAAAGATGGCCGAGCAGCGGGTGCTTTTCCAGATTTTTTAAAAGGAATTTCTTTTCGATGATCAAAATGACGCCAAAATACATGCCCCAGATGACAAAGTTCCAGGCGGCGCCATGCCATAACCCGGTTAATGCCCAGACAATCAAAAGATTGCGGATCGGATGCTGGCGGTTGCCGCCCAAAGGAATGTAGACATAATCGCGAAACCATCTTGACAGGGTCATGTGCCAGCGCCGCCAGAATTCCGTTACTGTCTTGGATAGATAGGGATGCTGAAAGTTTTCCGGGAAGTGAAATCCCAGCATGAGCCCCAGGCCGATGGCCATGTCGCTGTATCCGGAAAAGTCAAAGTAGATCTGAAGCATGAAATAAACGGCCTCCAGCCAGTAAGAGATGACCGACTGGCCGCTTAATTTCGTGATCGCTAGGCCCAGGACATTACTGAAGAGGACTTTTTTCGCCAGGCCGATGATGAAGCGCTCGATGCCTTGCGCCAGCGCTTCCCAGTTTAAACCGAGATGCTGGAAATCCTTTTTGACTTCCTCATAGCGCACGATGGGGCCCGCGATTAACTGGGGAAACAGCGACAGATAGGTCAAAAACTCCCAGTAAGAGGAGGCTTTCTCACCATCGCCGCGGTGCACATCGATCAGATAGCTCATGGCCTGAAAGGTATAAAAACTGATGCCGATGGGCAGTGTGACATGAAGCGCGGGGATGATATCCCCGAATAGAAGTTTTAAGTTTTCGGCCACAAAGCCGGCATATTTAAACCAGCCTAAAAAAGCGATATTGAAAATGATGCCGATCAGAAAAACATGCTTTTTTTCGATGATGGTGGAACAGTAATAGTTGACGACACTGCTGAGTAAAAGTCCCAAAACCATGACTGGTTCTCCGGCGGCGTAGAAGAGGATGCTGAAAACAAGCAGAACGGTTCTTTTAAAGGGCAGAAGCGCGTAGCAGAGAAATAGCGCCGGAAAGAACCAGAACAGAAAAACCAGGCTGCTGAAAACCATGGTTACAAGGCGGCGAAATGATCCGCGATGGCCTGCCGGATTTCCGGTTCAGCCACGATGATCACGACAATTAAGTTGCCCTTATTATCGATGATGACATCCTCGTCCTCAACCCAGACACAAATCCACTTGCGGGGATTGATGCTGGCTTTGAGCTCTTCTTTGGCTGCTTCGACATCGCTGTCTTCCTCAAGGCGTATTAAGATCACCGAGTGCGCGATGGCGTTGATCAAAGGCTCGCTGGCCATGGCTTCCTGGTACTGAATATCCGCTTCCCCGATATACATTCCCTGATTTTCTTCGGTCAGGGTGACGCGGTCGAGCTGCGGGAGATCAGCGACATCGCTGTAAAGCTGATCCATGACTTCATTCAAAGGTAAATCGACGTTTTCCTGCTTGTTTGCGCAGGCGCATAAATTAAAGGCTAATAACATCGCCAGTAAGAGTTTTTTCATGTTTAGTTCTCCTTAAGATGAAACATTTGCGCGGGAATATGACAGTAGCCGCCGGGATTTTTCTCCAGATATTTCTGATGGTAGTCTTCGGCATCATAAAAGTTTTCCAGCTTTTCCACTTCCACCGCGAGAGGCTTCGGATATTTTTTCTGTTCTTCTCGCATGCGGTGCTGGATGACGGGCAGGTCCTTCTCATCGGTGTAATAAATGCCGGTCCGGTAAGAGATGCCAATATCTTCGCCCTGGTGATTGATCGCGCAAGGATCGATGACCAGAAAATAGGCGTCGAGAATCTCTTTGAGCGTGATGACGGTTTCGTCGTAGCTGATTTTGACGGTTTCGCTGTGGCCGGTGAGGCCTTTTTTCACATCCGCGTAGACGGGATTCGCGGTCTTGCCGTTGGCGTAACCGACTGTGGTTTTGAGAATGCCGGCAAACTGATCAAAGTACTTTTGTACGCCCCAAAAGCAGCCGCCGGCCAGATAAATCTCCTTCATGACGCTTCCTCCTTTACTTACATCATACACGCTTCAGGAAAATAAGTCACGCTTTAGCTGTTCTTTATGCGCGCGATCCGATATAATAGAAAAAAGGATGTGATGGATATGAGTCTGGAGAGCGCTGTTTTAGCCTTTATCGCGGGTTGCGCGGGAACGATTATCGGTGGCACGCAAACCTTTATTGCCACCGGATTTATCGGCATTCTGGTCGCGCTTTTGCAGCATGCCGGAGCCGACGCGACGTTTTTAAATGATGTGGTTTTAAACCATTTCTTTCTGCCTTGTATCATCTTTAACGGGGCCGCTGTCGCCACGGCTGTCGCCAGCAAAAAGTATGACATTCGCGGCATCGAAACCTACCGCAGTCTCGCCTTCACGAATGATCCGCTGATCCTGATCTCGGGCGGAATTGCCGGCCTGGCCGGATATGCCATTTACTTCTACGCGAACAAAATCGGCTTGAATATGGATGTCGGTTCGCTTTCGGTCGTCCTGGTGCAGGTGGTCGCGCGTCTTTTACTGGCGGATAAGGATCATTATATCAACCGCAATAACTTGCGGCGTTTAAAGTATCCGGACTGGTACGCGTTATCCTACCAGCTGCTTTTCACCGTCTGCATCAGTTTTGCCATGGCTTATTTCGCTTTAAAAACCAAGCTCTACACGATTGGCTTTTCCATCAGCGCCTTATCGCTGATCTTCTCTTTTACCGATTCCGGTTTCCCTTCTACCCACCATATCACCCTGGTGACCGGTTACGCGGCCATGGTTACCGGCAATTTATGGATCAGCGTCTTATTTGGCGTGCTGGCGCAAGTTATCTTTTTCCTGTTCGCGGCCGTGTGCAATACGGATTGTGAAACCCACATTGACCCGCCGGCAGTCGCGATCGCAATTCTCAGTTTCGTCCTGTTTAACTTCTTTTAATAAA
>CAZQRT010000051.1:0-2682 GCA_964596105.1 uncultured Erysipelotrichales bacterium | reverse complement strand
AAATAGCGTAAAAAACTGCTGCCGGTACTGGCAGCAGCTATTATTTTGCCCTGATTAAAGCTTGCATTTCAATATGGAATGAATCTGCGTTTCCGACAGAAAGCGGCTAGTCAGGGGAAGGTGATATTTCTCTGCCATATCAGACAGGATATCACTGGATGTTGTTGTGTTGATATATTTGGTTTCCCCTCTGGTCACTTTGAACTCATTAAACAACCGGCTTATTTCCGAAGCGGAATACTGGTTATCAAGTATTTTGAACTGGAATAACCGCTCCAAAAGGACCGTGATGTAACAGATGAGAAAGTGTCCCTTGATCGTTTCTTCTTTATGACAGAAGACAGGGCTATTGTCCAGGTCGGATTTCATGATCTTGAAGGTTTCCTCGATAAGCCAAATATTTTGACAAGTATCATACAGATCCCGGTCGCTCATCTTGATCTCTGAGGTTACAAGCAGGCTGTATCCGGCAGATTTCAGGTCTTTGTCAACCGCTTCCTGATTGATTCCGGCCTGATCAGTAAAGCTGACATATTTCCCGCACTCCCCATATTCCATCTGATCCGCCCCGGCCATGATCAGCGCTTTAGCCTTCTCTACCGCGCGATGGATTTCATAACGTTTCTTTGCGGCCAGAAAGGGATCGCAGATGAGCATCCGCTTTTCTTTTAAGATCACGGTCTCTTCTTTACCGTTTTGTTTGATGATGTACGGAAAATCATCAACACGGGATTTGCAGCGGTACAAAAGATTTCCCTGTTTATCTCGTATCTCTTTAAAGTCCAGTTCCTTTTCCGAAAGTTCCGTAACCGGCTTAAAGTAGAGATATCCGTCCTGATTGTTTTTAAAGGGAACAATATCCGGGTTCACATGGATAGTTCGTCCGGTCACGTCATAACGCTGTTTGATGGTGACATCTTTCATCACTGGTTTTTCTGACATATCACCGCATTTTATCTCCATACCGGCAGGAATCTGATTTCTGTCCTGCAGCACTCCGATACCGGTGACAGGATCTTGATGGCAGAATTCATCTTCCTGATCGATATCAAAATAAAAGTCGATGCTGTCAAAATATGTGTGGGATGTGTCAAGTCCGAAAACCTTCAGGGTTTGAACCGTGAAGATCTCGACGAACTTCTGGTATTCGTTTCCCATAAAGGAAAGCCCGTCAAGAAGCTGGTCTCTGGAGTAATGAACGGGTTCAAACAGGTTTGGCAGCTCCTCATGGAATGTGTGTAAACTGCCGCAGGGATGGACAGCACAGGCATAGACAAGGGAGGAAAGCATTTCGTAGAGGTCAAACTGAAAATCATTGGACTGCTTGAAATAGTCCACATATTTTTTGATTCTCAGTTTTTCCATCAAGGCTTTCAAAGGAAAATAGCCCAGACAGCGGGTGGGAGAAACACTGGAAATTTTCGGAACGCCCTGTTCGGCCCGTTCGCGGTTCAAAGCGTCAACCTGTTTTTGAAAATGAGCGATCGGATCCGCGATACCTTTCTTCTGCCAGGTTTCCACGGAACCGAGGGACTGATAGCAGCGGTGCGCGGTACCCTTCTTATCATGGCTGTAGAAGCTTTCATCAATAGAAAGATAAGTGCGGCCTTTTTGCCTGGTTTTCTTAAGATAGAAGGCCATGTGACCACCTCCAAAAACATATTGACGCCATTAATATGGCATATAAAGATAAAAAGCGCAAGGATTTGAGGAGAATATAAAAATGTCCATGAACAGACATTGTCCGGCAGGTGAATTCATCGCAAAGTTATGTCAAATCCGTCACAACTTTACGATGAAAGCTGTGCTCTTTTTGTTATACTATATCTAAAAGTTGCGTCCGTTACGACGCAAGTTTGAGGTGATCATCATGATTGACAGAGATTTTTATCTGAATGAGCTTGTCCGAAGGATGGGTAACGGTGAAATTAAGGTCATCACCGGCATCAAGTGCTGTGGAAAATCTGTGCTTCTCTTTGACCTTTTCTATCATTATCTGATTGACCACGGGGTAAATGATGAGCAGATTATAAAAATCGCGCTTGACCAGCGCCGCTATGACAAATTTAGAAATCCCGTTGTCTTATGCGAATATGTGGAGTCCATCGTCACAGCGAATCAAAAAAACTATTTCCTCTTTATCGACGAAGTACAGCTGACAAATAGCGTTGTCGATCAGGAAAATGGCGGCATCGAGGTCACCATTGTAGATATGTTGAACGAATTGAAAGCATATGAGAATCTGGAAATATTTGTTACGGGCAGTAATTCCAAAGGACTGTCCAGTGATATCGCCACAGAATTTCGCGGCAGAGCATCACAAATCCATGTCTATCCGCTTTCCTTCCACGAGTTTTATTCGGCTGTGGGCGGTGATGAGCGAGGAGCGTTAGAGGAGTATATGCTTTACGGCGGGATGCCAAGGATTACAGCCTTAAACGATGAGAGGGATAAAAAAACTTATCTCACAAATCTTTATCAGGAACTGTATATCAAGGATATTGTGGAACGCAACGCCATCGCGCGAGAAGATCTCCTGGAGGATATTCTGGATTTTCTTGCTTCTCAGATCAGTTCTTTGACGAACCCGGCAAACATCGCCAATACCTGACCAGTATTAAAAATGAAAAAGTCAATCCGGCTCTGGTTTCAAGGTATATCCAGTACATGATTGACTCGTTT
>CAZQRT010000050.1:0-9727 GCA_964596105.1 uncultured Erysipelotrichales bacterium | reverse complement strand
CTTTTCGCCTCGACCGCGGCCAGCGCAAAGTGGTCCGCCTTGATTTCCAGCGAGCGCACCCCTTTCAACAAAGCCTCTTCCATGGTGCGGCCGATGCTCATGACTTCCCCGGTCGCTTTCATCTGGGTGCCTAAATGACGGTCGGCGAAACTGAATTTATCAAAAGGAAAACGGGCGAATTTAATGACCTTGTAATCGCATACAGGCTCGATGCTGGCGGGCCGGTTCGCCACTTTGATTTCCTCCAGGGTATAACCCACCGCGATCTTGGTCGTGACGCGGGCAATCGGGTAACCGGTCGCCTTGCTTGCCAGGGCGCTCGATCTTGAGACGCGGGGATTGACTTCGATAACATAATACTCTTTCGTGTCCGGATGGAGAGCGAACTGGATATTGCAGCCGCCTTCGATCTCTAAAGCCTGAATGATATCTAAAGCGGCCTTCTTCAGCATGTCCCGGGTTTCCTCGTCCAGGGTTTGAATCGGGGCCACCACCGCGGAATCGCCGGTATGGATGCCGACGGGATCGATATTTTCCATGTCGCAGATGGCGATCGCCAAACCGGTCCTGTCGCGCATCACTTCATACTCGATTTCCTGATAGCCGTAGACCGATTTTTCGATCAGAACCTGATGGGCCGGAGAGATTTCCAGGCCGGTCTCGGCGACGGTGATTAACTCTTCCTCATTATCGACAAAACCGCCGCCGGTGCCGCCCAGAGTGAAAGCGGGGCGCACGACAATTGGATAGCCGATTTTTTGCGCCTGGATTTTGGCTTCTTCCACGCTGTGGGCGATGGCGCTAGGCAGGATGGGCTGTTTGATGCGCTCGCAGAGCTGGCAGAATTTCTCGCGGTCCTCGGCTTCCTCGATGGCCTGCAGCCGGGTGCCGAGAATCTCGACGCGGCATTCATCGAGCACGCCTTTATTCGCTAAAGACACGACGAGATTCAAGCCGGTCTGGCCGCCCAGTCCGGGCACAATCGCGTCGGGGCGCTCTTTGCGGATGATCTTGGCGACATAATCAATCGTCAGGGGTTCCATGTAGACTTTATCGGCGAGATGGGTGTCGGTCATGATCGTGGCGGGGTTGGAATTGACGAGTAAAACTTCATAGCCTTCCTCTTTTAAGGCCAGGCAGGCCTGGGTGCCGGCGTAGTCAAATTCGGCCGCCTGCCCGATGACGATCGGGCCGGAGCCGATCACCATCACCTTTTTGATGTCGGTTCTTTTTGGCATGCTTGAAATCCTCCCTCCAGTGCCAGGTACAGTAAACTCATGCGGACATAAACCCCGTTTGTCATCTGCGCGAAGATCCGGGATTTATCGCATTCCACGACCTCATCGGTAATTTCCACGCCGCGGTTGAACGGGGCGGGATGCATGATGATGGCGTTGTCTTTCATTTTCGCCACGCGCGCCATGTTTAATCCGTAGCCGGCGTTGTACTGCTCGATACCCAGTTGCATGGCCTGGGTGTGGCGCTCGTGCTGGACGCGCAAAAGCATGATGATATCCATGTCCGCGATGAGATCATCGAGGGGATAAAAGGTATAGCCTTCCTCAAAAAATTCTTCGGGTCCGCTCATGTAGACACTCATGCCCAGACGCTTCATGACCTCGGCGTTGGAATGGGCGACCCGGGAGTGGATGATATCGCCGCAGATGGCGATTTTCAGGCCGGCGAAGTGGCCGAAGTGCTCGCGGATCGTCATCAGGTCAAGCAGGCTTTGGGTGGGGTGATTGCCGGTGCCGTCGCCGCCGTTGAGAATCGGGATATGAATCCCTTTCAGCTGCTCAAAGTAGTTGTTTTCGGGATGGCGGATGACCACGGCGTCGTGGCCGATGCACTCAAACAGCTTGACGGTATCATAAAGCGACTCGCCTTTCTGGACGCTGGATGTCGCCGCCTCAAAGTTCTGGGTCACGCAGCCTAAGTTCAAAGCCGCCTTGTCGAAGCTGTAGTGAGTTCGCGTGGAATTCTCAAAAAACAGCATGGCGACACTTTTTTTGCGCTGATAGTCCACGACTTTCCGGCCGCTTTTGAAATCTTCCGCCAGATCCAGGATGGCGTGGATTTCTTCCGGGGAAAAATCGCTCATTTTCAATACGTTCATCGCTTTCCTCCTTAAAAAAAATATACCTTCCTAAGAAGGTATATTGGTACCAAAGAAACTGTAAACAATGATATCCTTCTTAGTCTCCCGGACTAACTTAAAGGTTCGCGAAGTCATCATAACAAAGTTTCAAGCGGTTTTCAACGCTTTTTTAGCCTTTCCTCAAGCGCCCTCGCCACGCATGCCGGGGCCAGATCGTAGACCGGGCGGTGGATGGCGATCTCTTTTAACGTGGAGCTGGAGATAAAGGCGTGATTGGCTTTGGTCATCAGAAAGGCCATTTCGATGCCTTCATCGAGGTACTGGTTGGCGAAGGCCATCTGCAGTTCCGCCTCAAAATCCATCGTCGCTCTAAGTCCCCTGACCAGCACCCGCGCCCCGACCTGGCGGGCGTACTCCACCGCCAGAAGAGGCGAATCGGCGATGATGACATTCTCAAAGTCGCGGCAGGCTTCCTCTAAAAAAGCTTTTCTTTGCGCCAGATCAAACATCGCCTTTTTATTGGGGTTTTCCAGAATGGTCACGTACAGGGTTGAGAAAATCTCGCTGGCGCGCTGGACAATATCGAGATGGCCGTTGGTGACGGGATCAAACGTCCCGGCGTAAACCGCGATGATATTTTTCATGGTGTTTTCCTCCAAATCCAGAAGCCGGTCTGGCGGTAGACGGCATGTTTCAGAAGGGTCAGCTGTTCACACCGCAAAGAAACCCCGCTCCCCTCTTCGACAAACACGACCGCCCCGGGATTTAAAACTTCCCAAAGCGCGTCAAGAGCCCGGGCGCTGAAGCCTTTCTCGTAAGGGGGATCCATCAGCACCAGATCAAAGCGGATGTTCTGTTCGTGGAATTTTTTTAAAGCGGCCGGCCAGGACATTTTCAAAACCGCGCATTTTTCCGTGACGCGCAGGCTGGCGAGGTTTTCGCGAATCACGGCGCAGGCTTTGCCGCTGATATCGACGGCGTACAACTCATCCATGCCGCGGCTTAAGGCCTCGATGCCTAAAGCGCCGCTGCCCGCGAATAAGTCGAGAACCCGGCCGCCCTGGATATAGGGGGTCAGCCAGTTGAAGATCGTCTCTTTGTTGCGGTCGGTGGTCGGTCTGGTAAGGTTTCCGGGGACGGCTTTTAAAGCGGCTTTTTTATATTTCCCGGCTATGACGCGCATGTTTCCACCCAGCCAAACAGACGTTCGTTGATCTCGTCGAGAACTTTCTGCCAGGCCTGTTTTTTCGCGATGTAATCCTGGTACAAAGGATGCGCGAATAGCTCATCGCTGGCTTTTTGCGCTTGTTCTTTACTGCCCTGCCCTTTGAGGTAGGCTTCTTTTGTCGTGGTATAATTTGTGATCAGATCACGGATTTGATTTAACTGTTCACTGGCTTTTTGATAAGCCTGATAGGTCTCGTCCTGTTTGATGGCGAGGATCAACTCTTCAATATCATGCTCCATGCTGTCGCTCCTTGAGGGCTTGTTTTTTGCGGTCGGCGATGATGCAGGCCTGGGCGATGCCGATGCTCATATAGGCGCAGACGGTGCTGGACCCGCCCATCGACACGCATAGAAGGGGAATGCCGGTCATCGGGATGAGCCCGCTCACGCCGCCGAGATTCAAAAACAGATGCAGAAAGAAATACGTGCCGGTGCCGCAAAGCAGGATGCGCGCTTTGGGATCGCCGGTTTTAAAGGCGTGGGAAAACAGCCGCCAGATGATGACGGTATAAGGGATCATGAACAGGGCAAAACCGAAGATGCCCAGTTCCTCGAAGATGATCGCCGTGATAAAGTCGTTGTTTGCTTCCGGGACATAGCCAAATTTCTGGGTGGAATTGCCCAGCCCGGCGCCCATCAGGCCTTCTTTGGTGAAGGCGATGAGGCCGTTGATCTGCTGGAAGCCGACGTTGGAAGGATCCATCAGAGGATCGAGCCACACTAAGATGCGGTCTTTCTGATAGCCGTCGGGCAGTATTTTCAGCAAGAGCGGAAACAGCACCAGGATCGCTACAATACCCGCGACCATGATGATAAAAGCCTTTTTTTGAATCGGCTCGTAGTAGCGGTCAGGGGCGGAAAAGAAACAGACAACGGTGATGCCAAGCAAAATGATCGCGCTGCCGAAGTCTCTTTGCAGAAAGACGCATATCGCCACCAGCGACAAACACAGTCCCAAAGGATAGATGAGGGCCATTTTGCGTCTTTCGCGTCTTTCCAGCTCCTGCCGGCTGGCCGACATATAAGGACTGACGCGGTGGGCCTGGGGCATATCCACCATCATGTAGGCCAGGATCATCATGATGGCGAGCTTGGCGAATTCCGAGGGCTGCAAAGAGAACAGGCTGAAGATCGGAATCCAGGCTTTGGAGCCGTTGATGGCGGGAAAGGCCAGGCAGACAAGCATGGCGGCCAGGACGGTGAGATAAACCAGCCGCACCAGTCTTCTTTTCAAAAGTCTGGTGGAAAAATTTTTTCTTAAAAACCACATGGCGATAAAGCCGGCGATGACAAAGGCCGTCTGTTTCACCATGTTTAATATCGGGGTGATGCCACTGGCATTCAGGGAGGAGTCGACGCTGGCGGAGCCGATCATGACAATGCCTAACAGCGACAAAACGAAAAGGGAAATATCGATCCAGCGGTCGCCAAAACGGGAACGGAACATTATTTGTGAAGACGAATGAACTTCTCGCCTTTTTGGCAGGCTTTCAACAGTTCATGCAGGGAGTAGCCGCTGGCCTGGCAAAAATCTTTGTCGAGTTTTTTCTCATCGCTTTTGGAAAAGCCCATGTCATGATACCGGTTGTATCTTTCGGCGACGAGGCTGACCGCGACGCCTTTCTCATAGGCCAGTTCCACCGCTTCCAACAGTCCCATCACAGCCATCAGCTCATCGTAGCTCCAGTTTGGATCAATCGGATAACTGTAATTCATACGCACCACCTCTTCGCCATTTTACACCATTAGAACTTGATAAACAAGCTTTTACACTGCCCCTTCCGATGATATAATAAAGCTGGTGATGGATATGGCAAATCAGGCTGAGTGGGCCCGTGACGAAGTCTATATGCGGGTGGCGGATTTTCTTGATGAAAACAAAAGCGAGGAACAAACCCTGACGCTTTTAAAGCAGCTGACGCAGTGGGTGATTTTCGGGGGCGACGGCGAGCTTTTGTATGTCTACCGCCTGGCCTGTGAAAAAAGGCTCGGGCAGTTAAGCCCGGGCGCAAAAAAAGAAGCCGGTAAACAGCTTCTGAAATGCGCCAGAGTTTATAAAGATCATCCTGAGGCCCTGCCTCTGCTTGAGTTCGCGCGGTCTCTTTACAAATAGGAAAACACTTTTTGAAAGGCCGCGGCGACCGGCAGCATGCGCAGTTCCTCGCTGGTGTAAAGTTTGAGATCCGGCTTTTCTAAAAACGCGGCGCGGTAAATATGGAGATGCCACGTGACGTGGGTAAAGGCGCAGTCAACATCGCCTAGATGCTCAGGCCGTGTCATCTGATAGGGAAATTCTTTAACGATAATAAGTTCGGGATCTTCCATCTCATAAAGGGGAAAACCGTATAGTCCCGCTAAAAGCCCTTCAGGGGCTTTTTTCATATAGTAGGCGCCCTGATATTCGAGAACCGCGCAAAACCAGGACTGGCCGCGGGGATGTTTTTTAGTAACGTGAAATGGCAGCTGTTCCTGCTCGTGGTGAAGATATGCCTGGCAGGCTTTATGAAGCGGGCAGCTTTCGCAACGGGGATTTCGGGGTGTGCAGACCAGCGCGCCTAAGTCCATCAGGGCCTGGTTGAAGTCTCCGGGGCGATGGCGGTCGATGATCTCGTCCATGGTTGTCTGGACGTGTTTTTTATAAACTGCCTGGTGAATATCGCTGTGGTCTTTTGTCAGGCGGGCGAAGACTCTTAAGACATTGCCGTCCACCGCGCAGACTGGCATTGGAAAGCGGATGCTGGCGAGGGCGCGGCTGGGGTAGGCGCCGGGGCGGGGCAGTGCTTTTAATTGTTTTAAAGAATCGGGAAAGACGCCGTGATATTTTTCAACGATGATCCGGGCGGTTTCGTGGAGGTTTCTGGCGCGCTTGTAGTAGCCCAGTCCCTCCCACTGTTTGTAGACGTCTTCCCGGCTGGCTTTGGCCAGGGAAAAAACGTCCGGGTATTGTTTGAGAAAGCGTTCGTAGTAGGCCCGCATCGTATCGAGCCGGGTCTGCTGGGCCATGATCTCGCTTAACCAGACGTGGTAAGGATCTGTGGTTAAGCGAAACGGGAGTTTTCGCTGATCCTGGTCATACCATGGTAAAAGGCTAGAAAAGTCCTTTCTTTTCATACGGTTCGCTTTTCATGTTCAGGATGCGGTAGCCGGTCGGGGCCAGGGCGGCTTCCAGTTTATCTCTGGTGACCTCTTCCTGGCAGATCAGCACCGCGGTGTTTTTGCGGTGTGAGGATTTGACTTTTTTTAACTCTTTGCCTAGACCTTTGCGCAGGGCGTCGTTGACGTGGGACTCGCACATGGCGCAGTACATGCCGTCAATATCTAATGTGATTTTTGTCATGATTATGAACCTCCTTTATGGCTGATCGCTGGTGGTGCTGTAAACAACGGTATGTTTGGGCATGCGTTTATCGGGCGGGGGCAGCTGGCGGAAGTCCGGTCCGATGACGATGTTGAGGATTTTTTCCGGGACGTTGGGCATATTGTAGTAGCCGTCCTCAAAGGGCTGGAGATGAAAGGGAAAAAGCTCATCGTGAGAGATGACTTGGGCGTGGATCCGCCAGGAGAAAACCCATGTCAGGCTGAAGACATAGTAACCGCTGTTCTGGTGTTTTCGTGAGTAGTTTCTGGCTCTGACGTAGAACCAGTTTTTAAAAAATTGATGGGGAATATGAAGGTTGTCTAAAAGCAGGATGAAATAACCGAGGATGAACTGCCCGATCATGAAGAGCTCGTTTCGCCAGACTTTGGGGCTGGCGTGATCGTAGGTGAAGACATCGACGAACAGGCCGTCGCCGTCGCAGTGATGGGGCAAGAGTTTGTTGACTTCCTGAATGTAGGTGTTTTTTTTGCGGAATTTCATCGCCGGCAATAGCACGTTGTAGCGCGGATCGGTTTCGTAGCAGTGGTAGTAGTAGCCGTCGAGTTCGGTGTTTTTCAGCACGTCGACAAATTTCTCGTATTCTTCGCGGACCATGATGATGTCGAGATCGTCATCCCAGGGAATGAAGCCCTGATGGCGGTAGCTGCCCAGGGCGGTTCCTCCGCTCAGACTGTATTCGATGTGGTGCTCCGCGCAGATTTTGTCGATTTCTTTTAAGATGTCATAGCAGACTGTTTGAATGTTGCGAATATCTTCCTGTTCCATCATGATGCCGCCTTTCATTTTTAAACATAAATCGTTTTTTGCTTGTTGTCAAATGAAAATGCTTTGCTTGCTTAAAAGAAAGGGACTGGTATAATGGAGGAAAAAGGAAGTGGCAAGGCATGAAGAGAAACGCGATCATCGGGCAGTCAGGGGGTCCGACAGCGGTCATTAACGCCAGTCTGGCCGGTGTGATCAAGGAAGCTAAAGAGCGGGGATTTCACCATATTTACGGCATGTTTAACGGCATTCAGGGGCTGATGAATGAGAAGATCATCGATTTGAGCGCTTTTGATGATGAGAAGCTGAGGGGGCTGGCTTATACCCCGGCGATGTATCTGGGGAGCTGCCGTTACAAGCTGCCGGAGAAGGATGATGATTTGTATGACCGGGTGTTTTCCATATTGAAAAAGCTGGAGATTACTGATTTTTTCTATATCGGCGGCAATGATTCGATGGATACGGTGATGAAGCTGTCGGGGTACGCGCAAAAAAAAGGCGCGGATATTCATTTTATCGGGATTCCGAAGACCATTGACAATGATTTGTTCGGGACGGATCATACCCCGGGTTTCGGGTCGGCGGCGAAGTTTGTGGCCGGGACTGTGCTGGAGGTTATTTATGACAGCCGCATATACAAGGTGAAGTCGGTCACGATTGTGGAGATTATGGGGCGCAATGCCGGCTGGCTGACGGCCTCAGCGGCGCTGGCGCGAAGTGCTGTTCAGGACCGGCCGGATTTGATTTATCTGCCGGAGGTGCCGTTTGATATCAACCGCTATTATGAGGATATCGCGGAGCTGTTTAAGACCAGAAACAATATTATCGTCGCGGTCAGTGAGGGTATTAAGGATGAGGACGGGCATTTTATTGATGAGAAGCGGACCGCGAAGGATGTCTTCGGCAATACGATTCACGGCGGCGTGGGAAAGCTTTTAGAGGAGCTGACGTTATCGCGGTTTGGCTGCAAGGTGCGAAGCATTGAGCTGAATGTCCTGCAGCGCTGCAACATCAGAAATGCCAGTTTAACGGATCTGAAAGAAGCTGTTTTGATCGGTGAAGAGGCGGTCAGGGCGGCTTTAAAGGGAGAGACGGGCAAAATGATGGTGTTTAAAAGGAGCGCGCCTTATCAAATTGATGTGGCGTGCGCGGATGTCAATGATATCGCCAATCAGGAGAAGACGATCCCGTTGTCCTGGGTCGCGCCAAACGGCCATGATATCGGGGCTGAGCTTTATGATTATTTAACTCCTTTGATTCAGGGTGAGGTCGCCCTGCCCTATGAGAATGGTGTGCCGGTGTTTATGGATATCCGGCATCTGATCTGATGCCGGCCGCTTATGCCCATCAGGATTTTGGGCAGAATGTTTATTTAAAGCTTGATGAAAGCCATCAGAACATCATCAGCAAACACCGTGATCTTTATAATACCGGGGTGCAGGGTCCGGATTTTATGTTCTATCATGTCGCCATCACCTCAAACGCCATCAACAAGTATGGCAGTGAGCTTCATCATGAGGCGGGGCGCGAGTTTTTTTCAGAGCGCGTGACTGATGATGAAAAGGGGCTCGCTTATATGTACGGGGTTTTAACGCATTACGCTCTGGACAGCACGGTGCATCCTTATGTGGGCTGGCTGGTGCATAACACGAAGTATTCCCATACGATCATTGAAACCGAGTTTGACCGTTTCCTGCTTCAAGACAAGGTTCCTTATCCCTGGCAGTACCGCCGTTATCAGCATGTCAAGGCCAGCCGTGATAACGCGAAGGTTATCGCGGGGTTTTATCCCCGCATGACGGATAAGGAAATTTTGCTTTGTTTAAAGTCGTTTCGTTTTCTGGGGTGGCTGATTTATTTAAACAATCCAGTCAAGGAAAGTATCATCATCAATACCATGAAGCTTTTTCATGTATCATATTTTAAGCCTTATGCCATGACTAAAGAGCCTGCGGATATGCCAAAAGAATATCTGAAGATGTTATATTCAGCTTATCAAAAAGCTATTCCTGCTGCCTGTGAGCTGATCGCGGCTTATGATGACCGTGATTTTGACAAGGAGTGTTTTACAAGTACTTTTACTCCTAAGCCGGCGTCGCTCACTGCGGAAGAAATGGCGCTCTTACAAGTAAAACAATAAAACCATGAAACGATAATAACGAAGACTGGAGGTGGGAAAATGACGGAAAATAACCGAGTACCAGCGATCAGATTCAGGGGTTTTACTGATGCTTGGGAACAGCGAAAGCTAGAAGACGCCT
>CAZQRT010000049.1:0-10406 GCA_964596105.1 uncultured Erysipelotrichales bacterium | reverse complement strand
AAAGATCATCTTTTTCTTTCGCTTCACATGCTCTGTGATAAGCTTTCCACATATATGGTAGCGCCCGGTTTCTTCTTCCCGGTGCCAGTTTCTGACTCCCTCAGGAAGCCACAAAGCCTTCTTTGCTTTATTGTAGTCTTCCTGAAATTCTGACCATAAACCGTCCATATAATCACCTTCCCCGGCTTTAAATTTTAACATCAAACTTAAAAACAGCATACCATAATTGCTGTCCGCGTTAAACTTTTAAGCACGAACTGATCCCTTTCTCGAAAGGAATTTAAAAAAGACACCTCTTCTGAGGTGTTTTTTAATCTCTGCTCTTATATATCCCTGGGATTATAAGCTCCAAAAGCGTTCCTGATCAAAACATTAAACAGCGTGCCATCACCCTTGAGAAAACTGATCTTCGCCCGAGTTTTCCTCTTCTTCGGATATTAGCGAATTTCACAGGCCATGAACCCTTCTTCCAGTTTGACAAGCAGCGCATTCACCTTCCTGGCCCTAAATTCTTTGGAAATGCACAATGCTAAGTAAAATTGTTTGATTTGTCAGTTACTTGTTCGCGGAAAACTCATAAGCCTGCCTTATCCATGTAAAGAGTTCCTCATCAAGTTCCGATTCAGAACCTACCACCACATGAGTTGTCCATCTGCCCGGATACGGTTCTGACTGGACGGCAACTCTGTCTGATTCAAGCCGGTACGGCAGCCCCAGGGTAACAACCAGATAAGGATCCGGCAGTTCCGCTTTTCTCTTTACCCGGGCAAAAGAAATACACAGATAGACATAGCGGTTTGAAAGAGTTATCTGCGTCTTTTGCACCCGCATCGAGGTTGCCGGAAAAATATTGAGCAGTTTATCCATAAACGCCTCATATAAAGGCAGTGCTCCGGGTTGCGCTTCAAAAAACATCAATTCCCCCAGTCCGGCTTGATACATGTTGAAATCTCCTTTAAAATTCCTGCTTATTTGCCATAAAACTTATTCTCCCGATTCCCTGGGATTATAAGTTCCAAACGCGTTCTTGATCAAAATCGTAAACAGCGTGCCATTACCCTTGAGAAAACTGATCTTCGTCGGCGTTTTCCCCTCCTTCGGATATTCCCGGGTAACCGGAACCTCACAGGCCCTGTAACCCAGCTGCGTCGCCCTGACCGACAGATAAGCGAGCAGCTCATAGGTCTGAAATATATCCCGCAAAGGCTGCACCCTCTCATCCCTCAGATATTCCGAAGAATACGCCCGGTAAGCATTCGTGGTATCCGTGAACCTCTGCTTCGCGGTCAGAGAAATAACCGGGGCATGAATGAGCTTCACCGCCACCAGACGAAGCAGCGGCGTGTTAATCGCGTGTCCCCCTTCCACAAACCGCGAACCCTGAACCAGAGCGTAACCCTCCTCAAGCTTCTCAATAAACCTCGGAACATCCTCAATGCTGTCCTTGTTGTTGCCGTCAATCGTCAAAACGCCCTGGTATCCTCGCTCCAGCGCCCACCAGATCCCCATCCTCAGCTGCGCGCCCTGCTTTCCGCTGTCCTTCTTGACAAGAAGCGTATTCACCTTCCGGGCCCGCATTTCTTTCTCCTCAGTAGATCCGTCATCAGAGCCGCCGTCGCAAATCACGATATCCACAACATCCGGCACATGATACTTCACAGCGCGATCCAGTTCCTTCCAGATGCGCTCCCCCTCATTGATGATCGGAATCAATAAAACATAGTCCCTTTTCTTTTCCTCATATTCAAAAGCCTCAAACCGCGGTACCCCCGGCTGACGTTCATACTTCATGCCTGATCATCCCTCTCCAAAAACAAGTTCGTGAGAAGTATACCATTGACCCTGCCCCCTGTCATGGAATTTGTATTCAAAAAAAAAGATCCCTGCTAAGGATCCTTAATTCAACATATCCGGTTTATCGGCCTGATCATGATAACGCTCATCATCATCCACGTAATCCCCGTCCTCATATCTGAGACGCGCCTTCTCAATACCCTCGCGAAGATGGGCATTGCACTCATCCACATCAAAAAAGTCCCTGAGTCTGTCCCCGTCAAGGGTAATCTTGAGATGCTTTAATTCTCTCCTTAAAGCCCGCGGATCCTCATAAAAATCATACAGAAAATCCCTTTCATTCTCCCAGATACCATACCCCTTGCCGGAAAGAACCTTCATATCCTCCAGCGACATCTCATGATCCACCTTCGTGACATCCGTGACCAGCACATCAAAGACGTACCCCTCCTCGATGTCATACTCAATTTCCAGCCGGCTGCGCTTAACTAAACCCAGATTTCCCACGCGAATCTGCGAAGCCGCCCAGAGCGGCCCTTCCATCTTCAGATAATCATCATGATCATCACACAAAAACAGACTCCTCTTGTGACGCACCGTATACTCAAAATACGCCCAGCTGTTCATCGCGTACAAAACAGCGTAAACCATCTCCGCGATCGTCGCGCTGCCCGGAACCTGAATGACCCGCTCGATATGATCCTCCAGATCCCGCATGGTCACCTTCATCACATAAAGCTTGCGCTCATTCATCCTCGCCCGCACCATGCGGTGAAAAGCCTGCTCAAATAAATTCTCAATCTGCTCCCCGGTCGCCACATCATAACATCCCGACATCGTAAAAACATGGACATACTGCCTTAATACCATCTTATATTCATCGGGATCAAGCTTCTTTAAGTTCAGCACATCCTTTTTGATCCGCGGGTTTGACGACGTGACAATATCATTTACACAGGCATCCAGATAGTCTTCATAATGCTTCTGAAACATTCTCATCCCTCCACCGGCATTGTACCCGATTTTGACCATGAAGACAAAGAAAATCCTGCTTTTTTAAAAACAAAAACCGCCCTCACTCCTCCTGTAAAGCATCCTTCCAGTGCACCGCGTGCGACTGCATCTTCTGCGTCATATGATAAAGCGACTCAAAAGGAAAATCCTCATCCGCGTAAGCCTTCGTCTTCTGCACCAGCTGCTTGTAATCCAGCGGCGCGTCCAATAGCGGACAGTGCCGCAAAGGATGATTCGTGAACGGGACACTGTTTTGAAACAGCGCGGTAAACGGCGCCTGAATAATACTCCTCAGACTCTTCTCCCTGACATTGCCCCCGCAGTAAGGAAGCGCCCGGCACATCCGCACATCCCCCTTGCCGCTGACATGAAGCACCCCGCGCCCGCCGCCCGGACAATTCATCTGATCATTGCTCAACTCATCAAAAATCAGAATCGGCTTGCTTTTCGCATACTGCTTCTGCTTCTCATAAAGCGCCAGCCGCTGCTTGGGCCGCGGCAGCTCCTTGACAGAAACCTGCTCCCCGATCGGAAAATACGGGTGATAAACCAGATACTTCACCCCGCGCCTAACCAGATCATCCACAAACCGCTCCCGCGACAGCTGCTCAATATTCTGCCGGTCATACATACAGTTCGCCCCAAAGAAAGCCCCCGCCTCCTTTAGCTTCATGAACAAAGGATCAGGAATCCCGGACGTGACATCAACCGACCAGATGACATTTTTATACCCCAGCAAATCATCCGCCAGCACAGACTCCTGCCACAGCGAAATGATAAAAAGACAATCGTGATGCGAGGCGATCAGCTGCTTTAAATCCCGGACGATCCGCGCCGAATAAGAAGCGTGAAAAAGGAAAACATAACAGCCCAGATCCTTGGCCTGCCCAATTAAATCATCAAGCTCCTCATAACACAGCCCGTAAGACTCCACCGCCAGATCCACACTCAAAAGCCACGGCGCGTTTAACCCGGTCTGGTTTTTGAAATCCTCATGCTTTTGACACTTGTCCCGGGCCAGAAAAGGATAATTGAGAATATGCTCGCAATACTCCTTCTTGACATCCGCGAAAAAAGCCGGATCCGATAAAATGTCTCGCATATGATCCCTCCAAACCGCAGTATTTATATCATAAACCAAGACCATTTTAAATAGACATTTTCAAAAATCTGTTTAACAAAAAGATATAAGCCGAAGCTTATATCTCACAACTCAATCTAAAATTAAATCCGTCATGCGCTGCCCCAGAATAAACCGCGCCACCGCGTCGATCTCATCACAGGACCGCGCACACCCGCCGCCGATCCAGTCACGCAAAATATAGAGGATCGTATTGGCCAGAATCGCCGCCAGATACTCCTTCGTAATCAAAAGCTCCCCTTCCTCATGATCGCTGAAACGATCCACATAAAGCGCGCTTAAAATATCCCGAAGCATATCCTCAAAACTGTTCTGACCCTGAACCTGAAAAGCATGCGTGAAAAAAGACCGGTGCTCATAAAAAACCTGGATTAAATTTTTAAGCATATCATCACCCAGGACATCCTTGCTTAAAAGCCGCCGCGTTAAATACTCCAAGGCCTCATATTTATCCGCGAAATGATGATAAAAAGTACCCCGAATCACACCAGTTTTATCGCAGAGATTCTTAATCGTGATTTTATCAAACGGATACTCTGACATCAAAAGATAGAGACTTTCACTGAGGAGGTCCTTCATGTTCATTTTGGTATACGGTGCCATAGTATTCCCTCTTTACATATTTTTTGAATACTCGATGAATAAAAACCATTTGTTTAAACATCGCGATCAGCAGGACCGCAAAAAGAAATCCCCATGGCACACACACCTGCCTTCAAAGCCCATTATAAACTAGCGTTATTGAATTTCAAGAAGGCAAAATCAAAAATGAACAGAACCCATAAATTGTCCAAAATCACCGCGGCTGCAGCACCTCCGCAAATTGAAAAACTCCTCCCTCATATATAAAATGCAATATCGAACAGTTCGTAAATTTTTCGCCATTCAACAGTTTTTGCGGATTGCCGACCGTCCCCAGAAAAGCCAGCGAAGCCCCGGCGTGACTGACCGCCAGAACCGTCTCGTGATCCTTCTTCTCCATGATCTCAGTCAGCGTTTTCACCATGCGCCTGGCCACCTCTTCCCCGGTCTCCCCGCCAAAAAGCGGAAACAAGGTATCATAATACTCAAAAGGCGGATTCAAATCCTCGCTCTCCCCCTCAAACGTCCCGAAATACCGCTCCTTGAGGCCCTTCAGCCTTACATAAGGTTCTGATGTAATCAGCTCTAAAGTATCGGAACAGCGCTCCGCCGTGGAACAGTAATAATGATCAAAAACAATGTTTTCCAGCGCTTTCCTCGCCCCCTGCGCCTGCCTGATCCCAAGCGGTGTTAAAGGCGAATCGCACCAGCCCTGAATGCGGCGCCGCTCATTAAACAGCGTCTCGCCGTGACGCATCAAATATAAATTTTTCACTTTCATCACCGCCTGCAGTATACCATAGATTTGCCTTGCTTTTCCTTAAAAATGTGCTTAAATAAACCACAGGAGGTTGTACAAAAAATGAAACTCGCCATTTTAGGAACCGGCATGATCGTCAAAGACTTCATGACCGCCATCGACGCTTTAAATCTCGAAAAAGTTGACATTCTCGCGACCGAAAACACCATTCCGGAAGCCATGGAAATGATCGCCGAACACCATCTCGACAACTACTATCTCGACTATGACGAAATGCTCGCCAGCGCCGACATCGACACCGTCTATGTCGCCCTGCCCAACTTCTTGCACTACAGCTTCGCGAAAAAAGCCCTGCAGGCCGGCAAGAACGTCATCGTCGAAAAACCCGCCACGAGCAATCTCAAAGAACTGGAAGAATTAAACGAACTGGCCAAAAGCAAAGATAAAATCCTCGTCGAGGCCATGAACATTCACTACATGCCATTAACCGCCTCGATGAAAGAAAACCTCACCAGACTGGGAAAACTGAAAATCGTCAGCATCAACTACTCGCAGTATTCCAGCCGCTATGACGCCTTCAAAAAAGGCGACATCCTGCCGGCCTTCGATCCCGCCAAATCCGGCGGCGCTTTGATGGACCTCAATGTCTACAACATTCACACCCTCGTCCATCTCTTCGGCAAACCCCGTCAGGTAAACTATCTCGCCAATGTCGAAAGAGGCATCGACACCAGCGGCATCCTGACCCTCGACTACGGCACCTTTAAAGCCGTCGCGATCGGCGCGAAAGACTGCAAAGCCCCGATTACCTCTACCCTGCAAGGCGACGAAGGCTATATCCGCTTTACCGGCCCCGCCAGCATGGCCCGCGCCTACGAGCTGGCTGACAACCGCGGCAGCAGCCAGACCATCCAGTTCGATGCGGAAAAGCACCGCATGATCTATGAATTTGAAGCCTTCCAAACGATGATCGAGCGCCACGACACCGCCCTGTGCCAGAAAATGATGGCCTACAGCCTCACCGCCATGGACATCATCACCACCGCCCGTCAGCAGGCCGGGGTGATTTTCCCGGCCGATAAATAAAAAAAGCATTGACAAAAGTCATCGCGATCATTAAACTGAAAACTGTACAAAGACTGTGAAAGGGAAACAGCGAGGGAAACTTTACCAGAGAATCCGGCAATGGTGGAAGCGGAGAAAGACGGAACTCGTGAAAATGGCCCGGGAGTTGTGTCGTCGAATGGCCTGTCCTTTAGACGATGACGGTCGCGCCCGTTACCGCGCTAAGGTATGAACCATGCTGATGGCGTACCTGATGAGGCTGCTTTTGTGAGAAAGCAGCGAAGTAAGGTGGTAACGCGATAAACTCGCCCTTATACAAGGGCGGGTTTTTTTATCGAAAGAAGGCGAGCACATATGATTCGCGTGGAACATGTTTATAAAACATTTCACACCAAGACCAGCACCATTCAGGCCGTCAAAGACTGCAACCTCACCATTTACGATCACGAGATTTTCGGGGTCATCGGCTACTCCGGCGCCGGTAAAAGCACCCTGGTGCGCATCATCAACGCCCTGGAATCACCCGATCAGGGCTGCGTCTATATTGACGATGTCAATATTTCCGCCCTCAAAGGCAAAGCCTTACGACAGCGGCGCATGAAAATCGGCATGATCTTCCAGCACTTCAACCTGTTGTGGTCGCGCACCGTCGCCGGCAATATCGCCCTGCCCCTGGAAATCGCCAAAGTTCCCAAAGCGAAAAGAGAAGCGCGCGTTAAAGAGCTCTTGCATCTGGTCGGCCTGGAAGGCCGCGAGAGCAGTTATCCCAGCGAACTCTCCGGCGGCCAGAAACAACGAGTCGGCATCGCCCGCGCCCTCGCCAACGAACCCGATATCCTGCTTTGCGATGAGGCCACCAGCGCCCTGGATCCGTCAACCACCGAATCCATCTTGCAGCTGCTGGCCACGATCAATCAGACTCTCGGCCTGACCATCGTGCTGATTACCCACCAGATGGAAGTCGTCCAGAAAATCTGCCACCGCATCGCCGTCATGAGCAACGGGGAAATCGTCGAGGTGGGCACGGTTCAGGACATCTTCGAACAGCCCAAACACGAGATCACCAGACAGTTTGTCCACGATACCGCCAGCCGCAAGAGCGACGAGGAACTGCTGGCCGAACTGAATCAGCTGTGCCCGCAAGGCATGCTGGTGCGGTTAACCTTCTCCGTGAAGATTTCCAAAGACCCGATTATTTCCGATCTCATGAAAAAATCGCCGTTAAGCATCAGCATCATTCAGGCCAGCCTTTCCAATTCCGCGGTCGGATCGTTTGGCTTCCTGGTCGCCAATGTCACCGGCGGAAAACCCGAAGACTACCCGCAGCTGATCGCTGATTTTGAGCAGCGCGGGGTGAAAGTGGAGGTGCTTCGCGATGTTTAAAGACCTTGACTGGGAACTGCTTCTCGACGCCTGCAAAGATACCCTGTTCATGACCTCAGTTTCTTTGCTTTTCGCCGTGCTGATCGGCTTTGTCATCGGCATCATCCTCTATGTGACCCAGGAAGGCGGACTCTACCAGAACAAGCTGATTCATAAAGCCCTAGATCTGGTGGTCAACGTCTTGCGCGCCGTGCCCTACATCATCCTTCTGATCTGGCTATTGGATTTCACCAAATGGCTGATGGGCGGTATCCTCGGCGCGAAAGCCGCGCTGCCCTCGCTGATCTTTTCCAGCGCGCCATTCTACGCGCGCATGGTGATGATCGCCTTAACCGAAGTGGACAAAGGCACGATCGAGGCTTCCCGGGCGATGGGCGCCAGCAACGCGGATATCATTTTCAAGGTCCTGTTACCGGAAGCCAGACCGGCGCTGGTATCCGCGATAGCCGTGACGGGCATCTCGCTCATCGGTTATACCGCCATGGCCGGCTGTATCGGGGCCGGCGGACTGGGCTACGTCGCCTACACCTACGGCTTCGCGCGCCGTTCCAAAACGACAATGTATGTCTCCACGGCCATCATTGTCGCCATCGTCTTTGTCATTCAGGGTATCGGCGATTTTGTTACTAAAAAAATTGATAAAAGATAGGAGAAAAGAACATGAAAAAAATCACAAAACTGACCTTATGCTTATTGCTGGCTTTGGGCCTGGCGGCCTGCGGCGGCAACAGCAGTACTGATGAAGAAACAACCGAACCGGAAACGCTGTCCATTATCTGCACAGCCAATCCTCACGCGGAAATCTTAAATGAGGCCGCCCCGATCCTGTTAGAGAAGTACAACGTGAAACTGGAAATCCAGACCTCGGACGACTACTACATCCAGAACCGCGTCGTCTCCGACGGCGAAGTGGACGCCAACTACTTCCAGCACATCGTCTTCTTCAACAACGAAAAAGAGGAAAACGATTATAAGATCGCCAATGCCGGCAATATCCATCTCGAACCGTTCGGATTCTACTCCAAGACGATCACCGATATCAATGATCTCCCGGACGGCGCCAAGATCGTCATTTCCGACTCGGTTTCCGACAACGGCCGCATCCTGAACATCCTGGCCCAGAACGGTTTAGTCACCATCAAAGAGGGCGTGGATGTCATCGACGCCACCATCAGCGATATCGACAGCAATCCGAAAAACTTAACCTTCACGGAAGTCAAACCGGAAATGCTGACGACGGCCTATGAGCAAAACGAAGGCGATCTGGTGGCCATTAACGGCAACTACGCGATCCAGGGCGGCTTAAACCCGGTAGAGGACGCAGTCCTGCTGGAAAGCACCGAGGACAACCCTTACGTGAACATCGTGGCTTGCCAGGAAGGCCATGAAAATGATGAGAAGATCAAAGCCCTCGTGGAGGTTTTGAAATCCGACGAAATCACCAAGTTCATCGAGGAGAAATATCAGGGCTCGGTCATCGTCGCCCAGTAAGCGCATCACTTGATGCGCTTTTTTTATTTCTTTTACATTTCAAATATAGTATACTGCTGAAACAAGGAGGAAATTAAAATGGCTAAAAAAATATCGGAACACGTCACCTGGGTCGGCAAAATCGACTGGGAGCTGAAACACTTCCACGGCGACGAGCTGTCCACGGCGCGCGGTTCCAGCTACAACTCTTATCTGGTCCGCGATGAGAAAACCGCCCTGATCGATACCGTCTGGGGCCCTTATGACCAGGAATTTGTGACCCGGCTCAAAGCGGAAATCGATCTTAAGGACATCGACTACATCATCATGAACCACAACGAGACCGACCACAGCGGGGCCCTGCCGATGCTGATGAGAGAGATCCCGGATACGCCGATTTACTGCACCAAAAAAGGCGAGGAGATCATCCGCGGCCACTATCATCAAAACTGGAACTTCGTCAATGTCAAAACCGGCGACACATTATCTTTAGGAGAGACGACCCTGACCTTTGTCGAGGCCCCGATGCTGCACTGGCCGGACACCATGTTCACCTATCTTTCCCAGGACAACATTCTCTTTTCCAATGACGGCTTCGGTCAGCATTTCGCTTCCCAGTCGCTGTTTAACGATACCGTCAACCAGGCGGATTTATACCGCGAGGCCGAGAAGTACTACGCCAATATTTTGAACACCTACAGCGCCAACGTGACAAGAAAGATCAAAGAGATCCTCGCCATGAACCTGCCGCTGAATATGATCGCGCCGAGCCACGGCGTCATCTGGCGGGATGATCCCAAGCAGATCGTCAGGCAGTATCTGATCTGGGCGGACGGCTATCAGGAAAACCAGATCACCGTCGTTTATGACACGATGTGGAACTCCACCCGCAAAATGGCGGAGGCCATCGCCGCCGGATCCATAATACGGATCAAGAGGTCACAGTCAAATTAATGAACGCCGCGAAGGAAGATAAAAATGATATCCTGACCGAGATCTTCCACTCCAAGGCGGTGTTAATCGGCTCGCCGACGGTCAACTACGGCTATACGTACGCCATCGCGGGACTATTGGAAATGATCCAGGGTCTGCGGTTCAAAAACAAAAAGGCCGCGGCTTTTGGCAGCTACGGCTGGAGCGGGGAGGCCCCGAAGCAGATCACGGAACAGCTTAAGAAAAGTGGCCTGGATATTATCA
>CAZQRT010000048.1:9626-11454 GCA_964596105.1 uncultured Erysipelotrichales bacterium | reverse complement strand
CTTAACACCGTCGTGAAAGAAGTTTTGCCGTCCTGACTCTGGGCATAGATCTCGCCGCCGTGGATTTCTATAATGTCCCTGGCGATGGCCAGTCCCAGGCCCGCGCCGCCGGTGGTGGACTGGCGGGCGGCATCGGTGCGGTAGAAGCGGTCAAAAAGATGCTTTAGCTCCTCCTCACTTAATGTTTTGCCGGTGTTGGAGATCGTGATAGAAAGACTGATCGGATCCTCCTCAATCAGGATGTCAATCTCGCCGTTGGTGGCGTATTTCGCGGCGTTGGAGAGGAGATTGCTGAAGACGCGCATCAGCAGACTGCCGTCCCCGATCACATAGGGATTTTGCGCTTTGTTTTCAAGATGGATGGTCTGATTCTGGCTGGCTAATAGCGGATACCACTCCTCATTTAACTGGGCTAAAAGATCCGCCATATTCAGGCGCTCTTTTTTGATGACAATGTTCTGGTCATTGAGCGCGGCATAGGCGAAAAGGTCATCCAGAAGCTGCTTAAGACGCTGGGCTTTATTGGTGACAATATCAAAATAGTGCTTCTTTTCCGCTTCGCTGAGGTCTTTTTTTTCCTGTAAAAGCTGCAGATAGCCCATCATGCTTGTCAGCGGGGTGCGCAGATCGTGGGCGACACTGGTGATGAGATCATGCTTTTGCTGCTGGCTGATGGCATCGGCGAGATGGTCCAGGCGCTCCTTTTCCAGAAGGTCATTTTCCCGTTTTCGTGAGGCTTCCAGTTTTCTTGCCATCTCGTTTAAGCTGGCGGCGATGCTGCCCAGTTCGTCACTGGAGATGACAGGGATCGCGGTATCGAAATGGCCGTCGGCGATGGCGCGGATCCCGGCGGTAATGGTATTTAAATAATTTAACGAAAGACTCATCAGATTGGAGAAAACAATAAGCGTGGTAAGGAAGAAAAGCAGACCGGATATGATGATTTCCAGCGGTAAAGAAAGCGGCAGAAGGGAGCGGGCCAGAACGAGAAACGTCAGACTGACCAGGGCCCCGGCCAGATAAGAGAGGGCGAGGTTTAGAAACAGCCGGGACTTAAAGCGCGTTACCGGGCGCATGGATCACATACCTTGTAGCCGACACCCCAGACCGTCTGGACATATTCGGGATAGCGGGGGTTGTTCTCGATTTTCTCACGGAGCTTGCGGATATGCACCATCACCGTGTTGTTCGCGTCATAATAGCGTTCTTTCCAGACCGTTTCGAAGATTTCCTCGATGGAAAAGACAATGTTGGGGTGGGAAGCTAAAAGAAAGAGGATGGAGAATTCCGTCGGGGTTAAAGCGATCTCGATGCCGTTCTTTTTCACAATGTGCCTCTTTTCATCAATCTCCAGCTCGCCGATGCGGATGGCGCCGTCCGCCGTGGCGGGATTCAGGGTCTGGTAGCGGCGCAGCTGCGATTTGACCCGGGCCACCAGTTCCAGGGGATTGAAAGGCTTGGTCATGTAATCATCGGCACCCAGGTTTAACCCGATGATCTTGTCGGCGTCCTGGGACTTCGCGGATAGCACGATCACCGGCTTGTTTGAGTTTTCGCGGATGACGCGCAAGGCATCCAGCCCGCTCATGCCGGGAAGCATCAGATCTAATATCACCAGATCACAGTGTTCCAGATCGCTTTCCAGGGTGGAGGCGTCGCCTCTTTGGATCACCTTCCAGCCCTCGGACACCATATAAATCTCGATCAGATCACGGATTTCTTTTTCATCATCAATGATGAGGATCGTCGTTTCACTCATCGTCATCACCTCCCCTTCATTATAGCGAAGAGACCTCGAAAAATCCTTAAAATTTCTTTAAATATCAAG
>CAZQRT010000048.1:0-9526 GCA_964596105.1 uncultured Erysipelotrichales bacterium | reverse complement strand
TGGATGATCAGGAAAATCATGTCGTGCTGGTCAATCCCTCCAATATGGGTAATCTCGGCACGATCATGCGCACGATGCTGGGATTCGGGGTGAGAAACCTCGCGCTCATCGCGCCGGCCTGTGATATCTTTGATCCTAAAGTCATCCGCTCTAGTATGGGAGCGCTGTTTTCCTTGAACTTTGCCTACTTTTCCAGCTTTGAAGAGTATCTATGTCAGTATCCGCGCCATTTCTGTTACCCCTTCATGCTTGACGGCAAAATCTCTTTAGATCAGGTCCAGGTCCAAAAACCCTACGCTTTGATTTTTGGAAACGAATCTCGGGGTCTCGATTCGTCTTTTCAGAATTTGGGCCAGAGTGTCGTCATTTCCCATCTTGACACGATCGATTCCCTGAATCTCGCGATGTCTTGCGGGATTGCTTTATACCAGTTTACGAAAGGGGATTTTGTTTGAAGGAAACCGCGAAATATTGTACAATAGGGGACATGGGGGAGGATAAAATGACAAGAACGAGAACGCGTTTCGCGCCCAGCCCGACCGGCTACATGCATATCGGCAATTTACGCACCGCTTTGTATGAGTATCTGGTCGCCAAAAAGGCGGGCGGCGATTTTATATTGCGCATTGAGGATACGGATCAGAAGCGTTATGTCGAAGGCGCGGTGGATATCATTTATGATACCCTGAAAGCCGTCGGCCTGGAACATGACGAAGGGCCTGACAAACCCGGCGCTTACGGCCCTTACGTGCAGTCGGAAAGGCTGGATATTTACCGCGAGTATGCCGAGAAACTGGTGGCCTGCGGCGGGGCTCATTACTGCTTCTGCGATCTGGAAGCGATCGAGAAGCAGAAACAGGAGGCCCAGGCGCAGGGCAAGTCCTACAAGTTTCGCGATCCCTGCCGCTTTTTAAGTAAAGAAGAAGTAGAAAAAAAGCTCGCGAACCATGAACCGTATGTGATTCGTCAGACGATCGATCCGATCGGGAAAACGGGCTTTCATGACGAGGTCTACGGGGACATCACCGTGGATAATGACACCCTCGATGAAGGGGTGCTTTTGAAAAGTGACGGCTATCCGACTTATAATTTCGCCAATGTCGTCGATGATCACCTCATGGCGATCACCCATGTCATTCGCGGCAATGAGTATCTGGCCAGCACGCCCAAGTACAATTTAATCTATGAGGCTTTCGGCTGGGACATTCCGGTTTACATTCATCTCGCCCCGGTCATGAAGGATGAGAATCACAAGCTTTCCAAGCGCAACGGCGACGCTTCCTTCCAGGATCTTGTCGCGAAGGGCTATCTGCCGCAGGCGATTTTAAATTATATCGCGCTGTTAGGCTGGGCCCCGGAAACAGACCAGGAGATCTATACCCTGGAAGAGCTGGTATCCGCCTTTTCCGTGGACCGCATAAGCAAGGCGCCGGCGATTTTTGATATCGAAAAGCTGACCTGGATGAACGGGATGTATTTAAGGGCGATGAGCCTGGAAGATTTCCACAAACTGGCCAGCCCTTATTATAAGGACTTGCCGGAAAATCTTGATACGATGGCCATAAGCAAGATCCTGCAGCCGCGGGTCAATATCCTTTCAGAGATCCCGGCTATGATCGATTTTTTCAAGAACCTCCTGGAATACGATACCGCTCTATACACCAATAAAAAGATGAAAACCAACCCGGAGATCGCCATTCAGGCTTTGAATTTAGCCCGCGATCTTTTGTCCGGGTGGTCAGACTGGAACCAGGCGGATCTGCATGACGCCCTCATGGATCTCGCGAAGCGGTCGGGTTTGAAAAACGGCCAGCTTTTATATCCTTTGCGGATCGCTTTATCGGGCAAGCAGTTCACGCCGGGCGGCGCGATTGAAATCGCGGCGATCCTCGGCAAAGAAGAATCGCTGGCGCGCCTGGCTATCGCCCTGGAGCTGTTATCTTAGGGGAGGCGTTCCATTTGAAAAAACCGGAACATCTTTTATTTGACAACAAGGCTTTAATGACGCTGATTCTGCCTTTGATCGTGGAGCAGCTGTTAGCGACGCTGGTGGGCATGGCGGACTCGATCATGATCGCCAGTGTCGGCGAGGCGGCTGTCTCCGGGGTTTCCCTGGTGGACAGTGTCATGATTCTGCTTTTTAATATTTTCTCCGCTTTGGCGACCGGCGGCGCGGTCGTGGCCGGCCAGTATATCGGTCAGCAGAAGATCAAGGAGGCCAATGAGGCCGCGGTGCAGCTTTTATATTTCACGACCTTTATCGCGACTGTTATCATGGCCATCTGCTATTTATGCAAGCCGTTTATTTTAAACACGGTGTTTGGCCATATCGCGCCTGATGTCAAGGCTCACGCCAACACTTATCTGATGATCGTGCTGCTCGCGGTGCCGTTTATGTCCATATACTGCGGCGGAGCGGCGATCTTTCGTGTCATGGGCAACTCCAAGGTGAGCATGAAGGTGTCCATGATCATGAATATCATCAATGTCAGCGGCAACGCGCTGTTGATTTACGGTTTTCACCGCGGCACGGAGGGCGTCGCGATTCCGACCCTGGTGTCGCGCATCGTCGCCAGCGCGCTCATGATCTGGCTGTTGACCGATGAGCGCTACCTTCTGCATCTTCCTAAAAAGCTTCGCTACCGTCCGGACGGCAGTCTGATCAAGAAGATCCTGTATATCGGGGTGCCTAACGGCATGGAGAACAGCATGTTTCAGCTCGGCAAGATCATCGTGCTGAGTCTGGTATCGACCTTTGGCACCAGCGCGATTGCCGCCAATGCCGTGGCCAATACCGTCGCCGGTTTCCATGTCCTGCCGGGCATGGCGATCTCGCTGGCGGTCACGACGGTTGTCTCGCAGTGCATCGGGGCCGGGGACGAGCAGCAGGCGGAGTATTACGCGAAAAAACTGCTTTTGATCACGTATGTGTGTATTTTTGTCACTGTGGGTGTCATCACCCTGGCTTTGCCTTTGATCTTGAAACTTTACAATTTAACCGCGGAAACCGCCGCGGAAGCGACGCGGATTCTGATCTTCCACGGCATCTGCGCCTGCCTCATCTGGCCGGTGGCTTTTACCCTGCCTTCGGTATTCCGGGCGGCGGGGGATGTCAAGTATGCCATGACGGTCTCGATCGCTTCGATGTGGATCTTCCGGATTCTTTGCAGCTATATCATCGCCAAGTATATGAAGGTTGGCGTTTTCGGGGTGTGGGTCGCTATGATCATCGACTGGATCGCCCGCGCTATCGCTTTTGGGTACCGTTTTGTCTCGGGGCGCTGGAAGGGTCACGCGGTTGTTTAAAGATCTTGAAAATAACCGCTTTTTGCGGTTATTTTTGTGAATTCTGTGGTATAATCGCTATGGTTTTCAGAAAGGGGAGGTCCTATGGCAATACTGGGTTTTTTATTCAGCTGCGATGAGAATAATCCCGCGGCACCCGATCCTTCGTATGAGGAGGAGTACAACACCCTTCTAGAGCGCGGGGTGCGGGTTTATCTGTTTGACTTTGCCGAGATCAATGAACAGGAAGAAATCAGCCTGCCTTATGCCAGTGAAAAGACCGAGCTTATCTACCGGGGCTGGATGCTCAATGAGTTTCAGTATGATCATCTGTATGCCGCTTTGCGGGAGAAGAATTATCATATGATCGTGGATCCTTATCACTACCGTGAGTGTCATTATCTGGACTACTGGTATCCCAAGCTGGAGAATATGACCGCCAAGTCGGTTTACAGTCACGGCCTGGTCGGTGATGAGGAGATCAAGGAGATGCTTAAGCAGTTCGGTCATAAGAGCATCATCGTCAAAGACTATGTGAAATCGCGCAAGCATGAGTGGTATGAGTCGTGTTTTATCGAGGATGCCGCGGATACGGACAATGCCATGCGTGTCATTCATAACTTTATAGAGAAACAGGCCGATCATTTTGCCGGCGGTCTGGTTTTAAGGGAATATCTGGATATCATTCAAACCGGGGTGCATTATAAAAGCAAGATGCCGATTTCCGAGGAGATCCGCATCTACTGCTACAAGCATGATCCGATCTGTTACATATCTTACTGGTCGGGCGGCATGGTGCAGATGGACCGTTCTTTTCATCAGGCGATCGATCAGTGCATGGTGCTGGAAAGTCCTTTTTACGTGATTGATCTGGCCAAGAAGAAAGACGGCGGCTGGGTGCTGATCGAGGTCGGCGACGGCCAGGTTTCCCAGCTGCGGGGGTATGATGCCGGCAAGTTCTATGACTGCTTTTTGTCGCTTTTAGTGAGAGACTACGACATTTACACGAATTTTTAAGGAGGGCCGGTCATGAAAAAGATCGTGATCCTGGCTTTTGTGGCGCTGGTGATTCTCGCCTGCAGTCTTGTGAGAACCGGCCATGCGCGGCGTGTTGAGCTGGCCTCGTGTATCGACGGCGACACCGCCCGTTTTATCATCGATGGTGAGGAGGATAAATACCGCTTTTTGTTGATTGACACTTTTGAGAAAGATGAGCGCTACGGAAAAGAGTCATCTGATTTTACCTGCTCGGCTTTACAGAAGGCGCAGACGATTGAGCTGGAGTATCAGGACGGGCAGGACAGAACGGACCGTTATGACCGCCAGCTTGTCTGGGTGTTTGTCGACGGTGAATTGCTGCAGACTTTGATCGCAAAGGCGGGATATGTGAAAAAGTATTACGACAACGGCGGCCCTTATGATTACAAATATGAAATCGAACAGGCGGATCGCGAAGCTCAGATCCAGCATCGCGGGCAGTATCAGTAAAATCGCCTGGCTGTACATGACGGGATACGGGCTTTTGTCTAACCCGCTGGTGGATAATTTCAGCGGCATCTCTTTAAACCATCCGATAGCTTATTTGATTTTGTTGTTTTTACTGTGGTGCAGTTTTGATAATGAACGGAAAAGCGGGCTGGTTTTGCTTATTCTTTTACCATTATTCAGCTATCGTCGATTTCCTTTCATCCATGTCCTTTTGACGGCGCTGTTCTTTTTCTGGATGAGCTATCCGGTTTATTTAAAATGTGATAAAAGGATGTTTTATGCTCTGATGGGGCTTGCCGCGGTGCCGGTTTTTTTCGGGCTGCAGATTAACAGTCTCGCGCAGTGGATATGGATTTCGGGGCTGATGGTTTTACAGGCGTCTTAGGACGCTTTTTTTTTGCGGAAAATTAAAGTCAAAGGGGGTCTTTTTTGCCATAACTTCATGAAGGGAGGATGCGCGATGCCTTTATACAGCCAGTTTGCTTTAGAGACCAGACCGGAGTGTTTCAGCCTGGCGGTCGATCCCGGGCTGGTGAAAGAGGGCAGGGCTTTTTATTTAAATGATCCCGAGGTGGTGACTTGTTTTTTATCCCGTCAGGAGAGTACCCTGCTTTTTGACCGCGAGGGGTTAAGGCCGCTTTTGGCATTTTGTAAGGAAAATCCCTGCGGCAAGGAGCTTTTAAAGAAGCGAAGTCTCAAGATCATCCGGGCTTTTCAAAAGGATGACGATATGATTTTGGGCGGGCCGTATGTTTTTATGGATACTTATTCCGGGGAACTGCGGTTTTTACGTCTGCCGTTGAAGCAGAGGATGACGGGGAAGGATCAGGAGGCGTTAAGTGTCTTGAAGCCGCTTTATGAAAACGGGCGGTATCTTCATGACGGGGCGTGGCGAAAAAAATTGCTGGATGATTTGAACAGTCCGGCTTTCAGTCTGACGGGGTTTGAAAACCGTTTGTTGAATAAAAAGCATAAAGGAAAACCGGATCTTTTCTTTCAAACGGTTGTTGAGCACGGCCCGGCCCCGAAGATCAACGAGGAGAAAACGCGCATGCTTTTTGACGGTTATTCTTTAGCCCGTCTTGTGCTTCCTGATGGAAGCAGCCATGACATTCACGACAGTCCCTTCATTATCGGCCGTCAGCCTGACTGCATGCTTGTTTTAGATGACGGGGCGGTTTCCAAGCAGCACGCTTATATCGTTTTAGAAAACGACCGGCATTATGTGGTGGATTTGGGGAGCACGAATGGCACGTATTTAAACACGGCGCGCCTGACTCCTAACAAGGCTTATCCCCTTAAAGACAGCGACCGTCTCCAGCTTGCGAGAACCGTTCTGGTTTACCATGAATAAAATCGGGCAGGGGGCGATCGGGAGTGTTTACGCCTTGAATGAGGATGTTTGTGTCAAGATCTATGAGCGGGATTTTGACGGGCTGGAGGAAGCCTTGAAAATTTACCAGAGCCTGGATCATCCTGTGATCTGCCCGTGTTTGAAAGCCGGGAAGAATTATGTCGTGATGAAACGGATTCACGGCTTTTCTCTGGATCAACAAAAGCTAGGGAGAAGAAATTTGTACCGCCTGGCTTACGCGCTGCTTGATTTACTGAGTTATCTGGATGCTTTAAAGCTTTGTCATAATGACATCAAGCCCGCTAATCTTATGATGGCAAATAAAAGGTTTTATCTGGTTGATTTTGATACCCTCATGCCCTGTCAGAGTACCCGGACCAGGCTCGGGTCGCTGGCTTACGCTTCCCCGGAATACAGGCAGGGGCAGGCGGTTTCCTGGCAGAGCGACCTTTATTCGCTGGCGTTATGTTTAAAAAATCTCGAAAGGGGGTATCATCCTTTTTTAAACCGCTGGATTAAAAAGGCTCTGCGTCATGATCCTAAAAAGCGTTTTAAAACCCCGAAGCAGGCGAAAAGGGCTCTGGATACCCGTTTTCTCAGGCTGATGTTATGTGTGTGTCTAATGCTGTGGGGGTTTTATATGCCGGTGAAAAAGTGCTCTTTTCAGGCCGCGCTGGCCGCTCAGGATTACGCGTGCGCCCTGGCGATTGATGAAAAGGCGGCCTATCTCAAGATGAGCTTTGAGAAGGCCTGGGAAAACGGTCTGGCGCGGGTTAAAGATGAGAAGATTCTGTCTTACTGGCTGGATCAGATCAGCTTTACCAAGGATCACGACAAGCAGCTGGTGTTACTGGCGAATCTAGGCGGCGCATACGCGCAAAAAAGAAAGGCAGTGATCGCCGACCCATGTGTGGATAATCTGGTTTCCCTCTGGCAGGTATCAAAGACCAGAAAGGAAAAAGAATTCTGTTTGAGATGTTTTCCCTATTACTTTCAGGAACTTGAAGAAGGTTGGGAAAAGACTTTTTTAAGCTTCTGGAATGAAGGCAAAGATGTGGACATATTAATCAAAGCGGCCTATGAGACAAGAAGCGACGCGCTTTTTATTTGTGCTTTGGAGTATACGGAAAAAAGCGCCTACGCGAACATCTGCCTGGCATTGTTTGCGAACGGGCATTATCAGGAAGGCTTCCTGGAAAAAGCGGAAAATGCCGCGGATGATGATCTGGAAGGGGCGGCGGTGCTGGAGAAGATCAGGCAGTATCAAAAGCAGTTCCCCGCCGCAAAATGATGTTTCTGGTTTACCGGGCAGTGACATGGCTGGTCACATTGCTTTGTATCGTACTCATCTGGCTTTACGAAAGGAGGATGAAATGAAAACGATCTTGTTTTTACTGATGGGGCTGATGTTTCGTGAGGAGACACTGACTTTGACCATTCCCGAGGCGGAAGATGAGGTTTTACGTCTGGAAGGGGAGGATCTGACGGGCGTCCTTTACTGCAATGATGAGGAAATTTTGAAGCTGGATGATGAGGAATCGCCTTATGAAGTCCCGCTGACCAAGGAAGGCATCTACCGTTTTGAAAGTCCGGGAAAGCCCGATCTTTTTGTCTTTTATTCCAGTCAGGACTATTTGTTTTACGGGGAGGAGAAAAGCCTCTGTCAGGACCCCTGCCTGGTTTATGAAGGCCCCGGGATCTTTCATGTCCGCTCGAAAAAACCGCTGGATCCTGAAGATCTTTGTGAGGACGGCTGGTATGATCACGCTTTTGAGATTACCGAGCCCGGGGCTCATGAATATGGGGAAGATGATGAGAAATTCAGCTTCTACATCATGAAAGAAAAACCGGGCTACGAGATTCCCGGCGGTGTTGAGATTTCTGAGCATACTTATCTATTCAAAGAAGACGGCCCTTTAAAAGCCGAGATTCTTGGCGACTATCCTTTTGATATCGAACGGGAAATACCTTTAGTCTGGGGTGAGAATCATCTCGAGGCTTTAGGCATCGATGAGAATGTCAACTTGATCTTGGATGACAAGGCGCCGGAGGTTTCGCTGGTTTATGAGGATGACGCTTTTCATTTTCAGATTGAAGAAGAATATCTAGACTTTCATGACCTTCCGGAAACCTTGACGCCGGGCAGTCATGTCACGGGTGTGGCGCGCGATAAGGCCGGCAATGAAACAATTGTGGACATGATGATTCCCGAAGATCTCAAGCTCGTTCATGACGGCGGATTAAGCTGGTCAGGCAACGCGGATTTTTTTGCCTGCTCTTTCACAAGAGACGGCCTGGCGGCGCCTTTCCATATTGTTGACCGGCGTTTCGCAGCTGATGAGGTACTGGACGGGTATTATCAGCTGAAAGGCGAGCTGAAAGATGAATACGGGCGCCGGCAGCGTTTCAGTCAAAACGTCATGATCGATGAGAGCGCGCCGGTGATTACGTTTAAAGAGCAGGAAATAAGCGCCGCGCGGGCGGTTTACGACCTGTCTTTTTCCGACCGCTTTTTAAAAGAATACGGGGTTGTCGTGACGCGTAACGGCGAATTATATTTCCAGGACGAGGGCCATGAAAAGGTGCTTTTGATTCTTGATGAGACGCCTTTTCAGGAAGGCTTTGGGGATTATGAGATATCCTGCTATGCCCAAGACACAAAACAAAAGACCGGATTTTTCCACAGGGTGCATCTTGACGGGTTTTGCGCCCCGATCGATGTCAGGGTCAATGACACCCTGGCCGAGGATCTGGAAACTTTGGAAGTTTACACACCTTTAAATGTGCAAAGCGAATGCGCGGAAGGGACGGTCACCTGGGAGGTGTATGAGGAGGACAGGCTTTTAAGGCAGGGCACAGATCAGCTGATTCTGGATCCGGAGTCACCGGCTGACCGCGTCGTGTTTTCGGCCAGTGATCCGGCCGGTCACATTACCCAAAAAGAACTGCGCCTTGAGCATGCTCAGCCGGTCTTTCTCACCCCGCCCCGGCTTTATCCGGTGGTCGGGAAAAGGATCCCGCACTTTGAGATCTTCGTCATGATTGGAGGTGGGCTTGTTGCGGCTGGTGTTATCGGATGGCTCGCGTTTAGTGTCCTGGCCCGGGCGCGCCGGCACCGTCATGACCTTTCAGAGTGTCAAACTGAGGATCGGACAGCGGTCCTTGACGATTGCGGGGGAGGGGACTTTTTCTGACGGCTCTAAAGAGAAAAGTCTCGCCGGATTAGACCGCTTTCAAATCACGCTGGGGAAGCAGGTGCTGACCGGGATTGTCCTGAAAGAGGACCGCGCTTATGTCCGTTTCGCGATGAAAAAAAACATCCGCATCGGGCGCGGCGCGGACAATGATCTTATTTACCTCCATCCCGCCGTTTCCAAACGCCACGCCCTGATCCGGTTT
>CAZQRT010000047.1:0-11516 GCA_964596105.1 uncultured Erysipelotrichales bacterium | reverse complement strand
CCGTCGCGGTCATGGGCTGCGTCGTCAACGGTCCCGGTGAAGCCCGGCAGGCCGATGTCGGCATCGCCGGCGGCAATAAGGAGGGCATCCTGTTTAAAAAAGGACAGGTTGTCAAAACCGTCCCGCATGAGAAGATGGAAAGCGAATTAAAAAAAGCCATCCTGGAAATGGTAAAAAGGCCCTGAAAGGGGCCTTTTTTATTCTTTGCCGTCCCAGCAGTACGTGCACAGCTGACAAGCCGGCAGGCCGATCGCCTCGATCATATCATCGAGCCGGTGATAGCTTAAGCTGGCAAATTTCATGCGCTTTTTGATTTCCTCAACCATGGTCTGATACTGGATCGTATCCGGGCTGGCATACTTGGCGAGATCCTGACTGGTCTCCTGCCCGTTTTCGAGATCGTGGACGACGCGTCTCGCGATCAGGTCCATATCCGAGGTGGAGCGGGAGAAATTTAAATACTTGCAGCCGTAGAGGATCGGCGGGCAGGCCGGCCGGACATGAACCTCTTTGGCTCCGCTCTCATAAAGAAACTCGGTGGTTTCTCTTAACTGCGTGCCGCGGACGATCGAGTCATCGATCAAAAGCAGCAGTTTATCTTTAATCAAATCCTGGACCGGGATCAGTTTCATCTTCGCGATCAGGTTGCGCTGCGACTGCTGCGTCGGCATGAAGGAGCGCGGCCAGGTCGGGGTATATTTGATAAACGGCCGGGTGAAAGGAATCCCGGCGGCATTCGCGTAGCCGATCGCGTGCGCCGTGCCGCTGTCCGGAACCCCGGCGACGCTGTCGACCTGAACATCATCGCGCATCGCCAGTTTTTCCCCGCAGCGGTAGCGCATCACTTCCACGTTGACTCCTTCATAGGTGGAGGTTGGATAGCCGTAATAAACCCACAGAAAAGAGCAGATGCGCATTTTTTCTGAAGGCTTCTGACACTGCGTGCAGCCCTCCGGGGTCAGATAGGCGATTTCGCCCGGGCCGAGATCCTTATAGTGGTGATAGCCGAGATTTAAAAAGGCCATGCTTTCAAACGTGGCGCAGTAGGCGTCTTCTTTTTCGCCGATGATGACCGGGGTGCGCCCGAATTTGTCGCGCGCGCAGTAAATGCCCGCTTCGGTCAGGATTAAAATGCTCATCGAGCCTTTAATCATCTCCTGGGCGTAGCGGATGCCCTCCACCATATCCTGTTTCTGGTTAATTAAAGCGGCCACCATCTCGGTCGGATTGACCTTGCCTCCGCTCATTTCCAGAAAATGCGTTCTTCCAGACGCGAAGCAGAACTGTCTTAATTCCTCCAGGTTGTTGATGCGGCCCACGGTGCTGATCGCGTAGCTGCCAAGATGACTGTTGACCAGCAGCGGCTGCGCCTCGCTGTCGGAAATGCAGCCGATTCCTAAGTTCCCCGCGAACTGTGCGATGTCGCTGTCAAACTTGGTGCGAAACGGGGAATTTTCAATATTGTGAATAGAACGGTTGAACCCGTCTTTGCCATAGATCGCGATACCGCCGCGGCTGGTTCCCAGATGGGAATGATAATCTGTCCCGAAAAACACATCCATCACACAGTCCTGACGGGATGCCACTCCGAAAAAACCGCTCATAAGATTCCTTCCTTTCGATTTTTGAATATTTTAAAAGATTTTCCGGTCCTTGTCTATCTTTTTTCTAAAAGCATGGCGATTTCCTCTCGGTATGGCGGTTTTTTATCAATATAGGGCGTTTCAAGAATCTTCGGGACGTTTTCCAGGCGGGGATTGTGGACAATCTCATACAGCTTCTCAAAGCCGATCTCCCCTTTGCCGATATTGGCGTGGCGGTCTTTTCTCGCGCCCCGCTTGTTTTTGGAATCATTGACATGAACCGCGAGCACCTTATCAAGGCCGATCTTGGCCTCCACCTCGTCGAGAATTTCATCAAAATGACCGACATCATAGCCGGCGTCATGGAGATGACACGTATCAAGACAGATTCCGACAAGCTCTTTTTGAGTCACATGAGAAATGATAAAAGCGAGCTGATCGATCGTGTACCCCAGCTCGCTGCCCTTGCCGGCCATGGTCTCTAAAGCGATCCTGGTCGTCTGGCCCTCATCCAAAACCTCGTTTAATCCCTTGATGATACTTTTCAGGCCCTTTTCTTCCCCGGCTTTGACGTGACTTCCGGGATGGAGGACGAGGGTTGTCATGTTTAAAGCCATGCAGCGCGCGATCTCCTGCTTTAAGAAGGTGACGGCGAGATCATAAACTTCCGGTTTTATCGTGTTAGCCAGGTTGATGATATAAGGAGCGTGCACGACCACCTTGGCGATGTTGATGCCGTTTTCTTTCATGAGCTGCCAGGCCTCTTCGCGGCGCATACTTTCAACCGGTTTGCGCCTGGTATTCTGGGGCGCCCCGGTATAAAACATGAAGGTAGTGGCCTGATAACTCAAAGCCTCCTCAACGCTTCCCAGAAGCATCTTTTCCCCGCTCATGCTGACATGACTACCGAGCAGCATTTTGCTGCCTCTTTTTCGCGCGTTCTTTTTTCTGGCGGCGGATATCAGCCTGAATCATTTCCCGTTTCCTCTTTTTGACAAGCGTGTCGATTTCCTTTTTTCTTTTTTTCTTATAACCCGGTTTGACCTTCGCGGGACGGTTGACGACCATCGCGATTTCTTTCGGCAGCTGTTTTTTCGGCTTTGTCTGGCGCATGGCGCGGGTTTCCATGGCTTTGATCTGATGGTCTGAGATCTGCTCATACTGGAAAGTGATGCCCCGCGATTCGAGAAGATGAATCATCTTCTCGTCTTTGCTGTCATATAATGTGTAGCATTCCCCGCTGTACGAAGCGCGTCCGCAGCGTCCGGCGCGGTGAATATAGTAATCCGAATCGCTCGGGAAACCCATGTTGATGATGTGGCTGACCCCGTCGATATCCATGCCGCGGGCGGCGATGTCGGTGGCGACAATGTATACAAAATCCTGATGGCGGATGCGCCGCATCATCGCTTTGCGCTGGCGGGGCTGCAGGTCGCCGTGAATCGTTCCCGCTTGAAGATTTCTCGACAGCAGCAGCTGGTAGATCTTTTCGGCCTGCTGGCGGGTGTTGCAGAAAACCAGGCAGCAGTAAGGGGAAATAATCTCCGTCAGTTCCAGCAGGACCTCTTCGCGCGAACGGTGTCTGGTAAACAGCAGATGGTGCTGAATGTGGGCCGCGCTGTTTTTGACGGTGTTGCACTCGATGAGGACGGGACTGGTCATGTACTTTTTGAGAAAAGTCTGCAGCTGGGTATGGATGGTCGCGGAAAAAACCCCGAGCTGCAAATCGTCTTTCATTTTCCCCGCGATGGCGTCGATATCTTCCAGATACCCGAGATCAAACATCATATCCGCCTCATCGATGATCATGATGCGGGCGGTCGTGATTTTCAAGGCGCCGTCATTTAAAGCCAGGTCTTTGAGTCTTCCCGGCGTGCCGATGACGAGATGCGGCTGCACCTTTAACTGTTCAATATCTTTCTGGCGGTCCGTGCCGCCGGTATACATTCTGATTTTAAGACCTTCACATTGAAAAACCCGGCTGGCCTGATAAATCTGCAAGGCGAGTTCCCTGGTGGGCGTACAGATCACAGCCTGTACCTCCGGCCTGGTGACATCGATCATCTCTAAAACCGGCAAAAGAAAAGCGTGGGTTTTCCCCGTCCCGGTGGAAGAGATGCCGATCACATCCTCCCCGGCCCTTAGATGAGGAATCACCCGCGTCTGCACCGGGGTCGGCTCTTTAAACTGCAGCCGCTCCAGGCCGTCAACGATGAACGGCGGAAAAGCGTAATCTGAAAATGCTGTCATCTTATCACCCCTTTCGCATTATACACGAAACATTTCGGACATGCAAACATGCTGTGATTTATGATACAATACCGGCGAGGTGAAATCGCATGAAAGTCATTCCCGTCGTGCCCCGCGGCTACTGCAAAGGCGTCGTCAGAGCCATCGCTTTAGCCCTGCAAACCCGGCAGCAGTATCCCGATGAAAACATCACTATATGCGGCATGATCGTGCACAATCAGTATGTCGTGAATGCCCTGGAAAAAGCGGGGATCAAAACCGTGGATGAGCCCGGTCTGACGCGCTGTGAGCTGATTGATCAGATCCCTTCCGGCATCATGCTGATAACCGCCCACGGCATCTCGGAACAGGCGCGCCGCAAAGCGCTGGATAAAGGCCTGAAGGTCATCGACGCCACTTGCGAGGATGTGATCCGCACTCATGACATGATCAAAAAGGCTTTAAAGGAACATAAAGAGGTGCTCTATATCGGCAAAAGCGGTCATCCCGAGGCGGAAGGCACCCTGGCGATCGATGAAAAACATATCCATCTCATCACCGGTGAGGATGATCTGGATGCCCTGGACAAAGATCTGCCCTATGTCATCACCAATCAGACCACCATGTCAATGCTGGATATTTCCCGTCTTTTCACTAAAGCTCAAAGGCTCTTGAAGAATCTTGAGGTTCTTCCCGAAACCTGCCAGGCCACTTATGCCCGGCAGACGGCTTTGATGAACCTGGCTGAGGAAATCGATCTCGTGATCATCGTCGGCGATCCCCGCAGCAACAACACGACGCGCCTGGCAGATATCGCCAGAAAACAGAAGCGAACCGTCATGATCGCGAGCGTCGCAAATCTGGACCGGGAAGTTTTAGAAGGGGTCAATTGTGTCGCGGTCAGCGCCGGGGCCAGCACCCCGACCTATCTGACAAACCAGGTCATCGATTATTTAAAAAACTACGATGAGCGAAAAGAACCGCCGGCGGTCGATGAAAGCAAGATTTTGTCGGCAATCTAAAAAAAGAAGCGTTCCCGCTTCTTTTTTTATTTCACGTATGGATTGTTTTTAGCCATATAGGCTTCGATGTCATCAATCTCGCGGATAATATCCTGCGACAATACCCGGCAGCCGTCTTCGGTGATCAAAAGATCATCCTCAATGCGGATGCCGATGCCCTCCTCATCAAGATACAGGCCCGGTTCATCGGAGATGACCGCCCCCGGGGTTAAAACCGGATTGTCCCCGATCGTGCAGTCGTGGCAGTCCATGCCCAGATGATGGGATACTGAATGCATGTAATACTTGTCCAGCTCTTCCGGCCTGGAGATGACGCCCAGCGCTATTAATCCCGCTGCCAGCTCCTCTTTGCAGATGTTGTTTAAATCAACCAGCGTCAGGCCCGGACGGGCTTCCTTGCTGACGCGCTGATTAGCCTTCAGGACAATGCTGTAAATCTGTTTCTGGCGCTCGGTGAAATGACCGCTGGCCGGATAAGTGCGGGTGATGTCCGCGCAGTATCCCTCATAAGTCGCGCCCAGATCCAGTAAAATCAGCTCATCTTTGCCGATGACATCGCGGTTGGTGCCGTAGTGCAGCATGGTGCCGTTCATTCCGGCGCCCGCGATGGTCGGGAAAGCGGGATGAACCGATCCCTCATATTTGATCTGATATTCAAATTCGGCCTGCACCTGGTATTCATAAAGGCCTTCATGAAGCGTGCTTAAAACATGATTTAAACCGTGTTTGGTGATTTCGACGGCTTTGCTGATATTGGCGATTTCCGTTTCATCCTTGGCCATGCGCAAAGTCCCGGTCAAAGGATAAAGGTTGCGCAAATCCAAAGTTGGATAATTGTCGCGGTAGCGCAGCGCCTCGCGGGTGTTCAGATTGTGATTTTCCCTGATGCCGATCTCATCCAGAAGGAAATAAATGGTGTTATATCCCTGGCGGCTCATGAAATAGTTGACCCGGGCATCAAGATCAGCGATATAGCGGACATCAGCGATGCCCGAAACCTTTTGCGCCTCGGCGATGGTCATGCGCTTGCCGCTCCATTTTTCCACCAGCGGATCCGGCTTTTCGATAAAGAGAATCTCCTGGCATTCCTCCGAGTTTCTTTTCACGAGCAGCAATGCCATATTAGGACGCGCGATCCCCGTTAAATAAACAAAGTGGTTGCTGACCGGATAGTCAGAATGAATAATCGCCAGGGAATGGTCGGCCATTCCCGCCAGCGTTTTTTCTCGTCTTGATTTGTACATTTCATTTTCCTCCTCTATGATCCAGGTGATCATCTTTTGATATTTCGTTCCGGAAAGAATGCCCTGCATGATCTCTTTGCGGCGGTGCCATTTCTGATAAAACAGCCCGCCTTTCTTTTTTAATAACACCGGTCCGAAAAGCCGCTCTTTCGCGCTTAAGGTCATGGCGCCTCTTTGACAGACCAGAATCTCATAAATGTGGCGGTGATCTTGGACCAGCTTTTCGGCGATGATCTGATAGCCGTGCTCGGCGAGATATCCTCTTAGCTCAGGCTCGTGGTTGTTAGGCTGCAGAATAAAGGTCTGTACGCTTTTTAATTCGGTTTTTAATATATCGGCGATCAGATATCCGCCCATGCCGGCGATGATGATATTTTTGATGTCCTTGTCAAGCAGCGGTTTTAACCCGTCGCCTTTTAAAACCGCAATATCCGCCCTTGAATTCATAACAGCCTGTTTTAATATTCCTAGCGGGCCGTCTTTGTTTTCCGTGGCGTAAAGCGGTCTTAAGGATGTCGTTTGCGCCAGCTCAATCACGAGCTGACCGTGATCGCTGCCGATATCGGCCGTCGCCCCGTCTGAAAAGTACTGGCAGGCCATTTCATAAACGGCTCGCAGGCGTGAATTCACCGGTCCAGAAAGTCCTTCAGGCGCTTGGAGCGGCTCGGATGTTTCAGCTTGCGCAGCGCCTTCGCCTCAATCTGGCGGATGCGCTCGCGGGTCACGTTAAACTCGCGGCCGACCTCCTCCAGGGTCCGGGTCCGGCCGTCATCCAGCCCGAAGCGCAGCCTTAAAACCTTCTCCTCGCGGTCCGTCAGCTCCAGCAGAACCTCATTCAACTCATCTTTGAGTAATTCATTGGCGGCGTAGTCATCCGGGCTCATGGCCTGTTCATCCTCGATAAAATCGCCCAGGTGGGAATCATCCTCTTCGCCGATCGGGGTCTCCAGACTGACCGGCTCGAGAGAGATTTTTTGAATCTCCCGCACTTTTTCCGGGGTCATGCCGTCCATGTGCGCGGCGATTTCCTCCGCGGTCGGCTCCCGGCCCAGCTCCTGGATCAGCGAGCGCTGCACGCGGGTGAGCTTGTTGATGGTCTCAACCATGTGAACCGGAATCCGAATCGTCCGGGCCTGATCGGCGATCGCCCGGGTGATGGCCTGGCGAATCCACCATGTCGCGTACGTGGAAAACTTAAAGCCCTTGGTGTAATCAAACTTCTCCACCGCTTTGATGAGCCCCATGTTGCCCTCCTGAATTAAATCCAGAAACAGCATGCCGCGCCCGACATAACGCTTGGCGATCGAGACGACCAGGCGCAGATTGGCGGCGGCCAGCTTCTTTTTGGCCTCTTCGTCCCCTTCCAGAATGCGTTTGGCCAGAGCAATCTCCTCTTCATGACTCAAAAGCTCAACCGTGCCGATATCCTTCAAATACATCTTGACGGGATCGTTGATTTTGACATTGGTCGCCAGATTGTTTTCCTCGGCGTTATCGGCGTCATTGTACATGTTGAGGGTGTCGCCGGTATACATATCGAAGTCCCCGACAAAGTCGAGATCCTGATTGTCCTCCATATCGAGGCTGTCCAATTCATCATCCAGATTGATATCCTCTAAATCCGCCAGATCGATATTTTCCGCCTCGATCTCATCGAGCACGTCATCGCGAATCTCAATCTTGGCATCCTGAATATAATTCAGCAGTTCATCGGCGGTCTGATCATCCAGTTCATACTTGGTCATGATTTCATCGATATCTTCCTGAGTGATAAAACCGTTGCGGTTACTCTTGTCAAGCAGCAGGGCCTTCAAGCTGTCCAGCGAGATCGCGGTATCGATCACGACATTATCTCTTTCCATCTATGAGCTCCTTTCCATCGCTAAAGATTGCCGCAGCGCGAGGATGCGGTTTAATAAATCGGCTTTTTCAGCCGGATCCGGGCTGGTTTCCAGCTCTTCTTTCAAGGCGTTTAACTGCAGTTGAGTGGCATGATTTTTTACCGTGTCAATATAATCCGTGATCACTTCCATAGATACCTTTTCGGGAAGATTCAAGGCCGTGATCTCTGTCAAAAGCGCGATACAGCTTTCATCCTTGATTTCACTGATCAGCTCCGCCAGGACGAGACGGTCGTGGCGGTGATAATAATCCATGATATAGTTAGCCAAAAGGCGCCGCTTTTCATCGTAGAAAAAACCGAGCTCGCGCTCATAGCGCTGCGCCACCCTGACATCTAAAAGCATATAATATAAAAGTTCTTTTTCACAGCGGTCATATTTGCTTTCCAAAGCTTTCTGAGTTCTTTTGACCGGCTGCTTTTGAGTTGTTTTCATGCCCTCCAGGATCACCGCTTTGGAAAAGCCGGATTTGCCCGCGATCATATCAGCGTAGTAATCGCGGTCAATGGGATCCGTGAGATTATTCAGGTAAGGCCGGAGCCGGGCGACATACTCTTTTTTTTCATCATAGTTATCCATGCGGCTGCGCTCGTACCAGTAATTGATCAAAAACTCCAGAAACGACATATGGCTGCCAAGAACTCTTTTCAAGGCCTCTTTTCCTCTGGCCCGCAGACACTCGTCGGGATCCTTCTCATCTTTAAAGCGCACGACGCGCACCTGAAAGCCCGCTTTTAAAAGCGCCTGGCCGTTTTTTAAGATCGCGGCCTGGCCGGGTTCATCCCCGTCAAGACAGAGATAAACGGTATCGGTGACCCGCCTTAATAGATTCATCTGCTTAGCGGTCAAAGCTGTGCCCATCAGCGCCACCGCGTTCGCGATACCGGCAAGATGCAAAGCGATCACATCCATGTATCCTTCCGCCACATAGGCGAATCCTTCCTGACGGATCGCGGCTTTGGCGGCGTGATAATGATAAAGCATGGCGCCTTTCGAAAAAACATCCGATTCCGGGGAATTCAAATATTTGGGCCCGCTGTCATCAGGGCTGTAAACACGCCCGGAAAAAGCGATGATCCGGCCGTTTTCATCCCATAAAGGAAACATCACGCGGTTTTTAAAGCGGTCGTAGAGGCGGTTGCCGGAGGCAGTGATCAAGCCGCTGTTAAGCATCTGCAAAGGGGGAAACTCCAGCTTTTGAAAAGCCTTCGTCAAAGCGTCGGAAGGATGGGCGTAACCGATCTGAAAAGCGCGGATGGTCTCGTCATCAAGGCCGCGGCGGTGAAGATAATCCAGCGCCGCCAGCCCGTCACGGGTACGAAGATAGAGGGTGTAGATCTTTTCCGCCTCCTCATGCATAGAAAGATAAGCGGTTAGAGCAGGATCAGCGTTTTTCGTATGATCATCGAGCTCGCTGACATCGATACCGGCGAGATCCGCGCAGATTTTGACAGCCTCGAGAAAACTGATATGAAGATAATTTTGCAGGAAGGTGAAGACATTGCCGCCCGCCCCGCAGACAAAACACTTGTAGATCTGCATCTCGCTGTTGATATGCAAAGAAGGACTGTGATCATCATGGAAAGGACAGACCGCCACATAATTGTTTCCCGCCTTCTGAACATCCAGATACTGCCCGATGACATCGACAATATTCACGCCGTTACGGATCGCCTGAATTTTTTCTTCCGAGAGTCTTGCCATCCCTCTCACCTTCTTAAAGCTGACAGTGATCTTGCAGATATGCCGCTAAGGCGGCGATTTTCACGCGCTCCTGGGCCATCGAATCACGGTCCCGCACGGTGACGCAGTCATCATCCGCGGTATCGAAATCCACGGTCACACAGTAAGGGGTGCCGATCGCGTCCTGACGTCGGTAGCGTTTGCCGATATTGCCGGCCTCGTCATAATCCAGGCTGAACTGACTCAACAGCCGCTCATAGAGGGCGCGGGCCTGCGGCGCCTGCTTTTTTGTCAAAGGGAGGACCGCCGTCTGGTAAGGCGCCAGAGCGGGATGAAGATGCATGACGACGCGCTGATCTTTATCGTTGACCATCTCTTCATCATAGCTGTCACATAAAACCGCCAGAAACATTCGGCCGACCCCGACCGAAGGCTCAATCGTGTAAGGGATATAGCGCTCATTAGTCGCGGGATCGAGATAATCGAGCGGCTTTTTGGAATATTCCATGTGCCGCTTTAAATCGTAATCGGTGCGGTCCGCGATGCCCCAGAGCTCGCCCCAGCCGAAAGGATAAGCGTATTCGATATCGCTGGTCGCGCGCGAATAAAACGCCAGTTCGGCTTGTTCGTGATCGCGAAAACGCAAATGCTCACTGTTTAGACCGAGGCGGATGAGGAAGTCCATGCAGAACTGTTTCCAGTACGCGAACCACTCGAGATCCGTTTCCGGCTTGCAGAAAAATTCCAGTTCCATCTGCTCAAATTCCCTGGTCCGGAAAATAAAACTGCCCGGGGTGATCTCATTGCGGAAAGCCTTGCCGATCTGCCCGATGCCAAACGGGATCTTCTTGCGCGTCGTTCTTTGCACATTGCGGAAGTTCACAAAGATGCCCTGGGCGGTTTCGGGACGCAGATAGACCGTGCTTTTCTCATCCTCCACCACTCCCATGCTGGTTTTAAACATGAGCTGAAACTGACGGATGTCGGTGAAATTCTCGCTGCCGCAGTTCGGGCATTTGATATGATGCTCTTTGATGAAACTGGTCAGCTGCTCATTGCTCCAGCCGTCGCAGTGCAAACTGGGATCATAGGCCTCAATCAGCTTGTCAGCGCGGTGACGGGTTTTACAGTCGCGGCAGTCCATCAAAGGATCCGAGAAACCGCCGACATGCCCGGTGGCTTCCCAGACTTTCGGATTCATTAAAATCGCGGCATCCAGGCCGACGTTGTATGGCGACTCCCTGATAAACTTCCGCCACCAGGCGTCCTGCAGATTGTTTTTTAATAATACTCCTAACGGGCCGTAGTCCCAGGTGTTGGCCAGACCGTCATAAATCTCGCTGCCCTGATAAACAAAGCCGGTGCTGCGGGCATGGGCGGTGATGACATCCATCGCAAATTTACTCATGAAATCCTCCTGTAATAGTGAAAAAAAGGACTTTAACGTCCTTGGTGAACCCTAAGATTCAATACGCAGAATACCCTTAAAGAGGGATTTTGTCAACCAACTATGAGGGTACTAATTTTGGATAAAACGGCGGCTGTGAAGACGGACGGAACCGTAATCATCATAAAACTGCGCCAGATAACGCCGCGCCATGGTGAGATCCTCATCATGCTCCACGAGTTCCACGGCTTTTTCTGAGCCGTGACAAAGGGCCCGGATGAGGCGCAGACACGAAGCCGGCATCTGTTCTTCCCGGCTGTGCTCGCGGCATAAAAACCCGCCCGCGGCGATCGAGAAAGAGACGATGTCCGTCTTTTTGTGACAGACGGCACAGCCCTCGACATCAGGCGTAATCCCCTCCTGGGCTAAAATGAAAGAAAGAAAATAAGCGTCGGCCAGCCCGGGAT
>CAZQRT010000046.1:0-11517 GCA_964596105.1 uncultured Erysipelotrichales bacterium | reverse complement strand
ATACCCAACCTCGCCCCAGAATTTTTCACTGCAAGTCCTTGCTTCTACAAACATCATTAAATAATTATTTTTTAATGTCTAGCTCTATTGACACACAGGCAATCCTGATATATGATTAAGTTATCATATGAACATATAATCATATAAGAAAGGATGAACATGTGTATGAAAAAAACCTATAATATCGACGTCGACTGCGCCAACTGCGCAAACAAAATGGAAATCGCCGCCAATAAAACACCCGGCGTGAAAAAAGCCGTCGTGAACTTTATGACCCTCAAGATGATTGTAGAGTTCGATGAAGGCTCCAATCCCAAAGAAATCATGCCCGCGGTATTAAAAAACTGCCGGAAAGTGGAAGACGACTGCGAAATTTACTTCTAAGGAGCTGAGGGGTTTTGAACAAAAAACAAAAAAAGGCCCTGCAACGCATCATCATCACCGTCATCTTGATGCTCTTGATCTATTTTCTCAAACTGCCCGGCTACTGCTACCTCATTCCCTACCTGCTCATCGGCTATGACATCTTAAAAAAAGCCCTCAAAGGCCTAAAAAACGCCCAGCCCTTCGATGAAAACTTCCTCATGGCCGTCGCCACCATCGGCGCCATCGCCCTGGGAGAATACATGGAAGGCGTCGCCGTCATGCTCTTTTACCAGATCGGGGAATTCTTCCAGAGCTACGCCGTAGCCAAAAGCCGCAAAAACATCGCCGCTTTAATGGACATCCGCCCTGATCACGCCAACATCAAAGACGAGCACGGCAACCTCATAGCCGTAGACCCCGAGGAAATTGCCATCGGTACCGACATCGTCATCCAGCCCGGCGAAAGAATCCCGATTGACGGGACCATCATCGCCGGCAGCTCAACCCTCGATACCGCCGCCCTGACCGGAGAAAGCCTGCCCCGCGATGTCAGCGTTAATGATGAAGTCATCAGCGGCTGCGTCAATCTGACCGGCCTATTGGAAGTGAAAACCAGCCGCCTTTATGAAGACTCCACCGTAGCGCGAATTCTCGACCTCGTGGAAAACGCCAGCGCGAAAAAATCACGCTCCGAAGACTTCATCTCCCGCTTCGCCCGCTACTACACCCCCGCCGTCTGCTTCGCCGCTTTAGCCCTCGCCGTCCTGCCCCCGGTCTACGCCCTGCTTACCCAGCATGACCCGCTGTGGTCCACCTGGATTTACCGCGCCCTGACCTTCCTGGTCATCAGCTGCCCGTGCGCCCTGGTCATCAGTATTCCTTTGAGCTTCTTCGCGGGCATCGGCGGTGCCAGCCACGCCGGCATCCTCATCAAAGGATCCAACTACCTTGAAAACCTCGCCAAAGTCAAAACCATCGTCTTTGATAAAACCGGCACCCTGACCCAAGGCACCTTCGCCCTGAGCGAAGTCATCCCGAACGGCATACAAGAATCAGAACTCCTGCAAATCGCCGCCAAAGCGGAAAGCTTCTCCACCCACCCGATCGCCAGATCCGTCGTCAGCGCTGTTCCCGACATTGATACCTCCGACGTCAGTGATGTGCGCGAAATCAGCGGCAAAGGCATTCAAGCCAGCATATCAAATCACCAGGTCAAAATCGGCAACCACTCTCTGATAAACGAAGTGCCCCCGATCGACCGCGCCGGAACGATCCTTTACGTTTCCCGCGATGATCAGTACCTGGGCGCCCTGGTCGTTTCCGACACCATTAAACCCCAGGCTAAAGAAACCATCACCGAACTGAAAAAACGCCACATCCAGTGCGTCATGTTCACCGGCGATATCGATAAAGTCGCCAGCCAGGTCGCTCAACAGCTAGATCTGGATGCCTACTACGCCCAGCTTCTGCCCGGCGACAAAGTCACCAAACTGGAAGAACTCCTGAATCAAAACAAAGGCAAAGTAGCCTTCGCCGGCGACGGCATCAACGACGCCCCGGTCCTCACCAGAGCGGACATCGGCATCGCCATGGGCGCGATGGGCTCCGATGCCGCCATTGAAGCCGCGGATATTGTCCTGATGGACGACAATCCCCTCAAGATCGCCAAAGCCATCAACATTTCCCAAAAGACCCTGCGCATTGTCTACGAGAACATTTACTTCGCCATCGGCGTCAAGCTTTTATGCCTGGTCTTAGGCGCCCTGGGAATCGCCAACATGTGGGCCGCCATCTTCTCCGATGTCGGCGTCATGGTGATCGCGGTCCTGAACGCCATGCGCTGTCTAAGCGTCAAATAAGCAAGGAGCAAACTCCTTGCTTTTTTTTGACTTGTAAATATTGTATAATGGCCCTAAAAGAAAGGAGCAAAGAAAATGAGAAAGAACTTTGGAAGCAAACCATGGGTTTACCCGCAACCGGTATGCCTCATCGGCACCTATGACGAAAACGGCAAACCCGACGCCATGAACGCCGCCTGGGGCGGCCAGTACGATCATGACAAAATCATGCTGTGCATCTCCAACCACAAAACCACCGAGAACATCAAGGTCAAAAAAGCCTTTACCGTCAGCTTCGCCGATGTGAAAAACACCATTCCCGCGGACTATGTCGGCATCGTCTCACAAAACAAAGATCCTGACAAAATGACCAAGACCGGATGGCACGATATCAAAAGCGAAACCGTCGACGCCCCGCTGTTCGCGGAACTCCCTTTCACCCTGGAATGCACGCTGGAAAAAATCAACGAGGACGGCATTACGGTCGGCAAGATCGTCAATGTATCCGTGGATGAAAACATCATCGATGAACAGGGCAACCCGCAGTTTGACGCCATCATCTTTGATCCGATGACAAGCAGCTACCGCCAAGTCGGAGACATCGTCGGCAAGGCTTTCAGCGACGGCCGTAAAATCAGCTGATGGCAAATATTATTGACTACCTGGCCTGGCGCGGTGATCTGGCCATTGATGAATCCAACTTCAATGAGATCGACGCCGCCATCCTGGCCCGCTTTGCCTACATCCCCTTTGAAAAAAACGCCGCCGTTCAGGAAATCGATGATCTTCGCGAATTCAAGCTCGATGACGACAAGCTGTTAAAAGCGATGCGGGAAAGCAACCGCTTCAAAGACCTGCGAGTCGGCAGGCAGGTTGATCTCCTCGACCCCGATACCCAGACCCAGTTCTTCGCCGTCACCATCAAAATCTCGGACCGCCTCCATGTCATCGCCTTTCGCGGTACGGACAATACCATCATCGGCTGGAAAGAAGACATGAACATGTCCTTCTCCTGCCCGGTAAACGGCCAGCTCCAGGCCGCGGAGTACATCAACAAAAGCGCCGGAGAACTGCCCGGAAACTTCATCATCACCGGGCATTCCAAAGGCGGCAACCTCGCTGTCTACGGGGCGGCCTTCTGCGCTGTTCAGGACCGCGTCACCGCCGTCTACAACTTTGACGGCCCCGGATTTTTCCCTGATATTCTCGAAACCCCGAACTATCAGAACATCATGCCGAAACTGAACACCTTTGTCCCGACCTTTTCCGTCTTCGGCCTGATGCTCCATCACCAGGACGAGCAGACCGTCGTCAAAAGCGATGAATTCGGCATTTACCAGCATGATCTTTACTCCTGGCAGGTCCTCGGGCCGCGCTTTGTCTATGCTGAGGAAGTCTCGGAAATCAGCCAGGATATCGACAAAACCATCAAGTCCTGGACCGCTCAGATGACCCCGGAACAGCTCTCCAGCTTCGCGGACGCGATCTATACCTTGATGTCCGGCACCAAAGCCCGCACCGTGCATGAATTAAAAGCGAACTGGGCGGAATCCGCCAAAAGCATCGTGCGGTCATTCTCCGATATGGATGAGGACACCCGGACCACGCTTTATAACACCCTGCGGCTGTTAGTGCAAAGCGCCGTCGACAACTTCGAGGAGAAGATCGAAACGGCAAACGAATTTCCGCGCTCTTAATATTTAAAAAAAGGGCTGCTCTGTTATCGGAGCGCCTTTTTTACATAGAAACCATTAGTCAAACTTATCTAAAAGCCCTTAAACGGATATTGTTTTAAAGAATGAATTCTCTTATAATAACTCTCAGGAAAAAGGAGTCATGAACATGTTCACAAACCAGGATTTAAAAAAGATGATCATCCCGCTGTTTTTAGAACAGCTGCTGGTGCTTTTAGTGGGCATCATTGACACCTTTATGATCAGTTCCGCGGGGGAAGCCGCGGTTTCCGGCGTGTCTTTAGTCAACAACTTCAGCGGGATCTTTATCTATCTGTTCACCGCTTTAGCCTCCGGCGGAGCCGTCATCATCAGTCAGTACATCGGCAGCGGCAATCAGGAAAATTCGCAAAAATCCGCCGGACAGTTACTGATGATCTCAAGCCTGCTGGCGGTGATCATCACCGTCATCGTCCTGCTGGGCGGGCGGAACATGCTGAGGATGCTGTTCGGCGCCGTGGCGGATGACGTGATGGCCGCCTGTGTCACCTATCTTTGGATCAGCGCCCTAAGCTATCCGGCTCTGGCTGTCTATAATGCCGGAGCCGCCGTCTTCAGAAGCTGCAAAGACACGAAAACAACCATGATGATTTCCATCATAGCCAATATCATCAACGTCATCGGCAACTACATCGGCGTCTTTATATTACATGCCGGGGTAGCCGGCGTAGCCTGGCCGACCTTGATCTCTCGCGTCTTTTCCGCCGTCGTTGTTACCGCGCTGGCCTTTCAAAAAAAGCGTCAGGTTTACTATACTATGCCGGCCATTTTCTCATGGCAGGGCACCCTCATCCAGAAAATTTTAAGAGTCGCGATCCCGAACGGCTTTGAAGGCGCCGTTTTCCAGTTCGTCAAAGTCGCCCTGTCCAGTATTGTCGCCCTGTTTGGCACCTATCAGATTGCCGCTAACGGCGTCGCCCAGACGATCTGGTCTTTAGCCGCCCTGACGGGAATTGTCATGGATCCGGTTTTTGTCACCGTCATCGGGCAGTGTATGGGGGCCAATGATCCCGATCAGGCCGAGTACTATTTCCACAAGCTCATCAAGATTTCGCTGGTCATGGCGATCTCATGGAATGTGCTGGTGCTGGCCGGCACGCCGCTGCTTTTAAACTTCTACACCTTAGGAGCCAAAACCAAGGAATTAGTTTTCCAGCTGGTTGTGATTCACAATACGTTCTGCGCCTTTGTTTCCCCGTTTACGCAGTTAGGATCCGGGCTGCGCGCCGCCGGCGATATCCGCTTCACGATGGTGACCTCGATTGCCGCCACCTTGGGCGTGCGCCTGGTGTTCAGTTATATTCTCGGCAAATGGCTGAAGATGGGCGTCATCGGTATTGCCCTCGCGATGTGCATGAACTGGGTGGCCACCGCCATCGCCTATGTATGGCGTTTGAAATCCGGCAAATGGAAAGAGTTTAAGATGATCTAAAGGAGGAAAAAAACATGAGCATCTCACAAAAAGCAAAAGATTATCACGAGAAAATGTTCCCGGGCTACAAGTCTGATTTTCTCAGGACTGATCCCGAATTCATCGAGCGCTTTGACAACTTCGCCTTTGATGAAGTCGTCAATCAGGACGATCTCGATGACAAAACCCGCTTTATCGCCATCCTGGCGACGCTGATCGGCTGTCAGGGCATCGACGAGTACCGCAGCATGGTCGCCGCCGCCCTGAACTTCGATGTCACCCCGGTGGAGATCAAGGAGATCGTTTATCAGGCCACCGCTTATCTGGGCATCGGCCGGGTATTTCCGTTTCTAAAAGCGACCAACGAGGTGTTTGAGTCTAAGGGTATTTCCCTGCCGCTTCCGGAACAGGCGACCACGACCACCGAAGACCGCCGCGAAAAAGGCAACCAGGCCCAGGTTGACATTTTCGGGGAACACATGAGAGAATCGTGGAAAACCGCTCCCAAGGAAAGTCAGCATATCAATGTCTGGCTGGCGGACAACTGCTTCGGCGATTACTATACCCGTAAGGGTTTGAATTACAGACAGCGGGAAATGATCACGTTCTGCTTTCTGGCCGCGCAGGGCGGCTGTGAACCGCAGCTGACCAGCCATGCCGCCGGTAACATGAGAATCGGCAATGACAAGGAGTTCCTGATCAAGGTGATCTCGCAGTGTCTGCCTTATATCGGTTATCCAAGAAGCTTAAATGCCTTAAGGTGTGTCAATGAGGCCGCCAAAAACAACGGCTAATAGAAAAGAGCAGTGATTAACAGCTGCTCTTTTCTTTATTTCTTCAACAGTTCCTTCAACGCCAGCATCGCGGCCCCTAAAGCCATGTGCTCCTTGGCATGGCGCGACTTCACGATTCTCGGCAGCCTGACGCCCGGCAGCAGTTCCTGCATGCGCGCGATCAAAATGCTCTCATCATGAATCATATCGGTGGCGAAAACAAACATCTCGGGATCCAGGATTCCTGTCAGCATCGCCAGAATCTGACTGACCATCTCTAACGTTCCTTCCGGACTTAAAGCAAGTGAAGAAACAGGCTGGGCAAAATAGAGGTGATCCAAATTCCCCGCGTCACCGTGACCGCCCAGGATGACATGACCGTTCTGCATGCTGCCGATTCTCCCCGCGGATCCGGGCATATCCTGATAAAAAACCGAGATCGAACTAAAATCCCTCCAGGCGCAGTAGCAGCCCACGGCAAAACAATTGGCGTGATTGGCTAAAACCACCTTTTTGCGGTAGCGGATCTCAAGCCGGTTCACGACATCATAATTCTCCTTGCCCCGCGAGAAACGAAGCCAGGCCTGCTCATCCGCGATTCCCGGCAAAACCAGCCCGATGACCTCAATATCGGGATGCATGACAAATATCACATCCAGGATGGCGACCAGATCATCATAACTGATCGCCGGTTTGATGGTCTCCTTGTCATAAATCACCTTCTGATCCTGCCACAAAGCCGTCACCAGGCGAGTGTTACCGGCCTCCGCCAGCATCACGACACTTAAGATCTTCCTCTTGCCGGGCTGCAAATCGCGAAAATCCGGATTCTCCAGTAAGGGCAGAGGATCTTCTTTTTTGGTTTGCAGCGACTCATCCAGCAAGGCGAACAGGGCCGCGGTATCATAACGGGCAAAAATCTGCGGGGGAATATTCATGACCAGCTGCGGCTTGAAAACCTCTTTCACCCGGGCCAGCTGGTAGGAGATCTGCGGCGCCAGCAGGATAACCTGATAATGCCGGCCGACCTCATAAAGCTTGGGATAAGGGACCTCATTGAAAAAATAATTCAAATCCGCTTTCTCCGCCGCCTCATTCAGCTCCTGGGCAAACAGCCCGGTCGTCAGTCCGCCCGTGCAGCTCAAAGCCACCCGCACGCTTTTCTTGGCGTCAACACGGGCGATGCAGGCTATCATTTCCTTAAATAAACTGGTGGCGTGGCTTAACGTATTCATCTGAAAATGGATGTAGAACTCGGTCTGCTCCGTCATTTTATTTTTGACCGCCAGTTCCACGATATGGGAAGGATAAAAAGTAATGGTGCCGTAGCAAAGCAGCGATTCAATGGTCAGCACATCTAATCCGTCTGTCTGGTTTTCCGTGATCGTGATGTTTTCCTGATTCTGGCCCAGCACCCACTGGCGAAAAACGCCGATATAGATATCCTTTAAGAACTCATCCAAGGCTATCGCCTCCCGGCTTTATTGTATCATCCCGGGATGTTTGACGTCAATTGCCGCCTTGAGTATAATAAAAGCAGGTGGTTTTATGGAAGATCTCTTATATGAACAATACGGCTCCCTTACCCCGCTGATTTTAACCGGCCTCAATACCAAAAGAAAGGCGAGCTTTCGGGTCAATACCACGGTTTCTGATCTTCATGAAGTCACCGCTTATTTAAATGAACAAAAGATCGCTTTTGAGAAAGTGTCCTGGTATGATCAGGCCTTTGTCATTGATCAAAAGGATGAGTATTTTTTAAAAAAATCACCGTTATACGAAGAAGGAAAAATATACTTCCAGTCCCTTTCCAGTATGATTCCGCCTTTACTCATGAAAAGTGAGAAAAAGCGTCTCCAGGTGCTCGATATGTGCGCCGCGCCCGGCTCCAAGACCTGCCAGCTGGTGAACCTGCTAAGTCATGACGCCAAGATTACCGCGGTGGAAAAAAATAAGATTCGCGGGGAGCGGTTAAAGTACAACCTGAAAAAGCAGAGGGCCACGCGCGTTAAGCCCTTGATCATGGACGCTTTAAACCTGGATGTGCAAAGGCCCTTTGACATGATCCTTCTGGATGCCCCGTGCACGATGACCCGTTATGATGAAAAGCTCTTCACAAGACTGATCGTATTACAGCGGCAGTTACTGGATCACGCCTTGAAGCTTTTAAAACCGGACGGGCTTCTGGTTTACAGCACCTGCTCATTGTTTAAAAACGAAAATGAGATGGTCTTAAATGATGTTTTACCACAGCACGGCGCCTTTGTCAGAAAGGATGAGGAGCCGTTCTGGAATGATATTGCGCAATTGCCCAGTATTCTGGAAAACTGTCATACGATTATGCCCAATGAGTATTTTGAAGGTTTTTTTATCGCGAAAATCGGCAAAAAGGAGAGATGAACGTGGCCAAGAAACTGACCTGGAGGGATTATGTAGGGGATAAGGAATTTTATATCAAGATGATCCAGATCGCCATTCCGATCTCTTTGCAGCAGCTCATTACCGTCGGCATTAACCTGATGGACACGGTCATGCTTTCCAGTATGGGGGATGCCCAGCTGTCCGCTTCCAGTCTGGCGGGGCAGTTTATCAACCTGTTTCAAATCTGCTGCATGGGCATCGGCATGGGGGCCAGTGTCTTAACCGCCCGGTTCTGGGGCATGAAAGACGAGCATGCCTTAAGGCAGTCGGTGACCATCATGCTCAGGATCTGTCTGTTATTCAGCACGGTTTTTACGCTGGTGACGGTTTTTATCCCGGGCGGGATCATGCGGCTGTACACCAGCGATGAACTGATCATCAATTACGGCATCAGCTATTTCCGCTGGCTCATTCCTACTTATTTCGCCATGAGTTTCTCACTGACCTGCACCATTGTCCTGCGCAGTGTCGGCCAGGTGCGGCTGCCTTTAATCAGTTCCATTCTGGCTTTCTTCATCAACATTTTCTTTAACTGGATATTTATCTTCGGTGAGCTGGGCATGCCGCGCATGGAAATCGCCGGGGCGGCTTTGGGAACTTTAATCGCCCGGGTTTTTGAGCTGGTTTTCATCTGCGGGTATTTCTTCTTTATCGACAAGCGAATCCGCTACCGTCTCAATCATCTGTTTATGTCCACCGGGCATCTTTTGGAGCAGTATTTAAAAATCAGCATTCCGGTGCTGGTTTCTGATTCGCTTCTGGCTTTGGGCAACAACGCGGTCGCGATGGTGATGGGAAGAATCGGCAGCGCGTTTGTCGCGGCCAATTCCGTGACCACGGTGGTTCAGCAGCTGTCTTCGGTCTTAACCCAGGGCATTTCGAATGCCAGCGGCATCATTACCGGCCATACCATGGGCGAGGGTGATTATGATAAGGCGCAAAGGCAGGGTTACACGTTTCTGGGGCTGGGGGCTTTCATTGGCGTGTTGGCCGCGATATTTATCCTGCTTGTGAAAAACCCGGTCATCAACTACTATAAAGTATCACCGGAGGCCAAGGAGATCGCCAATGAACTGATGTATTCCATCAGTTTCATCATGATCTTCCAGTCCATGAACTCCATCTTAACCAAGGGTGTTTTAAGAGCCGGCGGCGATACCAAGTTCCTCATGGTTGGGGACATCCTGTTTTTGTGGGTCGCCTCGATACCTTTGGGATACCTGGCCGGCCTGGTCTTCCACTGGTCCAGCTTCTGGGTTTACACCATGCTGAAGATTGATCAGATTATTAAGTGTGTCTGGTGTTATTTCCGTTTAAGGAGCCGCAAGTGGATGAAGAAGATTTCCGCAGCCTGATAAAAAAGAAGCTGGCAGCAGGCCGGCTTTTTTTGTGGAGTGAAAAGCAAGTTTTGATCAAGGATTTGGGGGGGATAAATTTAAGCAGGAAAATACTTCATATGATTGGACAAGCGCAATTGTCTGCCAATTACCTCATGTAACCACCTCATTAATGATAATCAATGGACAAAAAAATCAGGTGCTGCCAATAAGCAAAATAGTGTAAGGCAGGTACAGCAAGTACAAGATAAAGTGAAAGCACACTTGGCGTGACTGTATATAATAAAGACCGGCTATGCCGGCGCGATTAATTATTTGAACTTCAAGAAAATATCAGACGCTTCTTTCAAAGCATGGAGCACCTTTTTCATTTGCCTGTTTTCACGCATGTAATCAATGGGATCCTTAAGCTTGATATATCTACAAGGATGTCTCCACCCCATGCTCTTTTAACATGACCTGTAATATATCCCTGATCACACAGCATATAGATTGTTTCATACAGCTGCTCCTTGCTGATAGGAAAATCAGCAGTCTCAGGGGAAATGTAATCCTCTTTCAATCCTTCTTTATGCTGATATTTTTTATAAAGATAAACTAATATTTTAGCGGCTATTGTATAATAGTCGTCTTTTGCCATATGTTACCCCTCTATCTCTTGTAAAACGTCTTTCGTCAGTGCATCTATGCTATCATAATCATCAAGGTAGAAAAGATCACCATCCTCATAGCGGTATAATTCAGCATCGAGTTTACCATGTGCATATTCAACGCCAATAGCCTCCCAGTCGCCCATAATGAAAGGCTCAAAATATATATCTTTATAAGGAGAATAAAATACTTCCCTATTCTTTATGACAACCTCTTTGTATTTGGATTTTAATAGCCCATTTAAATGATTAAGGGAATCACTCGCGTTTAATTTCGTTTCCATTCCTGTCATATCTATGTATGCCTCCCTTTCCCGTTGATATTTTGTAGTAAGCTCCACCGTGGTGACTTCGTTCTTTCGGATGATACATTATAAGTCCATCACCTCCGAAGTTTGCTTTATATCCTCCGCCTTCTTCAAAAAGTTTATTTTTAAGTTGCCATTGGATAGCGGCTTCACATCAAATCCTTTATCTTCCAGTTCTTTTTTAAGTGTCTCCGGGGTGTAAGCTCCTAGTTTTGCCGGATGTTCCGCTAAATCATTCAAAAATGCTGTCGCATCTGCTCCGGCCTTTTCTCTTGCCACAATCCTGTCAATTTTCTTAGTTCCTGTCCAGCGCTTGGTAAAAGCATTTTGTATTCGCTTTCCGTCACCTGGATCATAATCAATGATGCAACTGCAGTTGGCGTGACGCCTGAACACAGTTCTGTCACACGGATAATCATACACCCCGGCGAGTTTAGCGCTCCACGGGCAGGGATTCCCTTGCGTTTTACGGATGATTTTAGGATGCAGTCCGATTTGATCAGACAAATCTCAAGGAAAGGGTAATGGTTTCCTGACCCAGGGTATCCTCGTGTCAGGCAATTCAAATTCGTAATTTCTCAGATGCTCCCACTTGACACGTGGAGAAAGGGAGCCGGCGGAACGTCCAACAGCATAATCAAAGAAAGCATCGTTCTGAATGACAAACGGAAGCAGTTTCG
>CAZQRT010000045.1:0-11602 GCA_964596105.1 uncultured Erysipelotrichales bacterium | reverse complement strand
AAGAATACGCCTCGCTTTTGTTAGATCAGGCTTTGCTGATTGAAGGCTTCCCGATTGACGATCCCCTCAGCTTCTCGGATAAAATCACCGATTTAATGGTGAAAGCCTGGCAATAAGACTCTCTATTTGAGAGCCTTTTTTATATAAAAAAACCGCTTTTCAGCGGTTTTCCAGCCACTCCCGGTGCGAGCAGCGGCGCGAGATTTTCAGGGTGTTTTCCTCATTTGGAAAGCTCCACGGATTGTGCGGGTTTTCCCGGTACCCGGCCAGAACATCGGTCACATCCTCATAAATCGCCTTGGGCGTCATCGAACCGTACAGCTTAGGCGGTAATATATAAATCGGGATTTTGACATCATAGCGCTTGATAAAATCAGGCACCGAATACTTCAGATGGGGACAAGTCAGAATGATATCGACCTCATTCATCTTCTCGTGAGCCGCGCTGAAGGGATAAAATTCCACATCCATTAATTCCTTGTACTCACTGTTTTCGATATCATGGGTGAGATGGGTGACCATGGCGCTCGAAGAGAAGCCGCCCATGCAGCATAGTAAAATGTGAATCATCGTGATCCTTCCTTTCCCTTTTATTCTACCATAACATCTGTCCTCTGTATATTGTTTTAATGATATTTAAGACGATAAAAAAAGTTCTTTTACTGCCGAAAAAGGGCTTTCAAGCATAAAAAAACGCTTTTGTTTTGCGGCTTAATTCGCTATAATGGAGATCACGAGGTGACAAGGATATGAAGCTGATGACCTTGAATTTAAACACATATCAGGAAGAGGACCAGATGGCGAAGTTCCACAGGATCGCCGCGGAAATTGTCCGCGAAGAAATCGATGTGATCTGCTTTTGTGAAGCCGCCCAGTCCCTCATGTCCGACCGGGTTGATGAGTATATCCGCGCCGACAATGCCGTGCGCATCATCTGCGCCCGGGTCAATGAGCTTTTAGGACAGCCGGCTTACCACTTTGTCTGGGATCTGTCGCATTACGGCTTTAAGATTTTTGAGGAAGGCATCGCCATCATGTCCCGCTATCCCGTCACCAGTGTCGTCACCCAGTATGTCAGTCATACCCATGATATTTTCACCTTTAAAAGCCGCAAGATTCTCAAAGCCGGGATTCAGCTGCCCGCTCAGACCGTCGATGTCTATTCCTGCCAGCTGGGCTGGGAGGACGACGAGTACGAACCGTTCGCGGCGCAGTTTTTGAAACTCGACGAGTGGGTCAAAAGCGAGTCCAAAGATCATCCCGTCATTCTCGCCGGAGACTTCTCCAATGACGCCTTAACCCCCTGCTACCAGATGATTTTAAATGCCGGATACCGCGACCAGTACACCTGCGCCGGTAACGAGATCACCGATGAGACCTTCATCTATCCCCAGGGATACGATCTGACCAACGAGCCGAAACGGCTGCGCCTCGACTACATCTTCACCTACGGACAGCCCTTCCCCGTCCTTAGCGCCAGGCGCCTGTTTTCCGGCCCGGAAAGAGTCAGCGACCACATGGCGGTTTTAGTGGACTGGGATATTGCCTCTTGACAATTTGCCTTTGTCAGGTATAATAATCATCGTGCAACAAGAAAGGCAGCACATGAAGGTTCGCCCCCTGCGTTTATAGCTGAAGTGTGCAAAGTATCTGGCTGCCAGAGAAATGCTTAATATGAACACAACACGAATGCTTCATGCCTGATGCGTTTTCTAAAAAAACCAAAAGGAGGAAAAGAAATGGCACGCTATACCGGACCGGTCTGGAAAGTATCCAGACGTCTGAACTTCTCGGTTCTGGAATCGGGAAAAGAATTAAACCGCCGCGCCTACGCGCCGGGCCAGCACGGTCAAAGAAGAAGAAAGATGACCGAATACGGCACGCAGCTCGCGGAAAAACAGAAAGTCAGAAACATGTACGGACTGACCGAAAAACAGTTCCGCAACACGTATTTTAAAGCCGCGAAAATGCGCGGCGTGACCAGCCTGAACTTCTTCCACTTACTGGAAAGCCGCCTCGACAACATGGTTTACCGCATGGGATACGCCACGACGCGGCGCCAGGCCCGCCAGCTTGTCAACCACGGTCATATCACCGTGAACGGCAAAAAAACCAACATCCCTTCCTACCAGGTTAAAGTCGGCGATGTGGTGGCTGTGAAAGAACGCTCCCGAAGCCTGCAGATCATCAAAGACAGCCTGGAAAACGTCACCCATGTTCCGGGATTTGTCGAAGTGGACAGAGAGAACATGGAAGGCAAATATGTCCGTTTACCGGAAAGATCAGAATTGAACCAGGAGATTAACGAACAGCTGATCGTTGAGTACTACAACCGTCTCGGTTAAATCATCATGGACCTGCTTGGTACAGCAGGTTCTTTTTTTCGAAGGGGGAACTTTATGGCAGAAAACAAAAGATCGCTCTTTAAAGCGAACGTCGACCTGTTACACGGTCCGATTTTTCAGTCACTGATTTTATTCGCGATCCCGGTGTTCATCTCCAGCGTCTTCCAGCAGCTCTACAATACCGTCGACACGATGATCGTCGGCAACTATCTGGGCGACAGTTCGCTGGCCGCGATCGGCAGCTGCACATCCATCTATGATCTATTGGTGGGGTTCGCGTTAGGCATCGGCAACGGCCTGGCCATCGTCACCGCGCGAAGCTACGGCTCCTCCGATGAGCAGCTGTTAAAAAAATCCGTCGCCGCCAGTCTCGTGATCGGCATCGGATCTTCGCTGCTCATCACCATCGTCGGCACGATCATCCTGCGCCCGTTACTGCAAGTCTTAAACACCCCGGCCGACATCATCGATGAAGCCTACAGCTACATTTCCTGGATCACCTATTTCATCGTCATCATGTTTGCCTACAACCTGTGCGCCGGCATGCTGCGCGCCATCGGCAACAGCGTCATGCCGCTCGTCTTTCTGGTCGTCTCATCCGTTTTGAACATCGTCCTCGATATTCTTTTCATCACCCGGCTCAATATGGGCGTGACCGGAGCCGCCATCGCCACCGTGATCTCCCAGGGGCTGTCGGTCGTCTTTTGCCTGATTTATATTTTTAAGAAAACCCGCCTGTTAATACCTCAGAAAGAACATTTCGCCTATGACGGACCGCTCTACCGGGAAATGATCGGGCAGGGCTACTCGATGGGCCTGATGGGCAGCATCGTCTCCATGGGATCTGTCATCTTGCAGTCCGGCATCAACGGGCTGGGAACACTCGTGATCGCCGGCCATACCGCGGCCCGCAAGATCTACATGTTCTTCAATCTGCCTTTCACCTCTTTATCGATGGCGGTTTCCACCTTCGTCTCCCAGAACAAAGGAGCCAACCAGGGCAAACGGATCCGGACCGCGATGCGCGACTGCTACATCTGCGACTTCGTCATGGCCGCGGCCGTCACGGTATTTCTGCTGTTCATGGCCCCGACCTTAGTCAAAGTCATCTCGGGATCGAGTGAACCGGTCGTTTTGAATAACGGCGCCATGTACCTGAGGATTGTCGGCCCGTTCTATGCCGTGCTCGGCGTGCTGATGCAAACCCGCTCGGCGCTGCAGGGCATCGGCCAGAAGATGCTGCCGCTCGTCTCCAGTGTCATTGAGCTGTTAGGCAAGATCCTGTTTGTGAGAATCTTCATTCCTAAATTCGCCTACATGGCGGTTATCTTCTGTGAACCGACCATCTGGTGCGTCATGACCATCCAGCTCCTCTACGCCTTCTATACTAACGATTTTATTCGCGCCGCAAAACAAAATTCTTGACTTAGAGCATACTTCAAGTTGTATGCTTAAAGGGTAAGGATGTGATTGCCATGAGAATTTCGGAAGTCAGCGAACTTTACAGTCTCACTCCGGATACTTTGCGGTACTATGAGAAAGTGGGGCTGTTGACGGATATCGCCCGCGATAAAAGCGGCGCGCGCGATTACAGCGAGGCGGATTTAAACCGCATTCGCTTTGTGAAATGCATGCGCGCGGCCGGCCTGTCCATCGATTCGCTTTTGAACTATTTCCATCTTGAAGGTCAGGAAGACTGCGATCAAAAGCGCCATGAGCTTCTTTTGCGGGAAAGAGAAAAACTGGTGGCGCGCCTGAAAGAGATGAACGACTCCCTCAATCTCCTCAATGAGAAAATCAATTTGCTTCAGCGATAAAAAAAGCCCGAAAGGGCTTTTTATTGTTGACACAAATAATAGTAAACGAGATTCATCGCGCTTTCCACACCGTCAATGTGGCTGCGCTCATAGCCGTGGCTGGCAAACACGCCGGGGCCGATCAAAGCGGCTCTGATATCATAGCCGGCCCGTAAAGCCGCCGTGGCATCCGAACCGTAGAACGGGTAAATATCGACGGCGTAATTTAACTTTTGCGCCTGGGCGATCGCGATAAGCTCGCCGGTCATATCATAATTGTAAGGACCACTGGAATCTTTGACGCAGATCGAGACATCATACTCCGTGCAGGCTAAATCAAGACCGATGCAGCCCATATCGACGCACAAAAGTTCGGTGATATCAGACGGAATACTGGACATGCCGTGGCCGACTTCCTCGTAGGTGGATACCATAAACTTGGTATTGTAATCCGGCACTACCGCGTTTTTATGCATATAATCAAGCACCCCTAAAAGGATCGCCACACTCAGCTTGTCATCGAGAAAACGCGATTTGATAAAACCGCTTTTGGTAATGACTGTCTTCGGGTCATAGCAGATGAAATCGCCGGTCTGAATGCCGAGCTTTTGCGCATCCGCTTTATTTTTGACAACCTCGTCCAAAATGACCTCGAGATTGGCCTCATCGCGCGGCTTGGACGCGGAATCCGGATAGACATGCGCCGCCGGGCTGACACTGTAGATGGTTCCTTCATAAACCTTGCCCTCGCGGGTATAGACCTTGCACCATTCGCTGTCCAGCGTCGGCATGATCGGGCCGCCGAGTTTCGTGATGGCGAGATGGCCGTTTTCCTTGATGGAGCGCACCATTAAACCAAGGGTGTCGACATGGGCGCAAACCCCGATGGTCTTTGCCGCGCTTTTACCGGGGATCGTGATGATGCCGTTGCCCTTTCTCGTCCAGGAAAAATCCATCCCTCTCTGGCGGGCGAAGTTCTCCACATACTGCACGGCCTTTTTCGTATACCCGCTGGGGGAGTCGATCGCCATGATCTCTTGAATTGTCTGATAGACAAATTCCCTGTCAAATTGAATTTTCATGTTTGTTCATCCTTTCTAGCATGAGCTGAAAATTGCTTACCGCCTGCGGATAAGCGCGGTACAGTTCCGCCAGCCGCTGCTTGATCTCTTCTCTTTTCGTTTTTTTATCCACCGGGCAGGTCGACGGGACGACCGGCAGTCCGGCTTCTTTGACGGCATGGATAATATCCGCCTCGCGGGCATAGTAGAGCGGCCGGATAAAAATGGTGTCGGTGCGGTCCATGTACATTTTCGGCTTGAAGGTCTCGATTCTCCCGGCGTAGATCATATTCAAAAACAAGGTCTCGACGGCGTCATCGCCATGGTGCGCGTAAGCGACCTTGGTGGCGTGATGCTCTTTGGCCGCGGCGATCATGGCGGCCTTTTTCATCCTTGAGCATAGTGAGCAGGGGATCTGGTCATGGTGGTTTTTGTGCTGTTTCAAAACATCATAGATCACGGTCGGCACGTGGACAATCGGGATGCCCTGTTTTAAACAGAACTCATCGAGGGGCTGAAAATCCATCCCGGGAAAACCGATATCGACATGGATGGCGATGACATCAAAAGAAGCCGGGGCGAAACGCCGGTACAGCTGCAAGGCATAAAGCAAAAGCACGGAATCCTTGCCGCCGGAAACACCGATGGCGACGCGGTCGCCGTCTTCTATCAAATGGAAATCTTCATCGGCTTTACGAATACAGCCCAGGATCTTTTTCACCTTCATCACCGCCGTTCATTGTACACTTTTTCTTTTGACAAGACAATGATTGTGATATACTGTTTGTGTGTTAGGAAGTGGTCTATATGAATTGGGATACCTTCGTGAAACAGGTCGGAACCGATAATCTGATCCTGATCGCGGCGGCCGTTGTCATCGTGATCGTGGTTCTGATCGTGCTTAGACAGATGCGCCTGAAAAAACGGCGCCGCATGGTCGGGGAACTGGAGAACCGCCTCTCGGCGGTCAAGAGCCTGCCGATTCAGTACCGTCTCGGCCGGGTGCAGAATATCGCCAAAAGCACGCCGGAAATTCAGAATCAGTACAATGATTTTGAGCGCCGCTACGATCAGCTGGTTCACACCCAGAAAGACGAGATCGCCATTTTATTAAATGAAGTGGATGAGAAACTGTACGCCGGAAAGATGTTCGGGGTGCGCAAAAAGCTCGCCACCCTGGAAACGAAAGTGAGCGCCTTTGAAAGCGACGCCCATCAGCTGTTAAAGGAGATTGAGGCGGTGACCGAGATCGAGAACGTGCAGCGCCTGGCGATCATTCGCGTCAAAGAGAAGTACCGCAAAGTCGCGGAGAAATACGAGAGCGTCCGTTACAAGTTAGAGGAAGCGGTGCCGGCGATCGATCAGTACAATAAGGAGATCGATCAGGACTTTATCGATCTTGAGAATATGATGAACCAGCAGCGCTTTGATGAAGCGACCAAGCAGTGCGAGAAGATCAATGAGAAGGTTGATTTTCTCGCGACCAATGTCCGCGATTTGCCGACTTATCTCTCCCTGTCGACCAGTTATATCCCCGGGGAAATCGAAAAAATCCAGAACCGCATCGTGGATTTAAGAAGCCGCGGCTTCTCTTTAGCCCGCCTCGATGTGGAAAACCGCGTGCGCGCGATGCAGGAGAAATTAAACCAGAGCCGCGCTGACATCCAGGCTTTGGAGATTTCCCGCGTGGGGGAAAATCTCAACGCGATCACCGCGGAAATTACCAAACTCAATGACGAGTTTGAAGTGGAGGAGGCGGCCCAGAGCGAGTTCAATCAGATCTACAAGGATGTCTTCGACAAGACCAATGAGCTGAAGGGCAACTTCGAACTGGCGAAAAGCGAACTGGAGAAGCTGAAAACACTTTATGTTATCGATGAGGATGAGTTTGATCTTGACGCGCAGGAAGAAAAGCTCATCCACATTCAGGAAAGCATGGATGAACTGAAAAAGGACATGAACGCCAACGAGTTCTCTTATCAGGAGCTGGTTTCCAAATTAAAGGCGCTCAGCCAGGAAAGCGACGGCTTCGCCGCCTTGCTGACGGACTTCTTCGCCCGCCGCGACGAGATGGACATGACCGAGAAGCGCGCTTTGCATGAACTGGAAAGTATCAATACGGTGCTTCTGGAAATCAAGTCGCAGATCAAAAACAAGCAGCTGCCGGTGATCAACGAGTCATACAAGGACTATATCTCCGACTCTTATAAAAAGGCCAACGAGATTCAGTTTCTGTGCAAATCCCGGCCGATCATTCTCGATAATCTCACCAAGCAGGTCGATATCGCCCGCGATATCATATACAAGCTCTATGAGAATATCCACAACCTGATTGTCACCGCCGATATGGTGGAGGAGGCGATCGTCTTCGGCAACCGCTACCGCTCGAGCTTCCTGGAGGTCAATACCGAGCTCACCAAGGCGGAGGTTTTGTACCGCAACGGCGAATACACCAAGGCTTTAAGCACGGCGGTGGATATCATTGAGAAAATCAAACCCGGCAGTTATGAACGGCTGCTGAAAAAGAAGGGCGACGGCCAGGATCCGCAGGATCTGGTGCCGGCCAAAGCGTAAAAAAAAGGAGGGGTTACCCCTCCTTTTCAATGTTTAAAAAGATTTCTTCCAGAATTGGGCTGTCGGTATGCATCATGACGTTGCGATTGACGGAAACTTTAAAAAAGTTTTCACCATCAGCGCTGAATAAACCGATGCTGCGCGCTTTTTTTAAAGCGGGATCATCATCGGGAAAGCTGTACAGCTCGGCCGCGCCGGCGTCGGTCACATACTTTTTGCCGTAATCGGCATGCAGCAGGTGAGCGGACATCTCGGTGGTTTTGCGGACTGGAATGTTATGGTCCCGAAGCGCCTTCTCAAAGGCGGCAAAAAAATCCGGAGACTTCTTTTTTTGGCCAGATAACAGGATGAAAGCCGCCGCCCCTAACAAAAGCAGCATGCCCGCGACTTTTTTCATGGTGATCACCCGCCTTCCAAGTCCGCGATATCGGCTTTTTCTTTATAAATATCTATGACATATCCGGTGTCGTCAATCAGCAGGGCGCTCAGCCAGCCGTCAATGAATACGCCGGTGTCGATGTTGTAGCTGTTTGAGTAGCTGTCATAGACCGGACCGAACAGTTTCGGGGTATGGCCGTAAACCTGCAGTTTGCCGATCGGGGCGAGATCCATGCGGTTCCAGACCAGGCCCATGCCGTCGTTAGGATCATCGGGGTCGTGCGGGAAGATCGACACCCCGGCGTGACTGTAGAAGACGTGGGCGGTCTCATAAGACAGGGGAAGACTTTCAAACAGCTCCGCGGTCTCTAGTAGCGACATGCTTAACGACGGGATCGTGGTCTTGCCGTCGAGCTGATACCAGTATTTGCCGCCCCGGCCGCGGGCATATTCGATCAGCTCCTGCTCGTGATTGCCTCTTAAAAAGATCCCTTTGGCGTTTTTCATCCAGGTTACCACCTGGTCGCTGTAGCGGCCTTTATCGATGTAGTCCCCCAGGCACACCAGGCGCATGGTTTTTTCATCATAGTAGCGGTCGAGCAGACGGCACAAGGTGCGGTAGCAGCCATGAACATCACTGAATACAAAATCAAGCATGTTTCCCCACCTCGCCATCCCATTATAGCATAAACCGGCGGGCAAAAAAAGCCGCTTGCATTTTCGCGGTGACATTTCTATAATACTAAGGGAAAAGAAATGGGGAGTCTTCAATGCTTTATCTTGATTACGCGGCCACCACGCCGCTGTGTAAAGAGGTTTTAGAAACATATACGAAGATATTAGCGGAACATTTCGGCAACGCGGACTCGCTGCACCGCCTCGGGGCAGAGGTGGATCATCTCATGAACCAGTCCCGGGAACTTCTGGCAAGGATGCTTTCGTGTCAGCCGTCAGAGTTGATCTTTACCTCCGGAGCCAGCGAGGCGAACAACCTGGCCGTCAAAGGCTGCGCTTTTTATTATCAAAACCGCGGCAGACATTTGATCACGACCGCCATGGAGCATTCCAGCGTCTATGAGACATTCTTGCAGCTGCGTGATGATTTCGGCTTTGAGGTCAGCTTCATCGATTTAAACAAAGACGGCACCGTGAATCTGGAAAGTTTAAAAAAGGAGCTCCGTCCCGACACGACTTTAGTTTCCTGCATGCTGGTCAATAATGAGGTCGGCATCATTCAGCCCGTCGCGAAGATCGCGGAAATCTTAAAATCTTATCCCCTGGCGCATTTTCATGTCGACATGGTGCAGGCTTTCGGGAAAATCCCGGTCAGCCTGGAAGGGGTCGATCTCGCCACGTTTTCCGCCCATAAAATCTACGGTTTAAAGGGCAGCGGTCTTTTGTTTAAGCGCGCAAGCACCCGGTTAAAGCCGCAGATCTGCGGCGGACAGCAGGAGTCCGGCTTAAGAGCCGGGACAAGCAATGTCCCGGTCAATATCGTTTTCGCGAAAACGGCGCGCCTGGCCTTAGAACATTTGAATGAAAAATATGATCATGCCGTCAAATTAAATCAGCGCCTGCGGGCGTACTTTGAGGATAAGGCCGTCATCAACTCTCCATTAGAAGCGTCCCCGTATATTTTAAATGTTTCCCTGCCCGATTACCAGCCCGAGGTCATTCTCCATGCCCTTGAGCAAAGGGAGATCTATATATCCACGAAAAGCGCCTGCTCCACGAAACAGAAAACGATGGGCCACACCTTAAAGGCGATGGGTGTTTCCGAGCCCGTCGGCAACGCGGCTTTGCGCATCAGTCTGTCGCATCTCACAAGCATGGCTGATATTGAGTATTTTACCGCAACTTTTGATGAGATTTTGAAAACGGTCAAGAAACGGGGTCATTATGAGATATAATCATATTTTAGTGCGCTTCGGGGAGTTAACCACGAAGGGCAAAAACCGCCGGATGTTTATCAACCGCCTTTATGAGAATACCCGCCGCACCCTGAAAAAGTATCCCCGCCTCACGTATGAGTTAAGCTATGACCGCCTTTATATATTATTAAACGGCGAAGATGAGAAAGCCGTCATGAATGAGCTCGGCAAGGTGTTCGGCATCCACTCTTATTCTCTGGCTTTGCAGACAGACTCTGAGCTGGAGGCGATCAAGGAAGGGGCGCTGGCGGTTTTAAATGACGCCGCGGGCCGTACTTTTAAAGTAGAAACGAAACGCAATGATAAAAGTTTCCCTATGACCTCGGTGGAGATTTCCAAAGCGGTGGCCGGGTATCTTTTAACCCATCTCAACAAAGACTTCAAGGTTGATGTCCACGAGCCTGACATCCGTCTGCATATCGAGGTGCGCCCTCATCACAGCTACATCAGCGCCGGGACTTATCTGGGCCCGGGCGGTTATCCGGTGGGCAGCGGGGGCCGGGCTTTGCTGATGCTGTCGGGCGGGATTGATTCGCCGGTGGCCGGTTATCTGTCGTTAAAAAGAGGCCTGACGCTGGAGTGCGTCCATTTCGCCAGCCCGCCTTACACGAGCGACCGCGCCAAAGAGAAGGTGTTCGATCTGGTCAGAAAGCTGACGGATTACTGTGATCATATCACGGTGCATATCGTGCCTTTCACGGATCTGCAGCTGGCTATTTATAAAGCGGTTCCGGAAAGCTACGCGATGACCGTCATGCGCCGCATGATGCTGCGCATTGCCGAGCGAGTGGCCACAGAACGCCACTGCCAGGCTCTGGTGACGGGGGAAAGTGTCGGGCAGGTGGCCAGTCAGACGCTGGAAAGCATGCTCGCGATCAACGCCGTCACTTGTTTTCCCGTTTTGCGTCCGCTGGTTACTTTTGATAAAGTTGAGATCATGGCCCTGGCCAGAAAGATCGGCACCTATGATATTTCCATTCGTCCTTATGAGGACTGCTGCACGATCTTTGATGTCAAACAGCCGGCGACCAAACCGAAGCTGGAAAAAGCCGCCAGTTATGAAAAGCGCTGGGATTATGAAGCCATGATATCAGAGTGCGTGGCCAATATTGAGACAGTGACGGTCGCGAAAGATCAGATCGAGAATGAGGATTTGTTTTAAATGATCAAAGAGATAAGAGAAAAACAGCCCCTGATCCACCAGATCACCAATTATGTCACGGCCAATGACTGCGCCAATATCACCCTGGCGATCGGGGCGAGACCGGTGATGAGCGACGACGAGCTGGAGGTGGCGGATGTCACCGCCGCGGCTGACGCCCTCATGTTGAATCTGGGGACGCTGCGCCATCAAAATCTGCCGGCGATGGTATTAGCGGGACAGACAGCCCAAGAGCTTCATCATCCGGTTTTACTGGATCCGGTCGGGGCCGGGGGAGCCAAAATGCGCACGAAAGGGAACAGCGCGAGTTTCTGTCGAATCGCCTCTCATTCAGTTCCGCCTGCGAGAAAAGACA
>CAZQRT010000044.1:0-11894 GCA_964596105.1 uncultured Erysipelotrichales bacterium | reverse complement strand
TTTAAGAATGAAAAGATCGTTAGGAAACGGCGCGGTAGTGACCTTAAAAACCTGGCCGGGGCAGGGCACGCATGTCCGTTTTCCCCGTTATTATGAACTGGCGACAGATGAAGTGGTGTGCCAGGCGGTTTCCACCTGGACGATGTTTGATTTGAATAAACGGCGCATTGTCTCCCCGCAAAGGATGGGTATGGCGGTTCCAGCCGCTTCGCTGGAGGAATTAAAGCTGGATCCGCTGGAAACTGCCGGATTTACTGAAAAATCTGAGATGAAACGGACGGTCGCTTATAGCGATCTCGATGCCAACGGCCACATGAACAACGCGCGCTATATTGAATGGGCAATGGATGCCCTGGATCCTGATTTGCTTTTGCGGCGGGAGATTGCCGCGCTGGATGTCCGTTTCCGCCAGGAGTGCCATGCCAAAGAGACGCTTTTGTTGACTAGCGACATGGATGAGCGGGGCTTTCAGGTGCGCGGCAGCGTGAATGACCAGGCGCGTTTTGAAGTGACCGGGCAGTGGGCAAAGCGTTAATCACCGGCGCGAATCGCGGGCTGGGCCTTGTGATGTGCCAGGGTCTGATCGCGGCGGGATATGAGGTCGTGGCGACGGTCCGCCCTGATAGTGACTGTTCCGCTCTGGATGGTTTAAAGGGCGTCAAAAAGGTCTTTCTGGAATATGAGCATCCTGAAATGATGGATGAGATTCTGAAAGATGAAACTGATCTTGACGCTGTCATTTTAAACGCCGGCATCCTGTATAACGGGCCGTTCGCGGATATGTCTGAAACAGAGATCAATAAGCTTGTGCGGATTGATTTCTGGGCGGTGACAGTGCTGGCGCGGGCGGCTTACGCTTATTTTCAAAAAAAGGGCAAGGGGAAAATCATACTCGTGAGCTCATTATCCGGGCATCGTCCTTTGCCTGATCTAGCGGTATACGGCGCCTGCAAGGCCGGGGTCGCCGCTTTGGGCAAGGCGCTTTATCTGGAGGGCGCCAGAGATCATATTGATGTTTTGACGTTGCTTTTAGGTTATTATGAGACCGGGCTCTGGCAAGAAAAACCTAATCTTTCTCTGCCGCCTAGAGACCCCGCGGAGATCAACAAAAAGATCCTGCGTTTTTTAGAAAACCGTTATCACCGCTGGTATGCGACTTACGGTTTTCTGGCGAAAATTCAGCTTTATTTCTCGTCTGTCCTTTACACCCCGCTGGCCCGGAGAGTGTATAAATCATAAGGCGGATTTTCTGAATAACAGTAATTTTCACAAACTGAAAAAATTGCCGGAAAGTTAAACGTTTCCAATTTTGAAAAAATAGTTAAAGAGGCAAAAAGAGCGCATAAAAGCCGGAAAAATAAAATTTCGATTTTTCAAAAATTGCAAACACAAAAAGGGATTATCTGCTATAATGACATTGTCCCAAATTTCTATAATATATTCATCCGTATTCCCGTTACGGATGAGAGAAGAAACTGCGTTCCCGTCGTGGTTTCTTTTTTTTGCGGGTTTTGTTATAATGGGCGGGAGGAGGGATGGGATATGATTCTGGCTTGTCCCAAGTGTCATGAGCCTTTGATATCTGGCGCGTCGGGTTATGACTGCGTCAACCATCATCACTATGACAAGGCGCGGCTTGGTTATGTGAATCTTTTGTTGAATCAGGACAAGGCGACCAATGAGCCCGGCGACAGTAAAGAGAGTTTAATCGCGCGGCGCGAGTTTTTAAACCGCGGTTATTACGAGCCGCTTTCCGATACGCTCAATGAGATCATCGCTTCCCTTTTTTCTGAAAAGATCAGACTTTTAGATCTAGGCTGCGGGATTGGCTACTACCTGAACCGCTACGGGCAGTTTAAAAGTGATGAACTATACGGGGTGGATATATCCAAGCAGGCGATCGCCATGGCCTGTAAATTAAACCGGGAGATCACGTGGCTGGTCGCGAATATGAAAAATCTTCCTTTTCAAGATCACAGTCTGGACTGCGTCACCGCTTTGTTTACGGTTGTCAATGCCGGGGAGTTAAGAAGAGTGGTGAAGAAAGGCGGGTATGTCATTCATGTCACGGCGAATAACGCCGGGCATTTAAGGGAATTGAAGGAGCTTTTGTACGGGGAGGTCTATGCCAAGGATGACCGTTACCTGCTTTTGCCTTTTGATACGGTGGAAATCAGGGACGTCCGTTTTTTACTGAATATTGAAAATCAAAAGGACGCTTTGAATCTGGTGAAGATGACGCCGCATTATTATCACATCAAAAAAGAGCGGCGCGAGATTTTAGATCACCTCGCCCCTTTGCGAACCACGGTCGATGTCCGGTTTCATATTTATGCGTTATGATATCAAGGGGGAATGGCTGACGCTGTATGAGGGCTCATGTACGTTAGATGAGCTGTTTAGTTTGTGGCACATTCCCGTGAAAAAACGGCAAGAGCTTTTTTCTATGGAGAGGGTCCGGTTGGGGTATCAGCCGGTTTTCCGCGGCAATATAATTGCCGACAAGGTGCGTTTAAGAGTCATCCCCAAAGGTAAAGAAAAGAATTCGGGTCATATGGTTTCCGGCTTTCGGGTCGTCTATGAGGATGATTTTGTCCTGGTGGTCCACAAGCCCCGGGGATTATTGATCTATGATGAGAAGGACGTTCCCACGTTGAATACCGCGGTGCTCGCTTACAGTCACGGGGCTTATCCGCCCCGTCCCGTGCACCGCCTGGATAAGGAGACGGAGGGGCTTGTCCTTTACAGCAAGGTTCCTTTCTTTCAGCCTTTTTATGACGCGATGCTGGCGGAAAAGAAAATCCGCCGTGATTATCTTTGCCGGGTGCGGGGAAGTTTTCCTTATCAGGATTATACCTGCGTTTTGCCGCTGGGCCGGGACCGTCATCACAGCGGGCGTTTTATCGTTTATCCTAAAGGTAAAAAGGCGATCACGCATGTCCACAAGCTGTATGAAAAGGACGGGTTCAGTTATTTACTGTGCACGCTGGATACCGGGCGCCGCCATCAGATCCGCGTCCATTTACAGGCGCTGGGCTATCCTATAGACGGGGACGAGCTTTACGGGGACAGGGCGGACCGTTTGTATTTGTTTGCTTTTCATCTCGCTTTTCCCGATGTGATTTCCGGAAAGAGAAGGGATGTTTATTTAGATCATCTTGCGGATATGGATGAGGCTTTGAAGAAAGCGAGGAGGATCATGAAATGAGAATTGGACAGGCGGTGGATATTCATCCTTTAGTGGAGGACCGGGCTTTGATTCTGGGCGGGGTGAAGATTGATTTTGAGAAGGGACTGGCGGGGCACAGTGATGCCGATGTCTTAACGCATGCCGTCACGGAGGCTTTGATCGGGGCTTTGGGGCTTGGTGATCTGGGCACTCATTTTCCTGATACGGATCCCAAGTATGAGGGGATTTCGTCTTTGCTTTTACTGGCGGAGGCGGGGCAGATGGTCCGCCAGCATGGTTTCCGTGTTGAAAATATCGACGCGACGATTCTCGCGGAAAGACCGAAACTGGCTCCTTATATCCCGAAGATGAGGGAAAATATCGCCGCGGTGCTGGAGATCGGTGTGGAACAGGTCAACATTAAGGCGACGCGGGGCGAGAAGCTTGGTTTTGTCGGCCGCGAGGAGGGCATGGTCAGCATGGCGGTGTGTCTTTTGGAAAAGAGCGGCAAAATCACGCTGCTTTGAGAAAAATGTAAGCGCTGGAATTTTTTTCTTATAAACTATGGTATTTTTATGATAATGTGCTATAATGAATTCAGCTATTCAAGGAGGGAGATTAAACATGGCTGAAAAAATTTCGTTCGTTGTATCTGATCCGGTAGGATTGCACGCAAGGCCGGCAACTATCCTGGTTAACCAGGCCAGCAAGTTTGCCAGCGATATTAAGTTAAACTACAACGGCAAAACAGTGAACCTCAAATCGATCATGGGTGTCATGTCTTTAGGTGTTCCGACAAAGGCTGAGGTTGAGATCGTTGCTGAGGGCGATGATGAGAAGGACGCTATCGCTTCCATCGCTAAGGTCATCAAAGAGCAAAAGGTCGCAGAGTAAAAACTTCTGAAAAGAGCTTCGGCTCTTTTTTTGTATTGGGGAAAATATGAAAAAGACAAATGCTTTAAGGATCCTGGAAAGAATGAAGATCCCTTATGAGGTGGTGACTTACCCGGAGGACTGTCATGGCGAGGAGCTCCTTTCTTATGTACCTCTGGGTTCCGGGCAGATTTTTAAGACGATCGTTTTAAAGGGGGAGCGGAAAGGGATCATGGTGGTGATGGTGCCGCTGTTGGAGGAGATTGATTTCAAGAAGCTGGCCAGGGCGGTGGATGACAAGAAGATCGCGCTTTTGCCGCTGGCGGAGCTTTTATCAGTGACCGGATATGTCCGGGGCGGGTGCAGTCCCGTGGGCATGAAGAAGTCGTTTCCCGCTTATATAGACCGTTCGGTACGGGACTTTGAGAGGGTGTCGGTATCCGCCGGGCAGCGCGGCATGCAGATGATTTTAGGGGTGGATGACTTGCTTTCGGCGACCCGGGCACAGGTCATTGATGTTGTTTCAAGGGGAATGTAAGCGGTATTAAAAAATAATGGATAATGCTTTTTTCTTGGCTTTAAATCTGTTATAATCTTTTTGAGGTGAGACTTTATGAGTTATATGGACAAATATAACCAGTGGAAGAATGATCCGAAACTGGATCCCGGTTTGAAGAGCGAACTGTTGGGTATGAATGAGAAGGAGATTGAGGATGCCTTCTATACGAACCTGGAGTTCGGCACGGCCGGTATGCGCGGTATTTTAGGGGCCGGCACGAATCGTATGAATATTTATACGGTGCGCAAGGCCAATGTCGGTTTCGCGAAGTATCTTTTGACTAAGCCTGACGCCAAGGAGAAGGGCGTGGCGATCGGTTATGACAACCGTCATCAGTCTTATCGTTTCGCGATGGAGAGTGCCAGGGTGCTGGCTACTTACGGCATTAATTCTTTTGTCTTTGAGAGTTTGCGTCCGACGCCGGAGCTGTCTTTCGCGGTGCGTTATTTGAAGTGCGCCGGCGGCATTATGATTACGGCCAGCCACAACCCGAAGGAGTACAACGGCTACAAGGTTTATGATGATACCGGCTGCCAGCTGATTCCGGAATGGGCTGATGAGGTTGTCCGTTATGTCAATGAAGTTGAGGATGAGCTGAATATTGAGGTTTGCTCCGATGAGGAGGCTTATCCTTACATTACCTGGATCGGCGAACGGGTCGATGAGGCTTATTATGAGGCCGTGATGGGTATTGAGGTCAATCCGGGCATGGATAAATCCAACTTTAAGATTGTCTTTTCTCCTGAGCACGGCACAAGCAATATTCCGGTCCGCACGGTTTTAACTCGTCTGGGTTATAATATTGATCCGGTTTTGAGCCAGTGTGCCCCGGATCCGGATTACACGAATACCGCGAGCCCGAATCCGGAAGTTCCGGCGGCTTATGAGAAGGCTATTATTCGCGCCAAGGAAGTCGGCGCTGATGTTGTCGTTGTCTGCGATCCTGACGGCGACCGTCTCGGTGTTGTCGCCAAGCATGATGACAAGTATGTCATGATGAGCGGCAACCAGTCGGCAGCGGTTTATCTGGAGTACATTTTGAGCCAGTTGAAGGAACAGGGCAAACTGCCTGACAACGCGGTTATGTATAACACGATTGTCACCAGTGATCTGGGCGAGCTGGTCGCGAGAAGCTACGGGGTTGATGTGGAAAAGACATTAACGGGCTTCAAGTTTATCGGCGACAAGATTCGCAAGTATGAGAAGACCAATGAAAAGCAGTTTATCTTCGGTTACGAAGAGAGCTACGGCTGTGTCGTTAAGGATTTCGTTCGTGACAAGGATGCCGTTCAGGCGGTTTTGACGGCCGCTGAGGCAGGCAACTATTACAAGCAGCACGGCAAGGATCTGATTGATGTTTTGAATGAGCTTTACGCGAAGCACGGCACATTCAAGGAAACACAGATCGCGCTCTCGAAGGCCGGAGCCAGCGGCGCGGCCCGCATTCAGGAGATCATGGCTAATTTGCGTAATGACGCTCCGAAAGAGATCGGCGGCGTGAAGGTAACGGCTTATGAGGATTATCAGACGTCCGTACGTCATGACGGCGACAAGGAAACTCCGATCGATCTGCCGAAGTCTAATGTTCTGAAGTATTATCTGGAGGATGGCTCCTGGATTGCCGCCCGCCCGAGCGGCACGGAACCGAAGTGCAAGTTCTACTTCTCCATCAAGGGCAATGACGCCGCTGACGCAGAGGCGAAAACGGAAGTCTTCCAGAAAGATATGATGAATATCATCGGTGAGTAAATCATCAAAAAAGCGTTGATTCGTTCAACGCTTTTTTAAATACATACATTTTCACCTCCCGGCAGGAGATTAGTTTTATCACAATGCGAGACTAGACGTCAAACCACTCAATTTCCTGTTCAACTTCCCAGAAGGTTTTGCCGTCAAAGATGGGCGCTTCCAGAAAGGCATCGCCGCATACCCCGCTGTCGGCACCGAAAAAGCTCCAGAAATCTTCGTATGGCGGATCCATATGGTAGATTTCCATAAAGAACCCGTCAGCTTTATTGTAGCCCTGAAAATAGTACCTTTTACCATGAAACCAGAATGTCATGTCCTGACCGCTGTAAATCGTTTCCACAAAATCATGCGGATCACCGTTAATCATCATTTCACCTCATTTTAATGAAATTTCAAATAGGGAAAATGGCCGGGGTAGAGGGCACTGTAGAAATCTTTGAACTCCAGGCCGCCCATTTTTTCCCGGCTCAATAACAGATAACGCACCCCGAAGAGGGTGATTTTGGTATCGTTGATCTGAAAGCCGTTTTTTGAGTAGAATTCGATTCTTCTTTTTGAGGTTTCGTAAAAGGGTTCTTCCGCTTCCAGAAATATATTGGGGAAAGTCTTGGTGATCGTTTGAAGGAAAGCGGAGCCGTAGCCTTTCTGGCGCAGGCTTGGGACGATCGCGAAGTAGTCAAGCAGCGCGGTTTGATGATGAAAATACAGGAAGGCATAACCGACGGTTTTGTTTTCAATCTGCTCAATGTATCCTTGATAGTGGCCTTCTTTGATGAGGTACAAAATGGCGGACAGGGGGCGGCGTTCATCGTCAGGAAAATCATATTTCAGATATGTTTTATAGATGTCCGTCACTTCTTTTCTGGTCATTTCCCGCATGGTTTCACCTTCTTTTGAAAAAAGGCCCCGTTAGGGACCTAGGCTGTCTTTAAGAATACCGTATAGCTGCGGTAGGCTTCATAAACGTCGGCTTTGGAAACGACTTCCCAAGGGGCGTGCATGTTATGGACCGGGACACCGGCGTCGATGACTTGCATGTTGTAGTTGGCGAGGATGCCGGCGATGGTTCCTCCGCCGCCTTCGTCAACGCGGCCGATTTCGGCGGTCTGCCATGTCACGTTGGCTTCATCCATAACCTGGCGCAAATGCGCGATGAATTCCGGATTGGCGTCGTTGCAGCCGCTCTTGCCGCCGCCTCCGGTGTATTTGCTGAAGGTGATGCCTTTTCCTAAATAGGCGCTGTTCTTTCTTTCGAAAACGCCCGGATAGTTCGGATCATAGCCGGCGGATACGTCGCTGGAGAGCATCACGGAATTAGCGAAGGCGCGGCGCAGGTTTAATTCAGAATAGTTTCCGGTGGCGTTGAGAATTTCCGCGACGGCGTTTTCAAAGAAGCGGGAGTGCATGCCGGTATTGCCGCTGCTGCCGACTTCTTCTTTATCGACTAAGATGGCGACCGCGGTCTTTTCCGGGGTTTCCTCTAAGTCTAATACCGCTCTGAGTGAGGTGTAGCCGCAAACGCGGTCATCATGGCCGTAGCCGATGATCATGCTGCGGTCGATGCCGAGGTCTCTGGCCGGGCCGGCCGGAACAACTTCGAGTTCCGCGGAGATGAAGTCATCTTCCTCAATATCATACTGCGTCTTTAAGAGCTCTTTGATATTGGCTTTGACCGCTTCTTTTTCCTCATCTTTTAACGGCAGGGATCCGAAGGTCAGGTTGAGGTCTTCGCCCTCGATCACGGAAGCGGCGTTTTTTTGCATCTGTTTTCTCGCGAGGTGAACCAGTAAATCGGTGATGACAAAGACCGGATCATCCGGTTTTTCCCCGATGTTGATGGTGATGCTCGTGCCGTCTTTTTTCACAACCACGCCGTGCAGCGCTAAAGGCTGGGCGACCCACTGATACTTTTTGATGCCGCCGTAGTAGTGCGTGTCTAACAGGGCGATGTCGGTGTCTTCATAGAGCGGGTGCTGTTTGAGGTCGAGGCGCGGGGAGTCGATGTGAGCCCCGAGGATGGCCATGCCTTCTGTTAATGGTTTCTTTCCGATGTGAAACAGGACGATGTTTTTGTCGCGGTTGCCGGCGTAGATCTTGTCGCCGGGTTTGAGGGTCTCGTGATTGGCGATGACTTCTTCCAGACTGCGGTAACCGGCCTGTTTAGCCAGTTCGATACTGGAGAGGGTGCATTCTCTTTCCGTTTTGCCCGCGGAAAGGAATTTTTTGTAGTCTTCCGCGAAGGCGTAGACTTTTTTCATTTCTTCATCGTCATATTTTTTCCATGCGATTTCTGTCATACTCTTTCCTCCTTGTCTAAACCATTATAAACCTCCTGTTAAAAAAAGGCAAAGCATTGCGTTTTTGGCGAGGTCTCTTCAATTTTTGAAATCGCTTGTAAAAATGTTGTCAAAATGTTGATAAAGCCCTAAATTTGATCTATAATGAACCTTGTAAAATAATAATTCTTAAGGAGGAATTTGAAATGGCAGTAAAAGTTGCTATTAACGGTTTTGGCCGTATCGGTCGTCTGGCCTTCAGACAGATGTTTGCCGCTGAAGGTTATGAAGTTGTAGCTATCAATGACTTGACGAACCCTAAAATGCTGGCTCATCTGTTAAAGTATGATTCAGCTCAGGGTCCTTACAAGGGACATACTGTTGAAGCTACTGAGGATTCCATCATTGTAGACGGAAAAGAGATTAAGATTTACGCGAAGGCAAATGCCACTGAGCTGCCTTGGGGCGAAATTGGTGTTGACGTTGTTTTGGAATGCACAGGCTTCTATACTTCCAAAGCAAAGGCTCAGGCTCACATTGATGCCGGTGCCAAGAAGGTTGTCATCTCCGCGCCAGCCGGAAATGATTTACCGACTATCGTTTATTCTGTAAACGAGAAGACTTTGAAGCCTACGGATACGATTATTTCCGCAGCTTCCTGCACCACGAACTGCTTGGCTCCTATGGCTAAGACTTTAAATGATCTTTGCCCGATCGTTTCTGGTATCATGCTGACTGTTCACGCCTACACTGGTGATCAGATGACTTTGGATGGACCGCAGAGAAAAGGCGATCTGCGTCGTGCACGTGCCGCAGCCGTTAATATCGTTCCTAACTCTACCGGCGCCGCAAAAGCAATCGGTCTGGTTATTCCTGAATTAAACGGCAAGCTGATCGGTTCCGCACAGCGTGTCCCTGTTCCTACAGGATCTACGACAATCTTAACCGCAGTCGTTGAGGGCACTCCAACGGTTGAAGAGATCAACGCCGCTATGAAGGCAGCTGCTAATGATTCTTATGGTTATAATGAGGAAGAAATCGTTTCTTCTGACGTTATCGGCATGACTTACGGTTCTCTGTTCGATGCGACTCAGACCATGGTTAAGGATTGCGGTAATGGTACTTCAGAGGTTCAGGTTGTTTCCTGGTATGACAATGAGAACTCTTACACCAGCCAGATGGTTAGAACCATCAAGTATTTCGCAGAATTAAAATAGTTCGCAAAAATAAAGCGCTTCGGGATTTTCCCGAGGCGTTTTTTTTAAACATATTGAACGGAGAAGTCATTCAGGCACAGGCATGCCAATTGACCGCCGGGGAAGGACGCCCCGCAGTCAATGTCGATCTTGTGATCACCGAAGATCACTTCGGCTTTGTTATTGTAGAGCTGGACGGGGGTATGGCCGAAGACGCAGTAAATATGATCGTCGGGAAAATAGCGGTCTTTTAGGCCGGGTCTTTCCCATGTTAAATCGTAGAGCGAGTAATCGCTCATTTTTTTGTTGATGTTGAAGTTGCCGAGTCCGGCATGGGTGAGGATGAAGCTGTTGTCATTGACATCCAGCGTTTCATATAAAGTGAATTCATCTAAAAATTCCAGCAGGTCGCGGCGTTCCTCAGCGGAAAGGAGGTAAAACTCGTTCAGGGTGCTGGCACCGCCGTTAAACTGCCAGTCGATCATGGCTCCCATGTCCACTTTATCAATGCCGCTGGCATCCAGGTCTTTTAAAACCGCCAGGGCCATGACTTCGTGATTGCCCAGCAGGCAGTAAACGTTGGGACGTTTCATGACATCAAACAGGATTTCTATGGGTTCGGGACCGCGGTCGACGATATCACCGAGAATGTACAGGGTGTCCTCATCAGAGAAATGGATTTTTTCCAGCATTTCTTTAAACAGGTCGTAGCGGCCGTGAAGATCGCTCATGCAGTAGATCATGCCTTTCACCTCATTTGTACTATAGCAATTTTTTGCCGTGCCGTCAATGTGCTTGCTTTTTCCCTGAATTATGGGATAATATGGGCGCAAAGGAGGAAATTTCGATATGGACGAAGAAATCAAAGGACTTTTTGATTTTATCAAAAAAAGCCCGACCGCTTTTCAGGCTGTGGAAACGATCAAGGCAATATTGTCAGGGCAGGGTTTTGAGGAATTAAATGAGGGAGAAAGCTGGACGCTGGAAAAGGGGAAGAAGTACTTTACCACGAAGAACAACAGTTCCATCATCGGTTTTGAGATCGGGGAGGATCTGGATGATTATACGTTTAATATCAGCGCGAGTCATCTCGACAGTCCCACTTTTAAGATTAAGCCGCACAGTATTTTAAAGAAGGACAATCATTTTATTCAGCTGAATGTGGAAAGCTACGGGGGCATGATTCATTCCACCTGGCTGGACCGTCCGTTATCGTTGGCGGGCCGGGTCATCGTCAAGCATGATCAGAGTTTTAGCGCGGTGCCTTTTCATGTCGACAAGGATCTGCTGATGATTCCGAATGTCGCCATTCATATGAATCATACGCTGAATGACGGCTACAAGTACAATATGCAGGTGGATATGTGCCCGTTGATGACGATGAACATGGAAAGCGAGGATCCTCTGGTTGATCTGATCGCGGAAGAGTTGAACGAACCGAAGGAAAATATCATCACTTATGATTTGTTTTTGTATAATCGCGACGCGGGCCGGGTGTGGGGACTTCATGATGAGTTTATCGCCACGCCGCGCCTTGATGATTTAGAGTGTGCCTACTGCGCTTTGCGGGGATTTATCCAGGGTCATGCCCGTCATTCCATTAATGTCTGCGCGTGGTTTGACAATGAGGAGGTCGGATCGCGGACCAGGCAGGGCGCGGCTTCCACTTTCCTGTATGATGTGCTGGTAAGGATCAATGAGGCGCTGGGTTATGATCTGGACCGTTATCAAAAAGCGGTGGCGGGTTCTTTCATGATCTCCGCGGATAATGCTCATTCCGTTCATCCCAGCCATCCGGAGTTTGCCGATCCTTCCAACCGTCCTTATATGAATGAGGGTGTTGTCATTAAGTACAATGCCGCGCAGAGCTACACGACGGATTCTCTAGCGGCGGCTCTTTATATGGATGTGTGTCAGGCGGCCGGGGTTCCTTATCAGATCTTTACGAACCGCTCGGATCGCCGCGGCGGCGGTACCCTGGGCAATATCGCGACCACGAAGGTGGCGGTGAGCACGGTGGATATCGGGCTGGCGCAGCTGGCGATGCATTCCGCTTATGAGTCGGCGGGCGC
>CAZQRT010000043.1:0-12402 GCA_964596105.1 uncultured Erysipelotrichales bacterium | reverse complement strand
CCGTCCGGCTTTAAATCAATATGGATATCATCGAGGCAGCTTTCGACAGCCTGTTCGTCATCAAAAGAGAGCTTCTCTCTTTGCGCCTGCAGGGCGACACAGCGGTACATGGCTCCGGTATTCAAATAGGTATATCCGAAATGGGACGCGACTTGTTTAGCGATCGTGCTTTTCCCGGCTCCGGCCGGTCCGTCGATCGCGATCGTCAATGGTTTCATACTGTCACCTCGCTGGCCATTCTATCTTATTTTTTAAAACTTGTCAAAAAAGCGGGCTATTCGCCCGTTTATAAAAAGAGTTGTACAACGATATAAGCGATTAATCCCACCAGCACAATGCCCAGCACGATGATCGCGATATTTAAGAATTTGACAAAGAAGGAATCTCCTTCTTCATCCTCTTCTTCTTCCTCATCATCCTCTTCTTCTTCCTCTTCATCCTCATCTTGATGATTTCGTTTGAACAGGCTGAAGTGATGCTTTTTTTCTTCCGGCGCGGCCTCCTCCGCCGCTTCCTCATGTTTGCTCGCGCGGGAGTGCTTTTCTTCCGGTTCCGCGGCCGTTTCTTCTTCCGCCGTCTCCTTTTCCGGAGTCTTGCGAATCTTATTTAAAATATCCATGCGGGTATTGTACTGTTCCTGTCCGGCATCTTCACGCACCTTGCTTAAGGCGCGCTCCACTTCCTCATCCAGCTGCTCATTGACCAGATCAAGGGTTAAGGACTGCGTTAAAGTATCCTCACGACTGGCATCTTCCAGCTGGGTGGTGTCCGTATCATCTGCCATATAGCGGCGGTAAGCGTCGATGTCGATGCCGGTCTGCTGACTGGAACCCACCTCATTTTTTATGCCTTCACGTAAATCCTTATATTTAGCCATCCGTGACATTTTCGCCATGTTCTTTCACCTTCCTTCACGCATTATAGCACAATTCCTTTACAGTTGACAAAAAAATGTTAAAAAATGAGGTGAGATGAGCATTTTTGCGTGATGAGGATCGCTTAAAATGATTGCATTACGCCCTTTTCTGATTTATAATGGAGTTGCAGCAAAGGAGGATATTTAATATGGCAAAAATTAAAATTGAAGGCTGCATCGGTTGCGGTGCATGCACGGGAATCTGCCCTGAGGTTTTCGATCTTAATGATGAGGGTCTGGCTTACAACATTTTAGGCGAAGACGAGGAAATCCCTGAGGATTTAATGTCCGGTGTCGACGAGGCTATCGAATCCTGCCCGGCCCAGGCTATTAAGAAGTAAATCCATCTTCAAAAAAAAAAGCGGCGCGATGCCGTTTTTTTTATTTATTTCCGGCATCGTGCTTTAAAAGCTGAATCTCATGAGGCGTTAAACGGCGGTACTGTCCCGGCGTCAGCCCCTTCAAATCGACACTGCCGACGCGAAAGCGGTGCAGTCTGGTGACCTGATACCCGAAAAGCTCAAACATGCGGCGAATCTGGCGGTTGCGCCCTTCTCTAAGACGAACCGTCATCACCGTCGTCTGATGGACCGCATCTTTATGCGTCACCTTGATTTTACAAGGCAGGGTCTTTTTCCCGTCCAGAAACACCCCGGTTTCGAGCTGATGGAGCTCAGTTCCCGATAAAAGTCCCTTGACCGACACCTCATACCACTTCTCGACCATCCCGGAAGGATGCATCATGAGATTGGCGAACTGGCCGTCATTGGTCATCAGGAGTAATCCCGAACTGTCATAATCAAGCCGGCCGACCGGATAGACGCGCTCCGGGAGGCCCTGAAACAAATCCCCCACGCAGGCCCGGCCGTGCTCGTCACGCATGGTCGTCACCATGTTTTTCGGTTTATACAGCACATAATAAACAAGGCTTTCTCTGGCGAGTGTCACGCCGTCAACCGCCACGATGTCATGGCGCGAGACTTTGGTGCCCAGCGTCGTGACCACCTCGTCATTCACCCTGACCCGCCCCTGCAAGATCAGCTGTTCCGCTTTTCTTCTTGAGGCATAACCGCTGGCGGCGATTACTTTCTGCAGTCTTTCCATCTTTTCCTCCTAGATCCAGCCAAAATGCTTACAGGCTTTGTAGATGCCGTCGTTGTCCGCGTCAGTTGTGATATAAGTAGCGACCGCTTTTAATTCCGGGATGCTGTTGCCCATGGCAATCCCGCAAGCGGCTTTCTTAAACAAATCCACATCATTAAAGCCGTCCCCGAAGCAGACGACATCTTTCAAGTCGCCGTGAAAATAATTCACCAGGGCCTTGACCCCGTCATATTTGTCATCGGGCTCATAGACCAGATACCCGGGATGATAACGCGTGATCTTACGCATATTGACGGTTTGGATATCATCCTCATGGCCAATTGGACAGGTGATAAACACCTTGGTGATATCATGCCGGCGGGGATCATAATCATCTAAAATCACAAGTCGCATATTTTCCCCGAAACCCGTAGAATCTGCCATCATTTTTTTCGCGGCAAAAAGCGTCCGGGGATGATCTTTTTCCATGACGGCGTAAGCGATCTTCTTTTCCTCCAGCTCAAAACAAAGCTTATTGATCAAAGCTTTGGCAAGCGGCCTGACATACAAGACCTTCTGATTGATGATCAGGCCGTAACCGCCGTCGCTGACGGCATGGTCAATCCCGCACTCCGCCATCACCGGGAGCAGTGTGGCAATCTGCCTTCCTGAGGCGATCGCGACGATATGGCCGTTTGCCTTTAACCCGGCAATCGCCGCTTTGGCGCTGGCGGGAATACAGGCCCGCCCGTTTTTTGGATAAGCAAGGGTGCCGTCGATATCAAAAAAGAAGAAACGCATGATCACTCTGCAAAAATCTTATTGGAATAAGCCGCCTTGCAGCTGATGCCTTCCAGCTGTCCGATTTTTCCGGATAAAGAAGCGATCTTGTCCTGCGGCGCGTCCATGGCGATGGAAATGACATGAATGGCGCGCTTGGGATAAGGAATCCCCATGCGGCCGATAATATAATCACGATACTCATGCAGAAGCGCGTTCAAATCCGCGATGGCGCTGCTGTTCTCCACGATAATTCCCAGGATAGCGACTCTAGAAGTCATGATATTCCTCCTCACTTTCATCAGCCATGTCAAATAAATCAAGCGGCGGCTGCTCGGTCTCGGACAGCGGCGGCAGTTCACTTAAATCGGCCAGATTAAAAGCGTCCATAAACGCGTCCGTCACCGTGTATAAGATCGGCTTGCCCGGGCTGTCCTGGCGCCCGGCCTCTTTAATCAAACCCCGCGCCTGCAGTCTCCTGATGGTGGCGTCACTGGCCACCCCGCGGATCTCCTCGATCTCGAGGCGGGTCACCGGCTGCCGGTAAGCGATAATGGCCAGCGTTTCCATCGCCGCCTGGGAAAGCCCCCGCTCTTTTTGCGCGACCATCTTTTCATAATAGTCTTTATAAATCACCTTGGTCGCCAGCTTATAACGGCCGGCTAAAAAGACCAGGGTCAAGCCCCGTTTGGGATCCTCATCCAGTTCCTTCTGATATGCGCTCATATACGCCGCGATCATGTCATCAGACAAATCCGTCAGGGCGGCCATCTCTTTGACACTCAGGCCTTCATCGCCGGCCAGAAAAAGCATGCCCTCCAGAATCGCGGCCATCCGTTCACTCACGGCGCCACCTCCACATAAACATCATCATAGCGGTGCTTTTGATCGAGCGACAAATACCCCTGATTGGCTAAAATCAAAACCGCCAGGAAGGTCACCACGAACATCATGCGGTCCCCTTCTTCAAACAAATCGCCCAAATTCACCTTTTCATGCCGGTGCAGGGAGAGATATTCCTTGATTTTAACGGTCCGCTCCTCGACGGAAGGCTCCTTTTGCGCCACCGCGCTTTGCAGCGGCCGCAGGTGAACCTTGCGCGCCATGAGCCGGTTCATCGCCTGGATCAAAGCGTAAGGATCGAGATTTTGGGGAATCTTCGCGACCTCCTGTTCATAGCTTGACATATCAGCGGGCAGCTTGGTATAAAAAGCTTCCCTTTCTTCTTTTTTGATATTTAAGGCCGCGACCACGTCCTTGTATTTTTTATAAGTCAGAAGGCGCTCAATCAGCTTAGCGCGCATATCCGGCTCGTAATCATCCTGGATGCTGACCTTCTCCACCGGCAGCAGCATCTTGCTTTTCGCTTCCAGTAAATAAGCGGCCATCACCAGATACTCGCTTTTCGTCTCAAGATAAAGATCGCGGTGCCGCTCAATATAGGCCAGGTACTGATCGCAGATTTCCGTGATGGAAAGCTCCAAAAGATCCATCTTTTTTTCCTTGACGAGATGCAGCAGAAGATCGAGCGGGCCGGTAAAATTATCTAACCGGCATTCATAAGTATCCATACAGTCACCGGTCCCTGGATTCAATCATGTACACAGAATGGTCGGTCGTCACCGCGGCATGATCTTTCAAAATTTCGTTAGAGACACATAACGGGTCGTCATAGGCGAGAAGATAATCTTTCAAAGGATAACTGAACCCCTCCAGAGAAATCCGGCACGGTTCCACGGCAAAGAAAGAAACATAGCGGTACCCGTCTTTTTTTATGATATGACAGCCGGGATTGAGGATCGTGATGCGGTTATCATCATCGAGTACCGTGATGTTTTCATCTTTGTAACGATACAAAAGCCGCATCACGGCGAAAAAATGATCCAGCCGTCCGCCGGTCACACCGTAGATCACAATCTCATCATAACCCAGCTCGAGCGCTTTTAATAGCGCCGCGTGGGTATCGGTGACATCTTTACGGGCGGGAAGCCTGATCACATTAGCGAAGTCAGGCGCGCCGTCATAAGAATCGAAATCCCCGATCGCGTACCGCGGGGTGATGCCCGTTTTTAAAAGAAACTCGAGACCGCCGTCAACCCCGATATAAGGAATATTTCTGTCAAAATTCATGACCGCGTTCCCGGCGGCGTAAATCCCGATCTTCATAACAGCTTCGCCACCGCGGCCGCCTTGTCCGGCGCCCTGAATATATAGCTTCCGGCGACCACGACATCCGCCCCCGCCGCTTTCACAAGCGGGGCATTTTCATCATTGATGCCGCCATCCACCGCGATGAGAAAATCATGATTTTTCTTTAAAGCCCGAAGCGCTTTGATTTTATCAAGGCTAGACATCATGAAAGTCTGGCCGCCAAATCCCGGCTCGACGCTCATCACTAAGACCGCCTCTATGTCATCGAGATAAGGCAGCAAAGCATCTATGCCATTGGCCGGCTTGAGGGCGAGACCGGCTTTGATATGCCGGGCGTGAATCTCAGCGATGGTCTTTTGGATCGGGCTGCCGCTTTCAAGATGGAAAAAAATCAAATCAGCCGCGTCAAAATCAGCGATATAAGACAAAGGATCGGTGACCATGAGATGGACATCGAGAAATAAATCCGTAACTCCGGCGATCTGCCGGAAAATCCCCGGGCCGAAAGAGAGATTGGGAACAAAATGGCCGTCCATGACATCATAGTGAAGCCAGCGGGCATCTGTGCGCTCAATTTCTTTGATTTGCCTTTCGAGGTGAAGAAAATCAGCGGATAAAACCGATGGCGATACAATCATGCCAGATACCTTCCTTTCCGGTTTTGAATCTCGTCTAATAACGTTAAATAATGCTGATAGCGCGACAAGGAAAGCTCATGGCTGGCGACCGCGGCTTTGACCGCGCAGTCCGGCTCATGATGATGAAGGCAGCCGCGAAACCGGCACTTGCTGGAAAGTTCTTTAAAATCATGATAGCTGACGGCCAGATCCCGCTCATCAAACGGCAGATCGAGCCGCGAGAACCCCGCGGTATCCACGACCGCTCCGGCGCCGATCTCATACAGTTCGCAGTGCCGGGTGGTGTGCCGCCCTCTGCCCAGCGCCTTCGAGATGCTTTGCGTCGCCAGCCGCAAATCCGGTTTCAGCATGTTTAAAAGACTCGACTTGCCTACCCCGCTCTGCCCGGTTAAAAGCACCGTATGCCCGGCGATAAGCGTCATGATTTCTTCCTTGCCGGTTTGATTGACACAGGAAGTTTTGACGACGCGGTAGCCGTCATGCTCATACTCGGCCAGTCTATCCTCAAGATCTGTGCCCTCTGGTAACAGATCCCATTTCGTCACCACGATCACCGGGGCAATCCCGGCCTGCTCAATCAGGGCTAAAAAGCGGTCAACCAGAAAACCGGAAAAATCCGGATCCCGGCAGGACATCAAAATGAAAGCGAGATCAATGTTGGCGACCGGCGGTCTTGACAGAACATTTTTACGAGGCAGAATTTCCATGATCACCGCCTGGTTTTTGCCGTCATAATCAAGCAGACACTGATCACCGACCAGGGGTTTCTGGTTCTGGTAGCGAAAGACGCCGCGCGCCTTGGCCAGAAGCATATCATTACCCGCTTTCACCTGATAGAGATCCGCCTGCAGGCTGTAGACGGTTCCCGCCATTCTCATGGCTGCTCCTCCGGGATATAACTGTTCGTATCGTCGGGATAATAATACAAAACAACCTCAACGCCGGAAGTCGTCAGCGTCTCGTTTTCATGGGTCTGATCGACCACGACATTAGTCTCCAGACCGGGATCGATGAGATCAGGCAGCGGCAGTGCTTCCAGGCGCACTTTAATGCCCTTGTACTCTAAAAGTTTTCGCGCCGCGTCGATATCATACCCGATGACGCTGTCGACGAGCACCGCGTACCCGCGGGAAACCGTCAGGGTGATCTCCTTGACCAGTTCATCGTTGACAACCGTTCCGGCCGGCAGGCTTTGCGTGATGACAAGCCCGGAGTTGTAGCGGTCGCTTTCCTCATAAACCGTGCTGACCACAAACCCCATGTCGACCAGCTCGTCCTCCGCGTCATGGAAATTCTTGCCGGTATAATTGTCGATGGTAATCTTTTTGCCCTTCGAGATCGTGACGCGGACGAGATCGCCCTTCTTCATTTCCGTTCCCGCCGCCGGCGATGTTTTAATAATCTGGCCGGGATCATACTGTTCGGTATTCTCCTCTAAAATATTATCTTCATCAAGGACCAGTTCCAGCTTCTCTAATGTTTCCCGGGCCTCGTCCAAAGTCAGCCCGGCGAGTTTTGGCATGCGCAGCCGGGCGTTCAGGTAACTGCTGACAAGAAGTCCCCCCGCGACCAGCAGGATGACCAAAGCCGTCACGATACCGGCATAAACCAGCGCCTTTTTATTTTTTTTCTTCTTTTTCAAAGGTGTGACCGGCTCAGGTTCAAGCGTTTTTCCCTCATAAACCATGGTCGGGTCATCTTCGGCAGCCTGATCGAACGTGATTTTATCCTGATCCGGATACTTGACAGCCATCTGCAACGCGTAAAGCATATCCCCGGCCGTCTCATAACGGTCGTCTTTGTTTTTCGCCGTCGCTTTGATGATGACATTCTCGATGCCCTGCGAGATGGTCGGATTAAACTCCCGGATGGAAGGGATGTCATCGCGCATGTGCATGATGGCGATGTTGACCGGGGCGTCGTCATTAAACGGCACCGCGCCGCGCAAAAGCTCATAAAAAATGATGCCCAAAGCGTAAATATCACTTTGCGCGGTGGCCTTTTCACCCCGGGCAATCTCCGGGGCCAGGTAATGCAGCGAGCCCATGATCGTGGTGGAATCCGTGACCTGGGTTAACGACTGCATCATGGCGATGCCAAAGTCGCCGATTTTCGCGATGCCGCTGTCCGTGACGAGGATATTCTGCGGTTTTAAATCGCGGTGAATAATGCCGTGGCGGTGCGCCTCCCGCACCCCCGATAAAAGCTGGCTCATAATATCGACCGCTTCTTCAATCTGCAGGGCGCCGCGCTTACGGATCAAAGCTTTTAAAGTAAGACCGGGCACATACTCCATGACGATGTAGTACTTGCCGTGATCTTCGCCGACATCGTAGATTTTAATGATGTTTTTATGGGACAGGGTCGCGACCGCGTTGGCTTCCCGGGCAAAGCGCTGAACATAGGTTTCATCGCTGGCGAGGTGACTGCGGAGAATTTTGATCGCCACATCGCGCTCTAAAATCGTGTCATAGGCTAAAAAGACATCCGCCATGCCGCCCTGCCCGATCAGATCCTTGATAAAGTAGCGGCCCGCGATCATGCCTTCATGGCTCATACTCCTCACCTCCCGGATCATCGATTAACGCCACCGTGATATTGTCATAACCGCCCTGCTCATTGGCGCGCAAAATCAGTTCCTCGCATTTTTCCACCACGCTCGTTCCGGCTTTTAAAATGTCTTGAATCTGGTGTTCATCCAGACAGTTGTACAGCCCGTCCGAACACAGAAGCAAAAGCTGTTTCTCGCGCGGCAGAAGCTGCAAACTGACGATAAGATCCTCGAAAACCCCGACCGCCTTCACCAGGATATTACGCTGCGGGTGATAGCGCGCCTGCCAGGGACTGATGGAGCCGGATTTTAAAAGCATGTTGACATAAGTATGGTCCTCGGTGCGCTGGGTGAGCTGCTCCTGGCAAGTGTAAAGGCGCGAATCCCCGACATGAAAAACAACCATCTCTTTGGGCATCATCAGCACCCCGACCAGGGTGGTTCCCATCCCGGCATGCTCGGCGTGCACATAAGCGTCGGCGTAAACGAGATGATTGGCGCCGCGCACCGCGGAAGCCACCCAGTCACAGGCCTGCTTATTATCCAAAAACGGGGCATGCTCCAGAAAACTGGCCAGAATGCTGTCAAGCACCATCTGCGCGGCGAGCTCGCCGGCCAAATGTCCGCCCATGCCGTCACACACCACCGCTAAAACCTGATCTTCTTTCGTGATGATATCGACACGGTCCTGATTGTCCTTGCGGTGTCTGCCGATATCGGACTGAAAAGCATACTGCAAGCCGGTCACCTCCTCCGCGATCTGGCGCGCAGCTGTCCGCAGGCCGCGTCAATATCACTGCCGTGCTCTTTGCGCAAGGTCACCGGCACCTTCAGACGCAAAAGCTCCTCATGAAAAGCTTTAATATTTTGTGATTTTTTAAATCCGCTTCCGCTGACCGGATTGTATGGAATCAGATTCACGTAGACATTGAGATGCCCGATATAATGCGCGAGTTTGCGGGCATCCGCGAGCGAGTCATTCACATCTTTCAAAAGGATGTACTCCAGGGTGACGCGGCGGTTCGTCTTGGCGATATAATCCTGAATCGCCGCTCTTAAAGCGGACAGGCCGTAAGCCTGATTGACCGGCATGATCTGACTGCGCGTCTCGTCATCAGCGGCATGCAGCGAAATCGCGAGATTGGTCTGCAGATCATTTTCCGCGTAGCGCTTGATGCCGTCGATTAAACCGCAGGTGGAAACCGTGATGTGGCGCGCCCCGATGGCCAGCCCGTAGGGACTGTTTAAAATATGAATAAAACGATTCACTTCATCATAGTTGTCAAAAGGCTCGCCCGTTCCCATCACCACGACATGGCTGACTCTATCCGCTTTTAACTCGCGGGCGATGACCATCACCTGCCCCATCATTTCCCCGGCGGTGAGGTTGCGCTGCTTTTTTAAAAGTCCGCTCGCGCAAAACTTGCAGCCCATATTGCAGCCCACCTGACTCGAGACACAGACGGAATGGCCGTAAGGCATCGTCATCAAAACCGTCTCGGCGCGGCTGCCGTCTGCCATCTCAAGAAGATATTTCCGGGTGCCGTCTTTCGCGGTCTGCTTTTGCGCGATAGCGGGAAGAAAAAAGTCAAAATTCCCGGCCAGCTTTTCGCGCAGAGCCAGCGACAGGTCGCTCATCATATCAAAAGAAGTCGCGTCCTTTTGATACAGCCAGCGAAAAATCTGCCGGGCGTGAAACGGCTTCTCATTGATGCCGGTGAGATGCTGCTGCCACTGCTCCAGGGTGAGATCATAGCTGTTCATCATGATTTTCTCATCCTCGCCAGATAAAATCCGTCATGCTGTCCGCCTTGAGGGAAAACCGTCCGCTCATACTCCAGGTCTAGACCCGCCTCGTTTTGAATACTGGCGGTCTGCCCTTCGTTTTCTTTTTTGTTTAAGGTGCAGGTGCAATACACAAGAAGCCCTCGCGGTTTGACTAATTTGCTTGCGGCAAGCAGCAGCTGCCTTTGCAGGGCGATCAAATCATCGATTCTTTCCGGTTCGCGGTAGCGGATTTCCGGCTTGCGGGCAAGATCCCCGAGCCCGGAGCACGGCGCGTCCACCATGACCAGATCGTATTCCGGTTTTAAAACTTCATCCGCCCGCGTGCCGTCTAAAAGCCTGGTGGTGATGTTAAGACAGCCTAAACGGCGGGCATTGTCCAGAAGGCGGTTTAATTTATCAGTATAGATATCGAGCGCCAGAATGCTGCCGGTATTATGCATGATGGCGGCTAAATGCGTGCTTTTGCCGCCGGCCCCGGCGCATAGATCCAAAACGCGGTCATTTTCTTGAACCATGCTGAAAATCGCGGCCAGCTGGCTGGCCTGATCCTGAATGGTGATGTCCCCGTTTTGATACAAAGGGTGACTGGCGACAGACCCCCGGGGAAACAAAACGGCGTCCGGACTCAGTTTTCCTTCTTGTAAATCAGGATAAGCCTTTAAGACCTTCTCGCGGGTGGTCTGTAACGTATTCACCCGGGCCCCGTAAGCCGGCCGGCTCTGATCAGCTTTTAAGATCGCGAGCGTTTCCTTTTCCCCGTACTGTTTCTGCCACATCTTGACCAGCCACGCGGGATGGGAATAATCAAGGCTCAAATCATCAAACACCGGGGGCCGGTCAGGACAGTGACGCAGCACGGCGTTGATGAAATTCGCGGTTTTTTGTCCGCCTTTCTTTTTGCCCTCAGCCACCGCCTCAGCCACCGCGGCGTAAGCGGGCACACGGTCAAAATACCACAACTGACAGACCGCCAGCCGCAGCACCAGCCGCTCAAAAGTCCCGATGCGACCGGTCAGCTGATCAAGCACGGCGTCGATGGTGATTTGATGATGAAGGGTCTCATAGCACAAACGGGCGATAAAGCTTTTGTCCTGCCCGTCAAAAGAGCCTTTCCGCATCGCCGCGTCAAGACATGCGCTTAAATATCCGCCCTGACTGACGCCGTTCAGGACAAAAAGTGCGCACTCCCGGCTCGTCATAACCAGGACCTCCTGATATAATGGTGATCCTTGAGCCAGCGCCGCGCCTCTTTATGCTTCTTTCCGCAGCGCTGCATGAGCTCGGCGGCCTTATCGAGATCAGAGGAAACGCCCTCGCCGTTTTCATAGCAGATGCCGAGGCGGTAAAGGCAGAAAGGATCATTGATTCTGGCCCCGCGTTCGAGCCAGGCGATCATCTCTTTTTCATCGGGTTCGACCCCGTCGCCGTTTTTATAACACATCGCCATGGCCATCATGCATTTGCCATCGCCACTGCGGGCGCCTTTCTGAAAATATTCCACGGCTTTTTTAGGATCTTCCGGCACGCCCTGCCCGAGAAGGTAGATGTATCCGAGATTATAATAGGCATAGATGTTTCCTGCTTTCACTTGCGCTAAAAGCATGTCCAGTTCGCTTTGTTTTTTCATAACTACCCCCGTTCACTGCGAATATGGATTGATATCCACGGCGATATTCACACTGGAGACATCCTCCGTGATGATCTCGCTTAAGATTTGACTGACGATATTGGCTTTTTTGTATTTCAATAAAATCCGCCAGCGGTAGACATTGTTCATTTTGGCGACCAGCGCCGGGGCCGGGCCGAGCACTTCCAGCTCCTCGTATTTTTTCAGCACGGCACCGATCACCTGCGCTCTTTTCTGCACCGCCTGCTCATTGCGGCCGGAGAAAACCAGCTGGCACAAATAGCAGAACGGCGGATAGCACGTCTTTTGGCGGATTTGCATCTCCTGTTTGTAGAAATCAAGATAATCCTGGCGGGCCCCGGCGACGATGGCGTAATGGTCAGGATTGTACGTCTGGATCACCGCCTGGCCGTCCTGGCCGTGGCGTCCGGCCCGCCCGCTGACCTGCAGCAATAGCTGAAAAGTCCGCTCGGCGCTCCGGTAGTCGGGGAAGTTTAGAGAACTGTCGGCGTCGATGACCCCGACAAACGTCACATCGGGAAAATCGAGGCCTTTCGCGATCATCTGCGTCCCTAGCAGAACATCAGCCTCATGGCGGGCGAACGCGTTTAACAGCCGTTCATGCTCCCCTTTTTTCGCTGTGGTGTCACGGTCGTAACGGATCACGCGCAGTTTTTTAAAATGATTTTTCAGATTCTCTTCCACCTGCTGGGTGCCAATGCCGCGGTAACTGACCAGTTCGCAGTGACAGCTCGGGCAGGATCCCGTAAAAGGAATCTCGTAATTGCAGTAATGACATTTCAGCACCTGCGTGCTGCGGTGATAGGTCAAAGCGACATCGCAGCGCGGGCATTTCGGGACATAGCCG